>JAWDWJ010000023.1:0-32156 GCA_032477695.1 Streptococcus parasanguinis
TCCTTATCAGAAACACGCAAGAAATATTTTTGCTGATTTTGATCTGTCACACAATATTTTTTATCATCTGACCAGCCTTTATTTATGGCTATCTTACTAATAAAATTCATCAAGCACTCTCCGATTCACTTTCCAACACTTCTTGCAGTTTTCACTAGTAACCCATCCAGTTCGTCTACACTTTAGTTTCCAATATGTAAAAATATCTTAATAATACGCTATCTAGTTGCTTTCCCTAATAATAAAGTTAAAATGTGTCTCACCGTATCTGAAAGCTGATAAACTAAATCGATATAAAATTCAGTTGATGATTTAATAATCATATCAATTGTTTTCATACTTTCTACTTCCTAATCAACTTTCAAATATATAGCGTTTTCATTATTTTCTTATCCTATTATATCATTATTCAAAATAAAAAACTGCAACTTACTAGTTGCAGTTAAACACAGATTTTCTTCCGTTCCTACTAGAAATTTATAAGTTAACATTTAGAATTTGTTCAGTTATCAAAGTTCATTTAGCTTTCTACTATGTAAGATTCTTGCTTGATAGCGGAGTAAATTTTCTATTCTACACCAAAAGCAAAAAGGATATATTTTTAATAAATTCCATTTGAAAACAATTCCTGTTCTATTATAGTAATGGTAATTCTAACTTTACACTTGCACCATGTTTATCCGAGTTGTTTTCTAATATGATGCGTCCATTATGTAATAACATTATTTTCCAAGAATTATATAAACCTAAACCATAGTTTGTAGCTGAATGTCTACTCTTATCTCCACGGTAAAATTGCTCCGTTCCTCGTTTTAAATCCTCATTAGAAAATCCTGGGCCTTCGTCTATCACAGATATTGAAAGTATCTTATCTGTAGTCATTATTAGTAATTCAATGTTGGATTTGTCTGGTGAATATTGAATAGCATTACTAAATATATTTTGAATGACTCTTTCAAATAATTGTATATCTATCATTACATCTGAATCTTCACAATTAATAGATTTAGATATAGTACGGTCATGTATTAGTGTAATCTCTCTCGCTATTTCACTAACTCTTTCGATTATTTCTGACACCTTTACTTTTTGTAAATTCAACGAGTTTAATTTAATTGACTGATTCATCTCCATCAGAGCTTTTGTATAATCTGATATACGTGTTGAATTTTTTATAATGTACGCTACATAATCTTTTTGTTCATCAGTTAGATCAGTTACCTTTAACAATTCAGCATTACCTTGGACAATAGAAACCGGAGTTTTTAAGTCATGCATTAATGCCGATATCTGACTTCTCTTATTCTCTTCTTTAATCCAATTCTCTCTTAATGAATCACTTAAGGCTTTTTTCATTATATCAAGGCTATTTAAGACATCATTAAATTCTTTGATATTTGAACTTCCTATTTCAAAGTCTAATTCATGGTTGGCGATTTTATCTGATGCATCTAGCATTGGAGATAATTGCCTTGTTATTCGTTTTGCCCAGATTAGAGTAGCCACAAATGCACTCATTAAAAAGAAAATGATTAATAAAAATATTAATAGTAAATCTATGCTAGGGAAATATTTTTCCATCCAATCATTATTGTAGCGTGGCTCTAGTGAATAATGGATTAATACATATCCATCATTCCTTTTAAATTCTATAAATGAAGAAGATGGAGTTGAAAATCCCTCATGATTGTGAAAATTCTTAGCTTTCAGTTGAATAGCTTCATCCATATTAGTTTTTATCACTTCACCATCTGGCGATAAAAACATATAGCTAGCTCCTTTAGGTATCAATGCTTCATCAAAGTCAATTTTATTTAAAATTTTATATTTATCTTTTTGTAATAAATTTTCTGTATGGTTAGCCGGAACAATCAAACCAACACTATAAAACGCTGTAAAAGTTAATAAAGCTAGTACGATGGCACATCCTAAACCAACTCCAACAGTCATTAAGTATTTAAGAAATACTATTTTGAGCGACTGTCCTTTTCTAATTAATTCCATTTATAACCAATCCCCCAAACTGTAGAAATTGGATTTTCACCAAATTTTAAGAACTTTGCTCTAATATTTTTTACATGTTCTGATATGGCAGAAGAATCACCAATCCCATCAAATCCAAAAATCATTTCATATATTTGTTCTCTTGAAAAAACTTGTCCCTTTCTCTTTGCTAAAAGTTTAGAAATTTGATACTCAGACTTTGTCAGATGAATTTCTTCTTCCTTCACAAATACTTGATTGGAGGATAAATCAAATCTTATATTCCCTAGGTTTAAACTCGAATGTTTTTCTCTTTGTTCTCTTCTCAGATGAGCTTCTACCCTTGCTAACAATTCACCAACACCAAATGGTTTGGTAATATAGTCATCTCCTCCACTTAATAAGCCATCTACTATATCCGTTTCCATTGCTTTTGCAGTTAAAAAGATAATCGGACAATCCACTTTGCTACGTATATTTTTACAATAGCTGATTCCATCAACCTCTGGCATCATTACATCAAGTAATATTAAGTCATATTTCCCCAAACTATTTTCATCAATATCTACCGTGGTTTGGTAAATATCAACAATATGATCTCCTTTTATTAAAATATTCTTGATTAGAGTCAGCATATCTAATTCATCATCTATAGCAAGAATTCTTGCCATACCAAACCACCTCCATATTTATAAATATTTTATTATTATTATACCATATTCCATTTACAAATACATTTAGAGCTATTATTCACTGATTGACTTTCCACCCCACCTATTGAACCATAATAAAGAGCCAGTAAAAATGACTACTGTAATAGGTATTGCTACATAGCCCCACATGGTAAACTCTTTAATTAAATATGAGCTATCAGCCAATTCACTTCCAACAATATATGTTGCAGATAATCTCGATGCCCAAGTACAAGGTAAATAATACCAGATATTTTCACCTAAATTGGTTATTGAAAGTAAAGCAATCAACGTTTCCACAAATCCCAATCCAATAGATGCACCACCACCTAACATAAGTGATACGCATAAATGAATCATATATGTAGATAAACATCCTATAAAAACTAATAATAATTCAATTAACCAAGCCATAGTCGCTTGATTACCAAATAGCATTGCAAATATAAAAACTGCTAAACTTATAGAAAATAGAAAACTCAATAAGAGCATTATAAGTTTTCCGCCATAAGCCTTGCTTCTGGATTTTGTAGTTGATAGAATCACTTGAAATCGTCCAGCACTTGCTTCCATGTCAACAACCTTAGATGTGATAGCACCAAATATTATTGGTAAGATAGCACCTAAAAGCACAAAATAATTCAGTATGATATCCATATCAGAAAAATTTTTTAGACTTGTAAATGTTGCTGCCCCATAAAATATTAGTGCATATAAAACAGGTAAGATAAAGTGAGCCCAGGGAATCCATGTATGCTTCAATTTATAAAACTCTGATTTTAAAATATTCATCATTACTTCACCTCTTGCTTAGAAAACCATTTTGCAGTAATGAAAGTCAATAATGTAAACAAACATATTGATAAAATACAAGGAACAAGTAAGGATGTGTTTAAAATCATTGGATTTGATACTTCTGTTGGCACACCGTTCGGTAAAATACGCATAACGGGTACCATCAATCTAATCCCCCAAGAATAAGGGCAATAAATCCACATAGAACCGTCAGCTAACAAAATTCCTACCACAAGACCTAATACAGCATTTACTACAATGCTTGCTATAAACCCAAACTTTTTAGCTAGGAAAAAACAAAACGGAACTTGCCATATGTTAGTTATAATCAATAATACACTTGCGAATAATAATGTCGTGAATGCATAGTTTCCTGTTAATTGTTCTCCAATGAAAAATTGAAAAACAAATACTCCTAGCATATGCAAAATAGCAGTTATACTTAGATAAATTGAAGCTGTTAGTATTTTTGATATCCATATTTTTTTTAAATCAACATTAAGTGAAAAAACTGCTCGGTAGTTTAATTTTCTTTCCTCTTTTCTATGCATCATTGCTGGTATTAAAGCGAAAGTTGCTGGCATAATCATCACATACCACCAATTATATGCATTTACACTAAAATATAATGGCATTAATACAAACGCAACAAGTAAAGATATAATTGGTGCAATAAATAATATCTTCAACAAAAAACTGTGTTTGTGTTTCAAATTTTCTGCAAAAATATAATTTTTCATTAAGCTACACCCTCTTTCCATTCTTTACAACATCCATAAAAAGTTCTTCTAAATTTTCATTATGATTAATTGTGTTTTGATATTTTAATTCTCCATCATGTATAATTCCTATATGATCAGCAGTTTGTTCCACTTCTGCTAAAATATGACTAGACAGAATTACTGTTATTCCTTTTTTTGGAAAGCTTCGTATTAAATCTCGTAATTCTTGAATTCCTAATGGATCTAATCCGTTTGTCGGTTCATCTAGTATCAATAGTTTAGGATTATTTAATAAAGCAATTGCAATACCTAATCTTTGTTTCATCCCCAAAGAAAATTGACCGCTTTTCTTTTTTCCGGTATTTTTTAAATCTACAATTTCTAAAACTTCATCAATTCTTGCATCAGGTAATCCAAGTAATAATGTTCTAACTTTTAGATTTTCTCTTGCACTTAAATTTTCGTATAAGGGTGGCATCTCGATTAAAGCACCAATATCTGATAAATCATTTCTACTCCATTCATGTCCTTCAAACATAATTTCACCTGACGTCTTGTGTAACATACCTGTAATCATCTTTAATGTCGTAGATTTACCTGCACCATTAGGTCCTAGTAATCCATATACTGAATTTTCCTCAATTTTTAATGACACATTATTTACAGCTTTTTGTTTTCCAAAAACTTTTGTTAGCTCATTTGTTTCCAAAATATATTTGCTCATATTTTGTTCCTCCTTTAATCTTGTAAATAGTATAAAAAATATTTTTAAGGATTCTGTAAGGAAAAAATATTTTTCAAAAAGTAGCAAGAAAATTCTAATTTATTAAACGTTTTGCATTTTTTCTTTAGTCTTTTATGCCATATCTCATATACTTCATAAATAAAAAAGGCAGAACCAGAGTTCTGCCATAAATAATCATTATTTATCTTACAACTTCAATATCCACCTTTGCTCTAAATCAAATTTTAAGGAATTGAAATATTCTCTTTCTAATCTATAGTTATACCTATTCTGTTCGAGTTTTAGCTAAATATATTCCCCATTCAGCTAATTCTTCAGGCAAATCATAAACAGTTTTTCCATTACTTTCATAGATTTCAGAGATTCCTGGGGAGGTTTTAGAAAAAGTTTTCCAAGCTGTCACTAGTTCTTCAACAAATTGAATATTATGAAGCTCAAAAAAGTCATTAAATTTTGATAGTTCTTTACTATAAATTGTCACAATATTATAGCTATCAAGCATGATCTCATCATGACTTTTATGACCACCAAATCCAAACTGACTAAGTCCATCATTAATAAGCAAATCACCGTATCTAATCAACAGTGCTAGGCATTCCTCTCTTGAACAACCATCAATATAATAAACATCCTTATGGGATTCCTTGATAATATTCTTTGCTATCACTTTTTCTCTATCAATACTGACAGGCAATTCCAAAATAAAAAACAAGGGCTCGTCATGAATCGCAATAAAATGTTGAAAAACCTCTAATATTTTTTCTGCGTGTACATTCGCCATCAAATGATGTTCAGTTAACTTTGTAAATGATTCAAACAGGTTTTCTACCAAGCTAACTTGGTGTCCTTTTACTAAATTCAACATTATGCGTCCTCAAGAGAATTTAAACAATATCCACATTTATAATTTCATTATACCATTAAACCCCTAAAAAGACTGCAACTTCCCAGTCACAGTCTCTTATAAATCTACCTCAGTTCCTTCAAGGAAAGTTATTACAATTTGTCCAGCTTCTGAAATAGATTGATAGCATGTCAGACTATAGTATCCAGAAGCCATACTTGAACTATTACTCTGATTCTTACCCTCTATTCGATTAGAGAAGCTACCTTCACGCTTTTCATTCTCCCTTTCGTTCAAAGGTTTCTAATCTTTTACAAGCAGTGATACCGCCTCAACGTGGGTTTTAGAGGACTAAATGGAGTCTGAATTGCCTGATAAAGATGTAGTATTGATTAAGCAATCAACAAATTATCTACAAAACAAAAATAAAGTACACTGCTTAATGAGTGTACTTTATCCTTCTAATTCAGTTTTATCAATGGTTTAGCTCTAGTTAAGTCGATTAGTTAAATGAATTTAGACTATTGCTTTTTATAACGACTATAAATTGTATGCTCAATGCTATAATTTATCTTCCAAATCTACTTCTTCATAATTTATCGGAATTAAAGCAACTTCACTGCTTAGAGTAGATTGTTTTTCATTTTCACTTATTTGAATGGCATTTTTGAGTGAAAAAATAACTTCTCTTACAAGATTTAATAAATCTAATGTACACTCTTGAAGTTCAAATTCAGTTAGATACAGTCTAGTTTCATTATTTTCTTCACTTCCATCAATAAAATTCAATGTAATATTAGTAAACCTATGCTCTAAATAATTTCTAATAGTTTTTAATAGCTTTGCGTGTGGATTTGCTGTCAAAGAATTATTACCATTATCAAAATCTTTCGATATCCAAAATATAGATGATAGACCAATATTCTTATCCAACAACTTACCTAAATTGCTATCTGTTCTCCAAATTGAATGAAAATTTACTTGTCGAGTCTTAATTTTTAAAGAATAATATTCATTTATAAACATTCCTACTTTATCTAATAATGAATATAGTGTTTTAAAAGCTGCTTTTAATCCTTCTACTCGGATAGAATATTGTACGTATTCTAGACAATCAATAAGATCAACATTCTCATCAGCATAATGAACCGAATCAATCTCAATGCTATTAAAACAGAGATAACGGGCATAAACATATTCTTGCTTAATTTGATTAAACATAGAAATGTATTTGTTTAAATCTTTATCCGATTGAAACAATAAACTTGGTAGTAAAATATTATCATCATATCTATTTATATCGTCAGCTTGTAAGTCATTAAGTGGATTAAGATACAGCCCGTTGTCCCAACACCATTCACGATACTTTTGTGAATTAGGATTATAATCAATGTTTTTACAAGAGCATTCATCTAAATCTTTATAATCAAGATATTGTTCGTAAAGTTTAATAAATTGCTTTTCTGCGTTATTAACTCTGTTTGGATCTGAAAAAGTTATACTTGTTTCTATTAAATTTTTAATTTTTTTAATAAAGTGAAGATGTTCGTTATCATTCAAAAAATTACGATAATGATGTAGACAAATAGCCAAGTTCCCACTAGCCATTGTGAATCTTGGATTGATTTGTATACATTTACAATACATCTTAATAGCTAACTGTTTTCTACCACAAGCATCTAATAGATTTGCGTAATTGGTGTATAGTGAACATAATAATGGGTGAATAAAGCTATTGTTCTCAGGATTTATATCAATATTATTTGAAATTTCGATAGCTTTTCTAAAGTAATAAATTTGTTGAACTGTACAATCGGTATCTATGTTGAATACTAGGTTATCACTTAGTTCAAATATATCACCATATGCTGTCCCAATAGAATAAAGTAAATGAATTTTGGAAATATCATCAATAGTATTTTCCATATTTTTACCAATTTCTATTAGTCTATAAATCTCATCTATATCTTTATGTTTAAAAGCATTGTCGAAATCCATTGACAACTTAAGTACACTATGGTTAATTAGATTATTCGTTAACATCTTCATCCCAAACTAAATATTTCGATTTTAAATTTGATTTTCCTTTATTTTCTTGTTCTTCAACTAACATATCAGATAAAAACTCTTTTATCATTTCCCAATTAAAATTCTCTTTAAAACCTCTACTACCATCAGAAGGAACATTTAATGAAAATGTTGCAAATACAGTTTCACAAGTTCTTCTTGGAAATTTTGCTAAGTAAGAATCAAAAAATGAATTTGAATACCTATAATGATGGCTATGAATAAAGTCTTTCCATGTATTTAGCATAGTCTCTTCGTCTACAATATCTATTACGGAAACTTCTTCAAGTGGTCGGTCTTCAATATTTCCCCATGCTTTTTTCATTAAATTAACAGCATCTACATCGCTCTTAGGAGCACTGTATCCAAAAATAGTTAACATATATGAATGATCGACAAAGTAATCTAATGCTTTCCAACACCAATTTATGTATCCATCGGAAGAATAGTCTTTGTTTTTTACGGGATACAATAATTTTGTTGGATTTAAATTTTTATAACATGTTGGGCAATAGTAATCTACTGTTCCAAACTCAGTATGTTCTTCACAAAAACCGACAGCTACATTCCCATGTAAACAAAGAATTTGTGGCAGGTTCAGAGTAATTTTTGAACAGCGAACATAAGCTTGTATAAGTAAAGGGTCCCAATTAAACGTAGCTATGCAATCTTTATTAGTTAAACTTAATATTAAAAGATCATAAATTGTTGGTTCATCAGGTAACTCCAACGAAGCAAAATAATCATAGAGTCTTTCTTCTAGCTTCCTAACTATTTCAGAGCACTCTTCTCTCTCAAATAATTCTGAATAGATATCTTCCAAATTTTCGCTCTTTGTCTGTAATTCAACACCGGCAAGAATTTCTTCTAAATTAAGTTTTTTTAGCAATCCATTCATAACTGAAGAGCTTTTCCCATTTTTATCACCATCTGGAATTGCTGCAATAGTAGCACCAGCGCCTAGAATAACTGTATGCGATCTCATCTCATTTCTCCTGAAAGTCTTTTGACACTATTATACCACTGTATCTACTTTATCTATGCTTCAAATACTATTATTATAGCCATAAATATTTTAAATAAAATGCACAATTGAACCGTCACTCCTTCTACTGTTACTTGAGTAAAAAATGTACAAATCAATTTCTTAGATTTGATTATATGATGCACTATAAAACATACAAAATACCACTCTAGAATAATGTACAAAACAAAAATAAAGTACACTTTTTAAAGAATGTACTTTATGCTTCTAATTCAGTTGTATCAATGGTTTAACTCATGTTAAGTCAATTGTACATAAACTTTTAGTTTTCCTATCTATACTAGATCCCTTTTAACTACAATAAAATCAGCAAACCTCATGGATCTACTGATTATTTTCTTCTCTAACTTATTTTTCTACATATCGAAATGGAATCTTGCTACCACAGAGCCAATTATAGACTCGATCATTGACTTGAACGTTCATAGCTTCATGAGCATATTCTGGCATGATTAAATGCTCTTTTGGACATTCTAATCGATTATAAATAGCAAACTGCGTTTCAGGATGACAGACATCATCATCTAGCCCGGTAATCATGTGAACTTGTCCTTTGATGCGATGTGCAAAGTTTTTTACATCAATATAGGCCAATGTCTGCATCAAACGATCTTCGGTTTCGTGGAATGGATCATGGAACTTGAAATAACGGAAAAGCTCGTCATAAGCCTCGCTGGTGTTCCCAATCTCCAATACTCGTTTGAAATCTGATAAGAATGGATAAATGGCTACCGTTCGTTGTATACGAGGATTCAATCCAGCAGCCACAAGAGCCAGGGCACCGCCTTGAGATGCTCCGTAGCTGGCAAGTTTACTGTCGTCTACTTGAGGAAGGCTGGCTACAATTTCAATTAACTGGTAAAGATCTAAGTAGACATCCTTATAAAAGAGCTCTTCCGGCCCTTCCACGGCTCCGCGGATAATCTGTCCTTTTACCGTATTACCAAGTGGTGAGCGATCTCCGTCTGTTGAATAGCCTGACTGACCTCTTACGTCCATAGATACAACACCATAACCGGCTACTATATAAGCCAGCATATCAGCCCAATCCCAACAACGGCCCATATAACCATGAAAATGGAAAATAACGGGAACTTTTTGATCCGTTTTTGGGAAAACAACCCGCGCATAAACAAGCCCATCTCGTGTTCCTTTAAAGGTTAATTCATAACAAATCACATTTGGAATGCTGAAATCTTGTTTTTTAAGCTTGTATTCAGGCAGTTCAGTCATCTTTGCTAGGGCTTGATCCCAAAAAGCATCAAAATCTGCGGGAACCTCATCCCGTCCCTTGTAATCTTTCATTGTTTCTAATAATTTGGGATTTTTCATAAAATCCTCCTTAAGTATGTGTAATCGCTACCAAAAATGTACCATATTTACTTAAGGATTGCAAGAGACAAATAAAAATTACATAACCGAAATTATGTAATTAAATTATAGATTCAAAAATAGACTTAATTGTTTCACTAGATCTGGATTAGTGGGTAAAGCTGAATGATGAGCCTTGCGACCGTTTAAATTCACTTCTGTATAGGCTTGTTTCTCAAAAATAGATTTTGCGGCTTGTGCACTAGAGAGAGGAACGATGCCATCTGATTTTCCAGCAAAGCTGCCGACAAAGTTAAGGACCTCTACTTCTTTTCCCAGGCGATGCTTCCATGTTTGAAAATCATCATACATCTCTTGATTGAATTGGTAAGGACTGCCAATAATAACGAGCTTTCTTACGGTCAGCTTTTTCTTTTCTAAAAAGCCACTTTCCAGTAAACCAGTCAAAACCAATCCTCCATTGGAATGACCGACAGCCTTGAACTCTGTAAAATGATAGTGATCAAGAAGGTAGGTAAGAGCGGTCTTAAGAGATTCGATTTGCTGCTTGATATTGCTGTAGCCATCACGATTATTCTCAAAGCCAATCACAATTATTGGATTCGGCTCTTTCGTATTCAGTCTTCCTTCCATCTCTATAGAATCATCTTTATTGACCTTTATTTTTAAGAGACTTTGCTTTTTTCTAGAAAAGCGATGGAGCATACGGATGGTTCCATTGAATCGCTGGATACTAGCTGAACTTCCAGGTACAAAGATGATCGGTCTGATCGCTGGTTTCTTCGATCCTTTTGGGAATTCAAAGGGCTTGCTGTGCGAAGAAAACAATCTTGCAAAGAAACGAATGACTTGTTGAAATAGTTTTTTTAACATCTTTCCTCTAGTAGTAGTTTCTAAAAGAACCCAGAACGGTGTGTTCCAGGCCCTTATTAGAAACGATTATTTCCGTTTTTTCTTATTTTTGCGCATTTGTTTGGCCATCTTGTTCATCGCCCGTTTCATCATAAATTCACCGGCTTTTCCTTTGAGACCACCGCCAAACATTTGGCTCATATCAGGCATTCCAGCGCCTCCACCAAGAGCTGACAAGTCAGGCATGCCACCTTGTCCCATCATTCCTTCGAGGGCAGACATATCTGGCATTCCACCAGGCATGTTCTTCGGCATGTTGTTTGGATTGAGCCCCATTTGTTTCATCATCTTGTTCATATCGCCAGAGAGGACGCCTTGCATCATCTGCTTGGCTTGGTTAAAGTCCTTGATGAATTTATTGACTTCGACAAAGGTGTTTCCTGATCCAGCAGCAATCCGACGACGACGGCTTGGATTTAATAAATCTGGATTTTCGCGTTCAGCTGGGGTCATGGATGATACAATTGCACGTTTGCGAGCAATTTCTCGTTCATCGACCTTGAGGTTCTTCATGGCAGGGTTATTGGCCATCCCTGGAAGCATCTTGAGCAGGTCTTCCATTGGTCCCATGTTTTGAACTTGGTCTAACTGATCGATGAAATCGTTGAAGTCAAAGGTATTTTCCCGCATCTTCTCAGCGAGTTCAAGAGAGCGTTTCTCATCGTATTCTTGAGAAGCCTTCTCGATCAGCGTCAGCATATCCCCCATACCGAGGATCCGGCCAGACATACGGTCTGGGTGGAAGGTTTCGATATCAGTGATTTTTTCACCAGTACCAGTGAACTTGATTGGTTTTCCAGTAATCTGACGGACAGAAAGGGCTGCACCACCACGGGTATCCCCATCGATCTTGGTCAAGATAACCCCAGTCACTTCGAGTTGTTCATTGAACTCACGCGCCACATTGGCCGCTTCTTGACCGATCATGGCATCGACAACCAAGAGGATTTCGTTTGGCTCGGCAAGGGCTTTGACATCGCGCAATTCGCCCATGAGTTTTTCATCGATTTGCAGACGACCAGCCGTATCGATCAAGACATAGTCATTGTGATTGGCTCTCGCTTGCTCCAAACCTTGACGAACGATCTCGACTGCAGGGACTTCTGTACCAAGTGAGAAGACAGGGACATTGATCTGTTGACCAAGGGTCTTCAACTGGTCAATGGCTGCTGGACGATAGATATCGGCCGCAATCATCAAAGGACGTGCATTCTCTTCCTTGACCAATTTATTAGCCAATTTACCCGCAAAGGTTGTTTTACCAGCCCCTTGAAGACCGACCATCATGATAATGGTTGGAATTTTTGGAGATTTGATAATTTCTGCTGTTTCTGAACCTAAAATCGCTGTCAATTCTTCATCAACAATCTTCACGATTTGTTGGGCAGGGTTCAAGGTTTCGATGACTTCATGACCTACAGCCCGCTCGCGGACCCGTTTGATGAAGTCTTTTACAACAGGAAGGGCAACGTCGGCCTCTAAGAGGGCTAGACGAATCTCTTTGGTTGCCTCTTGGACATCCGCTTCAGAGATTTTCCCTTTCTTACGAAGATTTTTAAAGACGTTTTGTAAACGTTCGGTTAAACTTTCAAATGCCATACTCTTTCTCCTAGTTTTTCAATTCAGTGGAAATCGTCCGAAATGTTGCAAACATTCTAGTTCTTCGGGTGTGACTTCTTTCATGATTTCATTTGGATATCCCCAACAGCTAAAACCTATTTGCATAGCTTTGGAGATATCATTGGGCGAGATAATCTGTAGTCGAGTAGGAAATACTTCCTCTGCGACTAATAGTTTGCAAGATATTCCTTGATAAATGACGAGACTGCCCATAATCACTCCCGATTGTCAATGCTTGATAAAATTTCAACCTGCTCTTGTAGAAAAGTATCTTCCGGATAGCGTTCTAAAATCTGATCAAAAATCTGGCTGCGTACAATGTAATCGGAATACATATGGAGTTTCATTTCGTAGTCTTCCAAAATCTTTTCTGTACGTTTAATATTGTCATAGACCGCTTGACGGCTCACTCCAAACTCTTCTGCAATCTCAGCCAAGCTGTAGTCATCTGCGTAGTAGAGCTCGATGTAGTTCATCTGCTTGTCCGTCAAGAGCGCTGCATAAAACTCAAAGAGCGCATTCATTCGGTTGGTTTTCTCAATTTCCATACCTTTCATTATATCAAAAAAGCCCGCTAAAGACTAGCGGGACTTGAAGCTTTTTGAGCTTGAAATGAGAGGATTCATCATCAGAGTTTCAGTGCCAACATATTGACCGTCATCCCTGCTGCAGTTCCCATCAAGAAGATGGTATCTCCTTCCTTCACATAGCCATGATCCAGTGCATAGGCTAGGCCGAAAGGAACGGCTACCGAAACCATATTTCCATAATCACTGACAATATTGAGGTACTTGTCTTTGCCAACGCCCAATTTGTCCATGACGAGTGGTAAGGCGCGACTTGCTTGGTGGGGAATAATATAGTCTACAGCATCTTTAGAAATGCCTGATTTCTCTTGGAATTCTTGGAACATTTCTGGAATAACACGGGCAGAAAGCAAAAGAATCTTCTTCCCTTTCATATCAAACATGAAATCAGTCTTGGTTGCTTCAGAGTACAATTTCGGATGATAAGCTGTCAAACCACCACGAATTTCAGTATCATGGGCTCCCTCAGACCAGGTACGTTGCATACTGGCAATGATTCCTTTATCTTCCTTTGTTGCTTCAAAAATAAAGGCTGCAGCTCCATCACTAAACAATTCAAAGCTTTCTTTTTGTTTGGGATTCAGCCCTAGGCTTCCTACTTCACTAGATACAATCAGAACCCGACGGTATTCACCACCTTCAATCAGATAAGAAACAGTGCTTAAAGCTGATACAAAACTGGTACAAGTGGTATTGATATCCATAGCAGGAATCGTCAGTCCCTTGGCCACGCGCTCATGGATCAGAGCTGCTGTACAAGGAATGGGCTGAACACCAACTGCACTAGCCGAAACCAGGCAGTCGATGTCTGCCATTTCAAGACCCGCATGGTTTAAAGCAGCTTCGATCGCACGGGCTGCAAGATCAATCTGTGTTTCTTCTCCTTCTTTCACGCGGTAACGAGTCTGGTCTTTGAAAGTCACTGTATGAACTGGAAGCGCTGTTCCATAGCCTTTAATTTGCAAATGTCTTTTTACAGTAGTCATAGGATTCTCCTTTTATTGAAGTCGTTGAACACGTTTTAATTTACGTGTTGGGTCCCATTGGTAATCGATAAATTGAATACTTGGGAGAATGAATTGTTTTTGCTGAGCTAAGAGTTCAAATTGAGCAAAGATTGCTTGCTCCATAGACTCTGTCCGGTGACTCAAGGCAATGGTAATGGATCCATCTGCCAACTGAGTTACTTGATAGTCCTGAATATTTTCGACGAATAAAATGCACCGGCGAATAAAATCCGGATAGATCATCTGGCTGCTGCCATCTTCTTTTTTGAAATAGAAGATATCGTCCGATCGTCCTTCAATCTTTGCGATTCGAGTAAAGACGGAACCACAAGGGCAAGGGGACTTTTCTTCCACCAAAATATCATTGAGTCGGTAGCGATAGATGGGTTGACTGGTTCGTTTGAAATCCGTAATAATCGGATAAAAGCGGCTATCATCAAGATACTCTTTTTCGACATACAAAATATCTTCGTTGAGATGTAGATTGCCTTCTGAACAGGTACAAGCTAAAAACCCTTCTGTCGCTTGGTAGACCTGATCAACCTTGTCTAGTTGAAAAGCTTTGGCGATGGTCTGTGCATCTCGATCTTCTAGGATCTCTGCGACAGAGACAACCTTGACGGGTTGGATCGCAAGTTGCAGATTGCTGACATAGTTAGCTAACTCAATCAAGGTCGAAGCTGGTGCGACCACAATGGTTGGTTGATAGTCTTTGAGTCGCTCTAAATGCTCCTTGCTATCCTTGAAAATATCAAAATATTCCAAGCGAATAAGGCCTGAATTAATGGTTTGATAGAGTTCATTGTCCGCTCGTAAGAAAAAGGCAATGCGATGACCAAACAGTTTTCCTTTCGGTAGCATCTTGGCTAGAATCGCTGCAGCCCACATACTTCTTTCTTTTTCTGTGGTGACAAAAACTCCTCGGTGGCCAGAAGTCCCAGAAGACAAACCTACTGCTACTTCTCCATTCATCTCGGTAAAATCTCGTGTTTGTTCTCCGCGAATCGCCATCTCTAAAGCCTGATCTCGATCCACCCCTAGGGTATTGAGCTCATTGAAATGTGTCATCATGAAGGTTTTATCCATGGTTCCAAAGGATTCGGGAGAATGGGTTTGAAAATAGGGAGATTGAGAGGTGATAAAAGCATGGTAACGCGCCAATTGCTTATCTTGGTATCGCTTCAAGGCCTCTTTTGAACGGAATCGGTGGCACCATCTGGTTTCAATAAAGGTTTTCAGAAAGACTGTTTTTTTCATTTAAAATCCTTTCAATCCGATCTTGCGGGTCGTGGCTGACCACAACTTGAATGCCATCTTGCAAGAGTGTTTCCAGCAAATCAGCTCCTTTTAAATAAGCCTTCTTATCATCCTGAACCAAGGAAGGAATGAGACGCATTTGCCGTGTGAAAGGCAAGAGGTCTACTCCCCAAGAAAGATCTGCTCCGATGAAGAGTTTGAGCTCATCCAGATAAAGACAACCTTGCCCTCTCGCATGTCCATCGATAGACGATACAAGAATGCTCCCATCACCAAAAAGATCCGCAGTCGGGCGATAGGGGAAAGCAGGATGCCTTTGATCTGCTTTGAGACAAGTCACCCGATCTTTGAAATCAGCTGGCAAAAACTCTTTAAAAATTAGATCCTTAAATTTTGGTTTTTGGTACACCTCATAGACTTCCTGACTGACAAAGAAATGAGCATTTGGAAAAAGGGTTGCTCCACCGAGATGATCCGGGTGCAGATGCGAAAGAATGACATAGGAAATGGCTGCTGGATTAATTCCGCGCTCTTGCAATAAATAATCGATCTGGTCTTCTTTTTTCATCTGCATTGGGGTGGCTAGACGGTACCAGAAATACCGAGCTTTTTTCTTAATCTCGTAGTGATAGCCGGTATCGTACAAAATATAGCCTTTTTCACGATGATGAATCAAAAAGACACCTGCCGGAAATTGCATTTTTTCATTTGGAATTCCTTTAAATAAGAGACCAGAATGACTGCTACAATAGCCTGCTGGAAAATAATCAATGCGCTTGATCATGTTGGACATAGTTGTCAATCCCTTCTTCAATAGTCATTTTTGGATAGTAGCCAAGTTCGGTTTGGGCCTTTTGAATATCGAGGGTTTGGCTATATCGAAGGAGATAATAGGTATAGCGAGTCAATGGAGGTTCAGCTTTCAGATGGAATAATCGATACACTCCTTCAAGGCTATAGGCCGCACCTGCTACAAGACCTGCCGGAATTTTCCGATAGCGAATCGGTTCTCCCAATCCCTTTAATGTTGTTTCGATCAAATACTTAAAGATCTTTGGTTCCCCATTTGTAATATTATAAACCTGCCCGTGTGCTTCTTTTGATTCCAAAGCCAAGCGAATGGCTAGGGCAACATTTTCCACACAGGTCATATCCATGAGCTGCTCTCCCCCTCGAATCAAAGGAATTCCAATTTTTCGACTGAGGCGTAAGACACGAGGCAAAATACTGGTATCCCCCACACCAAATAATCCTCTAGGACGTAAGATGATACTTGGCACATCTGGATAATCAGAAAAAAGTTTTTCAGATGCCAATTTGCTTCGGATGTAATTGTTGAGGTGATTTTCTTTTGGAGCATCACTTTCCTTGATGTTTAATTGATCTTTTCCAGCTGCGTAAATACTAGGAGAAGAAACATAAACCAAGCGTTTTACCGCATATTCACGGCACAAGTCAAGGACATTTTGAGTACCAACTACATTCGCCTGATAGAAGGCCTTCCAAGGTCCCCAGGCAGTGGATAAAGCTCCAGCGTGAACCACAGCATCAACAGACTGAAAGGCTTGTTTTAATTCCTCAATAGAGCTCAAATCCCCTTTCACAAATTGGACGCGCTCATTTTCCAGGGCCTTCCCAATTTTTTCATTTCGGCCAAAGGCTACAATGGAATAATCGTGAGCCAACAACTCATCGATCACGTATTTTCCAAGGAAGCCAGTCGCACCTGTTACAAGAATTTTCATAGTTTCCCATCCGTTCCACGTCTTAATAATCGTTGAATCTCAAACTCCAAGGTATCCAACGGCTTGTAGGATTTTGAAAGTTTGTTTAGTCTTTCTAACTTTTCCCAAGATTCTTTTTCTAATAGGGCATTAAAACCTGCTTTAATCTCTTCGGTGCGATTACGATGTGCTTGAAAAGCAATTCCTGCTTCTACTCCTCGAATCGCATAGTCAAATTGGTCATAATCATGTGGCAAGATCAAGGCTGGTTTTTTAAATTCGATACACTGATAAAAGATTCCAGCTCCTCCATGGTGAATGACATAGTCCATCTGCGGAATATATTCTTTGTAAGGCAGATAAGAGACGAGCGTCACATTTGGTGCTACTTCTTCTTCAGAAAAGTCTTTTGCCCCATCACCTAAGGTGACGAAAAAGTGACATTCTGGATGCTCTTTGGCCAACTGCTGGGTTTGCTGGAGCAAATTCTCTTTTGCCCAAGGCAACTGGGTTCCACAAGTCACGAGTACCTTCGTCTTGTCCTCGTAAGGACGGAGATCTAAAGGATAATCTTCTGCTTTTTCAAGAGAAGTCCCCAAAGGGCCAAGCCACGCATATTGATGAGGGAAGTGTGTCTTCAACTCTAGCTCCATCATACCAATTCCAAAGATGGCATAAGGAGAGTAAATAGACTCTACTCCATTTTGATTGTACAACTTGAAATTGTAACGTTTTAAGCGTTTGCGTAAGAGGAAAGCGCCACAGTATTTTCCAATGCGCGTGAGTTTACGGCATAGTGCTTGGATCTTCTCTTCCTTCTTCGTGCGCGCGACTCCCATCCCTCCGAAGAAGCAAGGAGGACCATAAGGAGTTTCGATAGCAAATTGTGTCGCCATGGTGGTAATCCAAGGAATTTCCAATTCTTCTGCCACAAACCCTGCTGATAGAGTGATAAAGTCAGCAATCACAATATCTGGACGATTGACGCGCCACTCCTCTAACAATTGATCCGATACATGATTAATCAAATCAAGACTCCTAGACAATTGCCGATAAGCTGAAAAGAGATTGTGTTTTTTATCGTTATTAGCCACACGTTCAAATTCTTCTACTTTGTCCTCTAGAATCGGAACGACCGTGAAGCCGAGACTTTCTGCGACGGCTTTTTTCTGAGGACCCGTGAAAACTCGGATTTCCATAGTTGGATCATCTAATAAGGGTTTAACGAGATTTAAAGTTGGGTACAGATGCCCACTCAAGGGAACAGCTACCACATCGATTTTAATTTTTTTCATTTTTTCCTGCCTTATATCTTTTTTTAGATCTAAAACTAGCTTCTATCTATTAATTCGTAAAAAAAATCAAAAATTGAAGAAAAAATAAAATTTTTTTAAATCTTTTATTTTTGACCGTACTATCACTATTTAGAAAGAATGATTTCAACCTAAAAAAAGCTCCCAAATGCCAAAGAGAGTGAGCCTCTCACACATTTGAAGAGTTTTCTATTTTTACGATTTGCGAGCTTAGTTATTTTCTAAATAAAATTCGAAGCGCTCGCCGACATACTGACTTTTTACATACTCAAAAGCCGTCCCATCTTCAAAATAGGAAACCTGTGTCAGACCTAAAATAGCCTGCCCTTTTGAAATCTGTAAGTACTCCGCAATCTTATCCTTGGCCAATCGCGCATAGATGGTCTGGTGCGACTTCCCAATCTTATAGCCATGACGCTCCAATGTTTGGAAGAAATGGCTGGTAACCTCTTCACGATTGAAATTCTTAATAAATTTCTCTGGAATAGAGGCCACTTCATAAACAACAGGGATCCCATCGGCATACCGGACCCGCTCCATCCGAATGATGGTTTCTGTCTTATCAATGCCCAATTTGTCCACTTCTTGGAGGCTAGGAATAGTTTTACGGTAAGAAATCACTTGGCTAGAAGGTTCCTTGCCTTGCGATTTCATAATTTCTGTAAAACTGGTTGTGCCTCGCATTTTTTCTTGGACGCGCGTGCTAGTGATAAATGTGCCACTTCCTACTCGTCTTTCAAGCACTCCTTCTTCAACCAGAAGGGTAATGGCCTGACGAAGCGTCATCCGACTCACTTGAAATTTCTCAGCTAGATCGCGTTCGCTGGGAAGACGCTCCCCGATTTTCCATATTTTTTGATCAATCTCAGACTTAATCTGATCATGGATTTGAATGTAAGCTGGAATCATAACCTTGCTCTTTCTCTGTGTTATCTCTATTGTAGCGTAAAATTCCTAATTCTTCAATCAGAGATTGGTAAAGACAAGGCTTTTGTGTTAGAATAGAGGAAAGTAAATTTCTTTAAGAAGGGGATAAGATGACAAACCTATCAACTGATTTGCATGATGTTGAAAAAATCATCGTGCTTGACTACGGTAGCCAATACAATCAGCTTATTTCACGTCGGATTCGTGAAATTGGTGTCTTCTCAGAGTTGAAGAGCCATAAGATTTCTGCTGCTGAAGTTCGTGCAATCAATCCAGTTGGGATCGTTCTTTCAGGCGGACCAAACTCTGTATACGAGGAAGGTTCTTTTGATATCGATCCTGAAATTTTCGAACTCGGTATTCCAATCCTTGGAATCTGTTACGGAATGCAATTGTTGACCCATAAATTGGGTGGGAAGGTCGTTCCTGCAGGTGATGCTGGTAACCGTGAATATGGTCAATCCGAACTGACTTTGACAGAATCTTCTGCTCTTTTTGCCGGCACACCAGACAAACAATTGGTCTTGATGAGCCACGGGGATGCTGTTACAGAAATTCCGGCTGACTTTATCCGCACTGGTACTTCTGCTGACTGTCCATTTGCATCCATTGAAAATCCAGACAAGAAAATCTACGGAATCCAATTCCACCCTGAGGTTCGTCATTCTGTTCACGGTTATGACATCTTGCGTAACTTTGCCTTGAACATCTGTGGGGCTAAAGGTGATTGGACCATGGACAACTTCATTGACATGCAGATCAAAAAAATCCGTGAAACCGTCGGAGACAAACGTGTCCTTCTTGGTCTTTCAGGTGGTGTTGACTCTTCCGTTGTTGGGGTTCTCCTTCAAAAAGCCATTGGCGATCAATTGATCTGTATCTTTGTAGACCACGGTCTTCTTCGTAAAGGTGAAGCTGACCAAGTGATGGATATGCTTGGTGGCAAGTTTGGTTTGAACATTGTCAAAGCAGATGCTGCAAAACGTTTCCTTGATAAATTGGCTGGGGTGTCTGATCCAGAACAAAAACGCAAGATCATCGGTAACGAGTTTGTTTATGTCTTTGACGACGAAGCAAGTAAACTCAAAGATGTGAAATTCTTGGCGCAAGGAACACTCTATACTGACGTGATCGAGTCAGGTACGGATACTGCTCAAACCATCAAGTCTCACCACAATGTGGGTGGACTTCCAGAAGATATGCAGTTTGAACTGATCGAGCCACTGAACACTCTTTATAAAGATGAAGTTCGTGCACTTGGTACTGAGCTTGGTATGCCAGACCACATCGTATGGCGCCAACCATTCCCAGGACCAGGTCTTGCCATCCGTGTTATGGGAGAAATCACTGAAGAAAAACTCGAAACCGTTCGTGAATCAGACGCTATCCTCCGTGAAGAAATCGCCAAAGCTGGTCTTGACCGTGATATCTGGCAATACTTCACTGTCAACACAGGCGTTCGTTCCGTGGGTGTTATGGGTGACGGCCGTACGTATGACTACACAATCGCCATCCGTGCTATCACTTCTATCGATGGAATGACAGCTGACTTCGCTAAGATTCCTTGGGAAGTCCTCCAAAAAATCTCAGTTCGTATCGTAAACGAAGTTGACCACGTTAACCGCATCGTCTACGATATCACAAGTAAACCACCTGCAACTGTAGAGTGGGAATGATTTATAAACATGATTTGAAGTGAAATGGTTGTTTTAACAGCACTTTAGGTTATTATAAAAGGTTAAAAATCAGTCAAAATTGATTGGTTCCCCACCAAAAGCCCCACCAGAATTTTTTTTGGTGACGCTTTTTTATATTATGTGACTTTCAGTCCGTCTCGCTCCGTTAGGTGCGAGACGGACTGAAAGTCACATAAATAAAAACGGGAGAACTGACGCATCAGTCCTCCTAGACATAAACAAGTACGCCCCATTTACAGAAGATATTAGATCATCATGCTACGCAACAAAATGTTGCCTGAAAATTCTTGAAATTTTATTTTATACGAGTATAATAATAACCAAATTAACATAAGGGAGACATACGCCTATGATTGGTGACTTTTTAAAACAGCGTAGATTATCAATGGGGTTTACTCAAGAATTTGTAGCAAATCAATTAAAACTAAGCCGACAGGCTATCTCAAACTGGGAAAATGGCTCTCGTGATATCAATGTTAAAGACTTAATAGCTTATGCAAAACTACTAGAAATATCCTTCGAAGATTTAGAAGTTAGTTTAAATCAACCAAGTTCTTTGACTAAAGAAAGCTTCTCTAAAACAGCAGATGACATTTTACCTAAGCACTTTAATATGAAATTGCAAAAGAAAAGTCAGGGTAAAAATTCTACCACTCTAAAAAATCACATCAAGATTGAAGGTGATAAAGTTATTGGTGTTCATATTCTATTGTCTAGCTTATTTCTGAATAAGCATAAATTAGTTATTAGAAATTGTCCCACTGCTTTTGACTTTTTAAATATTTTGTATGAACTAGGGAATAATCATTGGTCTGACTCATATACCTGTGAAGACACCATTGAAATCCAATCTACAAATACACCTAAAGACATCATCTCTCTTAATAAAATTAGTCGAGCCAGCATCGGTATTATCTCAGCTTTGACCTATCGCTATCATCGTCTGTTGTTCACATTCCCTGGAGGAGATGACTTTTGCTTTAGACCTATTGACTTACACCTTGACATTCTCTCCACCGTAGCGAACTACACCTATAACGAAGAGAATAAAATCTTTTATTCTGAGAAAAATGACTTACTAAATAAAAATATCACATTGAATTGTTACGCTGATGGGAGTAAAAGTGTTGGTGCTTTCTTCAATGCTATTAGTTTGGCATATGTTTATCCAAATGAAATTAGAATCAACGGACTTTCACCAGACCCTACTGTGTGCTACCTCATTACATTACTAGAATCAGCTACTAATCGAACTGTAGAATATTTAACATCTGATAAAATTTTAATCCCTAAAGTAGATTCTATTGATATAGTCAATACTGAAATAACCTTACCTCCTGATATGTCTATGCTTATATCCTATGTTTTACTATTCTGGGATGAGCTAGAAAATATCATTTTCGATAATATACTTATCAAAGATATTTCCCAAAGTTACATTGAACTTTTTACAAAATTAGGATTAAAAATTATTGAAGATAAACACACAATTCAATTCAAAAAAGTATTTCAAATAGAAACCGAGTATTTTGAATTTCTAAGATTAGGTGCTGCACCATTTATCACCACTGATTTAGGTCCCATTGTATCAGAATTTCTAGCATCTCATAATATATCTTCCATTCTATTTGATGAAGTTTTTATTCATAGAGCCAGTCATGTGGCTGAATTAGAGAAGCTAGGTATACGAATTAAAGTATTAGATAATGGTGCTTTAAAAACACTAGACAAATTATCACTCACGAATTATCAATCCAACACATACAATCTCAAAGATATACGCGCTGGAATGGCGATATTGATGGGAATAGTACAATTAAATATTGAATCCGCTGTGCTATTAAACTTTGACCAAGTTATGCGTGGCTTCGGTAATATTCAAACCATATTAAATATTCTAGGATATGATGGTGAACTATATGGATAGCTTACATTTTTACTCATCAAATGAATCTAAATATTTTCTAACTTATCGTCCTGAAAAAATATGCTTCTTAGGAGCATGTACAGCACGAAATTTATCACTCGGTATTGACTATTTTTCCAACAGTCAAATTAAAACTTTTTCTCCTTACGAGACCATTTTTAATGCTCCTTCCTTGCTAAAGGATTTAGAAGTTATTGCACTTGAATTGGATCATCATATTTTAATAGATTCCAAACAAAAGGTGTTCTATGATGAAATTCGTTTTTGGAATAAGTCGGAAAGTTACGAAGCTGTTCTACATCAAAATTTAAACATTGACAATTATGTCAAAACAGCACTAACTGAGTCAGATTTATTAATACTATCTCTAGGTTCTGTTGAAATGTGGTCTAAAGTCAACCATATTATGAATAGACTTCCAAAGAATCAATTTCTCAATCCTGAAATTAAGAATGTCTATCTATCGTCCGACGATATACTTAATTTTGCTAAACAAATTATGCGAGTTGTACAACTTATTAACCCTAAAATTAAGATTCAATTTTCAATTCCCTATGTACTTCTTAAAGCTTCTGAAAAGTTTCATAATCTGCATTTGGCTACGACTGAAAATTATCGTATTATCAAAGAAGCCATTATGGAATTAGGGGACGACTATTACTTTCCTGAATATGAACTATTCAAATACTATGTCGAAAAAAATAATCATCCTTTCCAAGAAGATGGAAGACATCCCTCTGTCAAGCTAATTGCAGATATATCTAAACACATTGTAAAAGAAATTAACAAGGATTATCTATTAGATATACCCAACAAACCATTTGCAATCAACAAAGTCGATAGCCGAGGTAAAATCAATGGCAAAGAATACTTATAGTGACGATTTACAACGTATCTTTAAAGCTCAGACTCTCCCATCATCGCCTTTGATAAGAGAAGAAAAGAACTTATTTACTTTTTCACCCATTCAAGATGAGCTAGAGTATTTTAAAGAAAAGAAAGATGGTTTATATGTAAAAGAACAAGTTTGTTTCCGAAATGTCTACCCTGCTAACTTAGTAAACCCTATCTCTACCCCATGCCAAACTTTAATTAGTTTATTTTCCTTCCATGAAGAGAAATATGGACAAATTATTGAAACCTTTATCACAAAATTTTTAAATAAATGGATTCCTTTCGATAACATTTATATTATATGTCCAAAAATGACTGATATCCTTGGTCAACTGTACAACGTTACTAATCACATTATCGAAATTGATAAAAATCGACTTCAGTGTCATGTTCCTTTATCAGGGAATCATTACTACATTAAAATTTGTAGTAATTACCACGATGGTTTGGTAACATTAGCAAATTTTGTTCTAATCAATTTTCAAGGAGGATTTCAGTCTCAATTAGACAGTGTCTTCTTTCCTTTACGATTAGATATGATTCGTGAACAGGCTAAGTCTATTTACGAGTCACAAACTTTTCTGGCTACCTACAATAGGTTATATAGACTTTCTAATAGCCATGAACTAGCACATTTTTTCATCAGTCAACTAGAAGCATTAAACTTTTTATTCCCAGAAATTGGAAAATTTGGCAATCATAGACACAGCTATGCCCTAAAAAAGGTAGCTAGGGAAATTTTTTTAGAGTGTGATATTCACAACATCTCAGTAGAACTTATTTTTAATGAGTTTCCATCGATTAAAATCGAATTACTAAAACAATACAAGGAATACTCTCGAAATATCAATAAAGCGTTAAAGAAAGTCAAAAAGAATAGGGATACAATGGGGGCAGACTATGCCTATCAAACATTAGGGATCCCTTATAAACTCTACAAAAGTCAGATTGATCCCACTTACAAACTACCTGAATTGCCGAGCAACTTTGCTTATTATAGAGATTCGCATAAAAACCTCTATCAAAATCCAATAGAAAGTTATAAATAATCATGGCAAAATTACTTATCTTACACCCCTATCGTGAAACTTACACCGATATTTACTCTTGTCTTTCCAAAAATCATCACTATACACTCCTGATTGATGATAGCAAAGTAGAATCATTTGAAACGAATAAACCAACCAATGTCACTCTAGTTACTACCCAACATTATCCTGAAAAGAGAAAAGAAACCTCACAAGGAATCCTACAACGATCTCATTTCGATGCGATTGTTGCTTTAGATGAGTTTGATATGGTATTGGCTGCAGAATTACGAGAACAATTTCATATTAAAGGACAATCAGTCAGTCAAGCTAAAACTTTCCGTGATAAGAGTAAAATGACACAGAAAGTTAATGAACTAGGTTTTAAAATCCCCCATTCCCGGAAAATCTCATCTTATGAGGAATTGAAAAACTTTTTCAAAGAACATGAAGATATTATTCTAAAACCTTTGGATGGAGCTGGTTCTGTTGATACTTTTCATTTAAAGAGAGAGACTGATTTGGTTTCCTTTCATTCTGATCATTTTTGGAAAGATAAGACTGTCCTTGTTCAAGAATACATCTATGCAGATGTCTATCACATAGATGGCTTTGTTTATCAGGGGAATATCATCTACTGTGAACCTTCCCAATATATCTACAATCCCTTGCTCATTAAAAAAGGTATCTCAGCTGCAGCGGTTTCCTTAGACCATACTTCAGAACAGTTCAATAAGCTTGTTGACTATGCTTCTACACTAAGCCATGGACTTTATCCCAATGGAACATTTCTTTTTCACTTAGAGGTGTTTTACGATGGACACGAAATCATTTTTTTGGAAATTGCTTCACGCATTGGTGGTGCACGGATTCGTCAAAATCTACAATATAAACTGACCTACAATCCTCTTGAGCTTCTCTTGACAGCCATCTGTAGTGACACCTTACCCATACTTCCAACCGTATTTCCAGTTACTGGCTGGCTCCTAACTGCCAAAATGGAAGGAGTCATCCAACAACTCCCAGAACTAACGGAAACGATAAAAGAACAGTATTCTATCTTTGACTATATTACTTACACGCAAATTGGTAAACAGTTGCATTCTGCTTTTCACAGTGCAGATGCTGTTGTCGGTTTTTCTTGTCATGGTTCAACATTCCGAGAAACAAAAAACAATCTCTTAGGAGCTGAGACTTGGGTGTTAGAAAACACGAGGTATAAAAAATGAAATATTTTATTTATCGCTTTTCTCCTGCAAGTATTGGTATTAAAGCAAACGAAAATTTAGGTATTATCTGTCCTAGCAGACAAGAAAAAAATTATCTTTCAGTTGGATTTTTAAAGAACCAAATTTTTTGTATAGATGATTTTAGTCAAATTAATCTACTCTTTTTTTTCAAAGATATACAGAACATAGAGGATATTTTCACACTAGATGAAGGACTCATGCATATTGTCGGTATCTTAAAATCGCTTTTTACCTCCGATGAAGAGGCTTGGAAAATCGCTTATACTTATAAAGACAAGAAAATCATGCGCACTCAGCTGAGTGAACAAATCAGTCAGCCTCAACTATTGAACCCAAATGATATTCTTCCTAATACCTTTCTGATTAAACCTAGATGTGAAGCTTCTGGCAAAGATATTCATATTATCTCTCAAATACCAGAGTATTATACAGCTGAGAATTTTCTTTTAGAAAGTCAGGAACAATTTGATACCATGTTTACTTGTGATGGTATAGCTATTAATGGAAAAATCCAATACTTTTTTACACATGAATATATAGGAAATATCCTAGATATTAAAACAACCTTCATCAATATCGTCCGTACAAACTCTCACTATAATAATCCCCTCTTCATTCAACGATTAAAAACTGAGACCCAAAAAGTATTGGACAGTTTAGGAACTGAGAAAATACATCCTTTCCATGCAGAGTTCTTTTATAACTCCACTACTGATGAGGTAAGCTTTTGTGAAATTGGAAAGCGGTTTGGTGGAGGAAATATTCCTTTGCTTATCAAATGTGCATTTCAAATTGATATCCTAGATACTTACTGGAACCTTATAAATAGTGTTTCTATACCAGCAGAGATTCCAACATCGCCCAGTAAAATTGCACTGACTTTAGCTATTTTTCAGAATGGCCATCATCAAGCTCCTCCAAAGCTCCCTATCCCTATCGAATTTTTTAGAGAATATCCTGAAAAGATAAACTGCCCTGCTCATTCACTAGATGATTTACGCTATCTCATCACTACTAGTGTAAAGAATGAGAAGGAATTTACACTCATAAACGAGCTACTTGAGGAATATAAGTATGAACAAAGAGAATAAAAATATCCTACTACTGATTATCAGGGGACAAACAACAAACTTGGGTAATATTATTTTTGATTATGCCAATAAATTATTAATCGCAAACCTTACCGTTCAATCCTCATTCTTTATGATGCTTTATCAGTCTAGCGAATCCATTGTTCGCTTACTATTTAATCTATTTGCAGGATATGTTGCTGATTTTAGCGATAGAAAACGCATGCTCATTCTAACAGATGTGATTGCTGCAATTGCAACTTTCTTACTATTTTTATTTTATAATCCGCAAAATATCTGGATATTGGTTGTTGTCAATATATTACTGGCTATTTTATTTAGTTTTAACGGCCCAGCTTATAAGGCTATTATAAAAGACCTTCTTTCCAGCGATGGAATCTTTACCTATAACTCTATTTCTAAAATAGTGGCTGAGATTGTTGGAGTTGGAGCACCGCTAGCTTCCGTCTTTGTTATCCATCAATTTGGATTTAGATATGGTATGCTGATTAACTCTTTCTCTTTTATTATTTCAGCTTTGTGTGAATATCGTTTTCACATTTTACATCACCATAATACTATCCAATCAAAATTTTTTACTGGATTAAAAGAAGGTTTTACCTACCTCTATGAAGACAAAACACTCCTAACCATTTTAATTTCTTCCGCTTTTCTAAACTTCTTAGATGCGATCTATTCCTTCTATCTTCCATTCACAGCAACGTTTTCTCAATTTCATCAAATTTTTGCCTATATTCTCGTTTCTCAATCTATCGGAAGTATCATAGGAGCTCTTATCATCAGTCTAAACAAGAAAAAAATTGAACCGAGATACTTTCTTCATTTCTTATTGCCAGGTGCAGTCTCCTTAATACTTATTAATCTTTTTCAGTCCTCGCAAATTATCTTATTGATTTTATTTTCTCTGTTCTCTACAACTGTTTCAATGTTCAATGTGAATTTAATGTCACATCTCCAAGTTTCTATAGATTCCAATTTCTTAGGACGCATTTTTAGCATCATATTCACTATTAGTGGTATCTTTGCTCCTTTCGGAACTATGTTTGCATCATGGATTGATTTTAAAAATTGGCAAATATTTCAATATATAGGTATTGTTCAACTGTTGATTTATATAATCAGTTTACTAGCACTTAATAAGAGTTACCAAAAAAGTTAAATCATCCAGCTACGCAGCACAAAATTAGGAAGATTATTCAATTCCAAATTGAAAATCTTTTTGAAATAAGCTATAATAAATTTAAGTAGTGATAGGAGATAGGATAGTGCCTACAATCAGTTTAACACGTGATATAAAGCTAACAAATGAAGATTCTTTAAAGATTTTCAACAATCAACCATCTGAAAAATTATAAGAATTATTGAAATCTATTTAATCATAAGATACTACCACTCTAACGGAAAATAAACTCATTTCAAAATATTTATAACTCATCGCTCTTATAATCATGACCACCCGTCTAACGGGTGGTTTGTCCCAGAGCTATAAGCCCAAATTACCAGCCAGCGCCTAAAGTCGCTGGCTTTCACGTTGTTCAAGCCTTATTGCTCTTGACTCGTCACTTGCCTCTCAAAGAGGCGGCTTTAGTATTACTTACCACTATCCCTAAAGGGATCCTCATATTCTTTTACACTTAATTTATCTAGTGCTATATCATGCTTTTCCTGTTCTTGAATATATTTCTTAATTGTGGCTTCATTAAGCCCTACTGTACTCACATAATAACCTTCCGCCCAGAAATGCCGATTCCCAAACTTGTACTTGAGGTTGGTATGCCTGTCCAACATCCTAAGTGTACTTTTACCTTTTAAATAACCCATGAAACTCGAAACACTTATCCTCGGTGGAATACTTCCTAACATTGGCTTGAACACCTTTATTGTATCGAGTTCGGAGTTTTTTTGGCATAACATTCGACGCGCACTCGCATAGCGAGTGATTTTTTTGTCTCGCACCTAGCGGAGCGAGTCGGACTAATAGTCACATAATAAAACGCATAATTTCAAGTTTTTCAACACCTGAGACTATGCGTTTTTTAGTTCTAAAAAATTTTCGCCCACCTTGAACAACTAACAAAAGTTATAAGTAGACTATATTTTTAAACTCAAGATCTAACAACCATTTCGATTAGTTAAATCTTTCAATCTTTCTTCTCCAGTTTTAAGCATCTCTTTCTCTACCTGACTCCACTCCCCAAACAGTAACTCTTGAAGAACTTCTGCTGCTGAAGTTGTATTTTCTCCTGAATCATATACACAACTTCTATCTCGTTGATAAATTTGAATTCTTTCAAAGATAGCCAGTTCTTCCAATTGTCGTGTATTATCAACTAGATGATTTACAATGAAATCATGATGTTCTTTTGGAGTTGCGCGTGCTTGATTTGGATTGATAGCGTACAGTTCTTCGTATCGGATAAGGGTGCTCAGATAGAACAATTCGGGCTTTGTCGCAATTATTGCTAATTGTACTTCATATCCCCTACTTTTCAAGAGTTGTGCTGTTTTCTTTGGAACGTCAATCGTTCGTAAAGTTCCCTCTATCAAAAGATTGTATCCCAAATGACTCAATTCTGTTACTAAAGACTCTACCATTTTACCTGCAAAATATTTGGTGTATTCTACACTATCTTTGCCATATTCTTGCTGAAGTTCTAAATAGTGTGGATGCTGAGAACGAAAACTATCGCCATCTGTGATAACAATATTTCCTTGAAAATCTTTCTGTTTAATACGATGAATTGTAGTCTTGCTAGCACCACTTTGCCCTCCAAGCAAAATCGCTATAGGGGTTGCTTACTGGACTTTTTTCCTCTTGTCAGAGAACGAAGATTCCGTGCTAAAGCGTGTTTGAATTCACTATCAGTATAATCTTGAATTTCCATTAGGCTACCATCCGTTTTTCAGATATCTCTAACATACGTTCAATTCCATCGAAATAGCCGCTATACCTCTCTATTTCATCAAAATTTTCTACTAAATAGATATTCGTATGAATCAAGTCAGATAGATCATCACTCATTAAAATCCAAGGATTAGATTCATCATCAATGCTAATCCCCTGACTATCTTGATAACGATAGAGTCGAGATAATAGATTAACACCTCTTTCTTTCACAATTTCAATTTTTAAAGTCAATTCATAATCTTCAACAGGATTTAGCATTTTATCTTCTCCTACAATATCTACATAAGATACATTAAACTTTTGACAAATGATGTCTATATTAGCTCCGTAGAGACTGAATTAGTTCCATTTTCATAACGACTCAAGCTATTTCGAGAAATTCCTATAATTCGAGCAAATTCGGGTTGTGTTAAGTCATGAGTTTTACGTAAGGACTTTATGTTCTTTCCAATCATGGCAAACTCCTTTATTTTTAAACTTTCATTATAGCATAAAAAAGCAGAACGCACCAATTTTGGTGCGTTGTTTCTTGTTTTTCTAGCCTAAACTTTACTTCTAAAAAAGCCACCTTAAAGAGTAATTCCTTTTGCGGTGGCTTTTCAAAATACTATACATTAAAATACTCTTGTTTAATTTTTGTAAGCAGATTGTTAGCAACCGAAGTTACACCAACATGCATCAGTTCAGGATCAGAATAATCTAGTTTACGAGCATAGCCTTCTGCAACAATCTGAGCAATACGCTCATCCAATTTATAATTAGAGGCTTTTAATAGTGCTTGAAATAATTCTGAACTATATAGTTTAATATTATTTTCCAATGATACTACTGCCATTTTTGTAACTCCTCTCCTGTTTTTGATTGATAAACCTTCTCTATTTTCATTATATCACAAAAAGATTGGTTGTGGATGGATAATTGTTTAAAAGAATATGGTTTTCTAAATTCAGCAAGCATTTCTTCTTTTGTAATTTCATTCTGACGAAAACGAGCTAAAGCTTGGGTTGGATTGTCATCAGTCTGAACACCATAGATAAAATCAAAATGGTGTTGTAATGAATCTGGATTTTCCCGATTTTGAAAGACAAATTCCGCAAAATCTAAATCTGACTCTGACTTTTTATGTTTTGCAAAATAGTGACAATGATAGTCAGGGTTCTTAAAAATTTCTATAAAATTTGAAATACGAAATTCTACTATAATTCCTACTTCTTCTTCTGAGTCAAAAATATTATTATTAGAGGTGCTTCGATTTAATACTTCAACTTGCTTGTTAATAAATTTTCTAGCTTGTTCAAAGTCAGGCGTGATATAGAAGCCAGGACCAAAATCTAGCTCACTCCCTAAGTTAAATTGAACATTGATACCTTTTTTTAAGGATTCTAAATGTCTCAATAATGTAGCATGAAACCACTGCGTCTGACCTAGTTGCTTTTCCTGCTTGGTAGTCAACTCCAAAATATTTACTTCCTTCTCTAGTCTATACTAAAAGTATAACACAAGACTTTATTCAAGTAAAAGAAAATTTTATGAAACTATTCACTTTCTTCCGTCTTTCCTAAACCTCTCTAAATTCTTCTCCAATTGTTCCTTATAAAGTTGATTCTTATCTTCCTTTAATGTGTCGTCCAAAGTTTCTTCTCTATAAGTTGATTCTGTTTTTATCTGTTCTGATCCTTGATCTGGAGTAAAAATGATATCTAGCAGTCGGTCTATTTTTTCAAGATCTTGGACAGACATATCAGATAGTCTATGAATCAGCTTTTTAAATACATCACTATTGTCGTGA
>JAWDWJ010000024.1:0-27401 GCA_032477695.1 Streptococcus parasanguinis
ATCGCAGCTCCTGCAGTTGACTTGACAGCTGTACTTGCTGCTGCTAAAGGTTCAAACCTTAAAGTTGCTGCACAAAACACTTACTTTGAAAATGCTGGTGCCTTCACTGGTGAAACTAGCCCACAAGTTTTGAAAGAAATCGGTACTGACTACGTTGTTATCGGTCACTCAGAACGTCGTGACTACTTCCACGAAACTGATGAAGACATCAACAAAAAAGCAAAAGCAATCTTTGCGAACGGTATGCTTCCAATCATCTGTTGTGGTGAGTCTCTTGAAACTTACGAAGCTGGTAAAGCAGCAGAATTCGTAGGTGCTCAAGTTTCAGCTGCTCTTGCTGGATTGACTGCAGAACAAGTAGCTTCAACAGTAATCGCCTACGAACCAATCTGGGCTATCGGTACTGGTAAATCTGCTTCACAAGACGATGCACAAAAAATGTGTAAAGTTGTTCGTGACGTTGTAGCTGCTGACTTTGGTCAAGAAGTGGCTGACAAAGTACGTGTTCAATACGGTGGTTCAGTTAAACCTGAAAATGTTGCTGAATACATGGCTTGTCCAGACGTTGACGGAGCTCTTGTGGGTGGTGCATCACTTGATCCAGAAAGCTTCTTGGCATTGCTTGACTTCGTTAAATAATAACATCTAAAAGGCGAGAGATTTCTCGTCTTTTTTGTCTTTTTTATAGTAGAAAAGACCAGCTTCAAAGCTGGTCTTTTGAGTTAGGAACGTCCTAATAGTTTCTTAATGAGAGAAATCAGTTTGTATTTCAGAGGACTTGGGTAATAACGGAAGGTTCCCATCTTACGGACGATGTAGCCGTTGAAGTTTTGTTTGAAACGAAGAACACCGTCTGACCCGTCAAAGATTCCTTGAATACCGAGGAAGTTATATCTTGGGATACCACGTTTGATGGTTTCAAGCATCATATATTCTTGGAGAACAGCAGGAGCATAGAACTTATTAAATTCTGTATAAGAGCCACTGAATAAATAGGTGGATTCTTGTGGCATATAGACGAAGAGGCTACCTGCAAGAATGACGTCTTGATCTCCATATTTTTCAATATATTCTTTTGCGTCCTTCTTTCTCACCTCAAAGGTATCAAACTGGCTAGAGAATTCACGAAGTTGATTTTGTTTTTTCTCTGAATTGGGGTTGACTTCAAGATCCTTCTGTAATTTCTCAATCTTCTGAGCTAGTTTTCCTTGGTCTTTTTCAAGATTCGTGTAGTAATGGTGGAAGTTCAGCGTTGCGATCATGAAATCTGCTTTGTCGCCAAAACTGTCATAGAAAGTTTGGTAATAATCCAAGGTCTTATCCTGATAGTCGCGACGGTCACTGGTAGAAGAAGTAATATCCTTAAAGAGTTGCAGTTCATCTCGGTTTAATCGTTTCAGTTCAATACCGAAAGATTTGGCTTTCTTGACAAGTGGCTTTCCTTTTTTACTGAAGCTCTTGAGAAGATTTTTCTCGGTGATACCCTCCATATCTTTCACATAATGCCAATCACCTTCTCCACCTGGATAACCTGTTGTTAAACCATCATGCTGATAGCCCAATTTTTTTAGGGTATCCATAAAATGGGTTTGCTCTTCACTGGTTGGATTGCCGTCACTGTCAAAGGTTTGATAGGTATCATAGGGCTTGATAACGAGTTCAATAGCCCCATTTTCTTTCGCATAGTCTTTTAAGGCTGCATAGAAGGGTTCTAGCATAGATTCCTCTTGGTAAAGGGGGCCAGAATTGATTTCCATATGGAGACCACCTGTCATAGGAAGACTGTACAAGATTGCTGCCACTTGGACTTGATCTTCTTGCTTCCAAGCGATAAATTGGACGGTATTTCCTCGCTTTTTAAGCAGATCTGCCATTTCAGCAGACTGGATAAAAGAGCGATGGGAGACAGTATTTGCAAATGAGGTAAATTCTTCTTTTGAAATTGTCGTAAGAGTCATGTAACTTATTTACTCCTTAATTTTTTCCGGATCTTGTAGACTTTGTTTACAAGTGGATAGAGTGGACTGGTTGGGAGGTTGAATTCTCCAACAAATTCTTCAATGACAGGATTAAATTTTGATTTGAAATGATAGAGACCACCATCGAGTGAATTTTCAATGCCCCCCATATTTTGCCAAGAAGCACCACGATCAAAAGCGTGTTGGGCAGTTTCATACCAGGTGAGGATAGCAGGTTGGTAGCGGCGGAATTCTTCATCCATCCCTGCATAAACATTTTCAGATGTCCCACCGAATTCAAGGGTTAAGGTCCCAGATAAAGGAACAACCTGTCTACCTGCTTGGAGATGCTGCTCAAGAAATTGAAGTTCTTCCTCTATCCGCTCTTTTTCTTTTTGGTTATTCTCAACCTTGCCAGGCTTTGTTTTTTCTGTGAATTTTTCAGCCTCTGCCTTGTTTTTTTCAAGATCTTTTATAAGGGAGCTTTTGCGTTTCTCGAGATCTAGAGTAGACAAGGTAATGTAGGATTGTCCTTGGTAGGTTGTGAGTAGTTTTTCGTAGTAGTCTTTTCCACGTAAATGAATGCTTTTACGAGCCTCAGTCTTTTTCATGAGAGAAGCAAAGTCCTCCAACAATTCAGTCCCACCAAATTGGACTTGGATCCCTTTGTTTCGAGCAGTTCGGATGGCTTGTCGAGTAGATTTTGAAAGATCTTGCTCGGTGAAAAACTCTTTGTGGATATTCGCTTGAAAGCGTGGTTGGATATTTTCTGCCATATCACTGGTTCGGCCAGTCCATTCAACACCTTCTTTAGTTAAGGGGTCGATCATCGCTTGCACAGCAGGAGCTTCCGTCTTTTCTTGTCCAATCAAGTGTTTACTCAAGAAAAGACTTGGATCAAATTTCACAAACAAGGCCTTGTATTGTTTGGCAATTTTTTTAAGGGACTGGATCACATATGAAACCAGCTCTTTGTTTTGGTAATCCATGATTGGGCCTCGAGGAATGTAAAGCATGGAAAAGCCAAGTGGCAGGGGTTGAATCAAGATGCTTGCAACAGCGACTAATTGGTCTTCTTGATAAAAACCAACCCGTTCATTTCCCCAATTATCTTTGATTTTTGCCCATGAGCTGCTTTGTAAGAGATTGGTTTGGTCACTCTGAATGACAAAGTTATCATGCTCACTAGTAGAAATTCCTAGCTGGTAATGGTACATTTCTTATAATACCCACTTTCTAATGGCGTATGCAACGCCAGATTCATCATTTGATTTGGTGATAGTTGTAGCAATTTTTTTAAGAGCTGGATTGCCATTCTCCATGACGACGGCATGTCCCACGACTTCTAGCATGGAACGGTCATTTTCCTCATCTCCTATGGCCATGGTTTCTTCTTGCTGAATTCCAAGTCGTTCAGCTAGATGAAGAAGGGCTGATCCCTTATTGGTTGTTTTCCCTAAAATTTCTAAATAAAAAGGGGCTGATTTGACCATAGTGAAGCGATCCTTGAATTCTTTAGGGATTTTTGCAATCGCAGCATCTAGAATATCTGGTTCATCGATATACATGGCCTTGACAAATTCTTTCTCACGAACTTCCTCAGGCGTCCGGTAATAAAGGGGCATATTGACCAGTCGGGATTCATGAATGGTGTAGCGTCCGATATCTCGATTGCTGGTATAGATGCCGTCTTTAGTAATCGCATGAGAGTGGATTTGGAGTTTGTTAGCAAGAGACTCGATATCGAGATAGTCCTCATAATCTAAAAGGTCTTTGATGAGTTCTTTTCCAGTAGCAGTTTCTTGCACCAGACCGCCATTAAAGGTAATGACATAGTCTCCAGGATCCATCAAATGGAGTTCTTTTAAAAGTTTTGAGACCCCTGCGATAGGACGACCGGTTGTGATCACAATTTTAACGCCTGCGGCTTTAGCGTCTTGAATGGCTTCAAATACGGAAGGTGTGATCTCTTTTTTTGAATTGAGAAGTGTACCGTCGATATCGATCGCCACTAATTTAATGGACATCCGTCTCTCCTGTAAAATAATCATTGGTAATATAGGAAGTGAATTCCTCTACTTGCTTACTGAAAAGTCCATTAACCTCCAGCATTTCTTTGGGGAAATAGAAGCGGTTGTCCCCATAGCGAGTTCCTGCTAAAGCAGCGACGAGTGGAGACAACTGAGACAATTCAGCGAGACTCCCGTCTTTTCGGATCATCTCGATCTGGGTCCGCGGTTTTTCAAGCTCTGGTCGATAAATATCGTAGGGCAGATCGAAATTTTGATGAATAGCGGTGTAGTAGGTTGGATTAAACCCAACCTCTTTAATCAGTTTTTCAAGGATTGCTAAGTCTTTTCGTTTATCTTCTGTAAATAGAATCGATTTAAAGACTTTCCGATTAATATAGCGCTGAGCAAGATCAGACAAGATGGTATCCGGACTATCCATCCAGACTTGGAAATAGGTATTCATCACACCGTCATCTAGATTTAAGTAGTCTTGGATAGTGACTTCTTCTTCAAAAAATGGAATCAAGCGAGGTGAAGTCAGTTGAAAATACTCTTTCTGATCTGGATAAATGGTTCTAGCGCGTTTGAGTAGATTTTGAAGGAGGACTTCCATGGCACGAGTAGCCGGGTGGAAGTAGACCTGCATATACATTTGGTAACGGCTGACCACATAATCCTCGACAGCGTGCATGCCATTTTGTTGGAAGGCAATGCCATTTTCAATCGGTCGAATGACACGCAAAATACGGGTCAAGTCAAATTTTCCATAGGAAGCACCCGTAAAGTAGGCATCCCGCAGTAAATAATCCATCCGGTCCACATCAATTTGACTAGAAATCAATTGCACCACTTGTTTATTGGGGTAGGTATGATCAATGACGCTGGCTACACGATTTGGGAAATCAGGTGCTACCTGTAAGAGGATCTGATTGACCTCCGTCTCTGGACTGGTGATGATCAGCTGGGTCATTTTTTCATGATCGGTCCCAAAGAGTCCTTCGAAGGTATGGGAATAGGCACCATGTCCAATGTCATGAAGAAGAGCGGCTGTCATGGTCAGTAAGTTTTCATCAGAATTCCATTGCTCTGCATACTTTTCCTCAAAAATGGACAGAATGCGTCTTGAAATTTCATAGGCGCCAAGACAGTGAGAAAAACGACTATGCTCCCCACCGTGGAAGGTAAAACCAGATGTCCCCAGTTGTTTGATGCGGCGTAGTCGTTGAAATTCTTTACTATTAATTAATTGATAAATGATGGGATGATCCACATGAACGTAATCATGTACGGGATCGCGAAAGACTTTTTCATTCATGGGTCTATTATAGCAAAAAAAAGCCTATTTTGCGATCTAGAGGCTAATAGGGGCAGTCAAAATGCGTAAAATTTGATAGAATAGTAAGGCAAGAAAAGAAGAGAAGGAGACAAAGATGCAGATTCGCATTCAAAATACCATTCGATTTGGAGAAGAAATGGAAATCGTTGATCAGTACTATCAAGGTGAATGGAAGGAAAAAGCAGGTTTTCAATATCTCTTGTATACCAATGAAGAAGATGAAAAGGTTGCTTTGAAATTTTCCAACGATGAATTGGTCATGACACGATTCTCAAGTCCTAAATCCATCATGCGTTTCTACAAAAATGAAGATGGTGGGGCAATCATCCCAACTCCGATGGGCATTCAGCAGTTTTTGATTACAACAGACCTCTTTCAATTAGAAGCAGGTCATTTGCAAGTCTCTTATCGCTTGTTAACTCTCGATGGAGAACAGGAATTTGCCAATTATCAATTACTAGTGGAATGGGAAGAATAGACCTCATTAAATTATTAGAGATCCCGCTTGCTTTATTCTATAAAAATGGTATAATAAAACCACTCAAGGGAGTAGCTGGCGGTTTTCCGCGATAGTGTCGTCATTACGAATTATTTCCGGCACTATATTAAACAGCGAGACTTGTTTTTTTAAAAAACAGGTCTCTTTTTTTGTAAAAAGAGGCCAAAAAGGAGGAGACTGTTTTGTCAAAAGAACAAAATAAAGATTTGTTTTACACGCAATCTTCTGAGGAAGTCCTAAAGAACTTGGACTCATCTGTCGAAGGTTTGTCAACCGCCCAGGCTCAAGAACGCTTAGCGAATTATGGTCGTAATGAGTTGGAAGAGGGTGAAAAACGTAGCCTACTAGCTAAATTCCTTGATCAATTTAAGGATTTGATGATTATCATCTTGCTTGTGGCAGCGGCACTTTCTGTGATTACAGAAGGAATGGACGGTCTAACGGATGCCATGATCATCTTGGCCGTTGTTGTCTTGAATGCTGCCTTTGGGGTTTACCAAGAAGGGCAAGCAGAAGCAGCCATTGAAGCTCTGAAAAATATGTCTAGCCCCATGGCTCGTGTTCGTCGTGATGGCCATGTTATTGAGATTGACTCAAAAGAATTGGTACCCGGAGATATCGTCTTGCTTGAAGCGGGAGATGTCGTGCCTGCAGATATGCGTTTGTTTGAAGCAGCTTCTCTTAAAATTGAAGAAGCAGCTCTTACAGGGGAGTCTGTGCCAGTTGAAAAAGATGTGACAGGACTTGTTGAAGCAGATGCTGGTATTGGGGACCGCGTTAATATGGGTTACCAAAACTCAAATGTAACTTATGGTCGTGGTATTGGTGTCGTAACAAACACTGGTATGTATACAGAAGTTGGTAAGATTGCAGATATGTTGGCTAATGCCGATGAGACTGAAACACCATTGAAGCAAAGCTTGGAACAATTATCTAAAGCCTTGACTTACTTAATTGTTGTGATTGCGGTCATTACTTTCTTAGTTGGTGTCTTCGTTCGTGGAGAGCATCCATTAGAAGGCTTGATGGTTGCGGTAGCCCTTGCGGTTGCGGCCATTCCAGAAGGACTTCCTGCCATTGTAACTATCGTTCTATCTTTGGGAACTACAACCCTTGCCAAACGCAATTCGATTGTTCGTAAATTGCCAGCGGTTGAAACACTTGGTTCAACAGAAATCATCGCATCTGATAAAACAGGTACTTTGACCATGAACCAAATGACGGTTGAAAAAGTCTATACCAACGGTCAATTACAAAGTGCAGCAACCGAAATTGGAACAAGCAACAATACGCTTCGCATCATGAACTTTGCCAATGATACCAAGGTAGATCCATCTGGCAAGTTGATTGGGGACCCAACAGAGACTGCTTTGGTACAGTTTGGTTTGGATCACAATTTTGATGTTCGCGAAATTCTGAAGGATGAGCCACGTGTGGCAGAATTGCCATTTGACTCAGACCGTAAGCTTATGTCAACTATCCATAAGGAAGCGGACGGTTCATACTTTATCGCTGTTAAGGGGGCTCCTGACCAATTGCTCAAACGTGTGACGCGTATTGAAGTTAATGGGGAAGTTCGTCCTATTACGGATGAAGATAAGAAAGCTATCCTTGCTACCAACAAAGACTTGGCTAAACAGGCCCTTCGTGTCTTGATGATGGCTTATAAGACAAGCAACGAAATTCCAACCTTGGAATCTGAAATTGTTGAGTCTGACTTGATCTTCTCTGGTTTGGTCGGTATGATTGACCCTGAGCGTCCAGAAGCAGCTGAAGCGGTTCGTGTTGCTAAGGAAGCGGGTATCCGTCCAATCATGATCACGGGTGACCACCAAGATACAGCAGAAGCGATTGCTAAACGTCTGGGAATCATCGATCCAAATGATACAGAAGACCATGTCTTCACAGGGGCTGAGTTGAATGAACTCTCTGACGAAGAATTCCAAAAAGTCTTCAAGCAATATTCTGTTTATGCTCGTGTATCACCTGAACACAAGGTTCGGATCGTGAAAGCTTGGCAAAATGAAGGAAAAGTTGTTGCCATGACTGGTGACGGGGTCAACGATGCACCATCACTTAAGACAGCTGACATCGGTATCGGTATGGGGATTACAGGTACAGAAGTTTCTAAGGGAGCTTCAGACATGGTCCTTGCCGATGATAACTTCGCCACTATTATCGTAGCGGTAGAAGAAGGACGGAAGGTCTTCTCCAATATCCAAAAATCTATTCAGTATCTCTTGTCCGCCAATATGGCTGAAGTCTTCACCATCTTCTTTGCAACGCTCTTTGGTTGGGATGTGTTGCAACCAGTGCATCTTCTCTGGATCAATTTGGTAACCGATACTCTTCCAGCCATCGCTCTTGGTGTGGAACCAGCTGAGCCCGGTGTCATGACTCACAAACCTCGTGGGCGTAAGTCTAACTTCTTTGATGGTGGTGTCTTCGGAGCAATCATTTATCAAGGGATCTTCCAAACCATGCTAGTTTTAGGTGTTTATGGTTGGGCTCTTCTCTTCCCAGAGCACCAAAGTCATACTGAAATCCATGCGGATGCCCTTACCATGGCTTTTGCAACTCTCGGTTTGATCCAATTGCTCCATGCCTTTAACGTTAAGTCGGTTTACCAATCAATCTTTAAAGTGGGACTCTTTACGAACAAGACCTTTAACTGGTCTATTCCAGTTGCCTTCGTCCTCTTTGTGGTGACAATTTTGGTTCCTGGATTTAATAATCTCTTCCACGTTTCAAACTTGAGCTTGACTCAATGGATGGTTGTTGCCGTAGGAGCACTTATGATCGTGGTCCTCGTTGAGATTGTTAAAGCTGTTCAACGTGCACTTGGAAAAGATAAAAACGCCATTTAAACATAAAAAAAGTCATCTTTGGATGGCTTTTTTTGTGGGCAAAATAGACTGGGCATATTTCTTGAGGTAGGTGTGGATTTTTGATAAACTAGTCAACAGTTTGAAGAAAGGAAACTTAGTTATGAAAAAGTTTTTTGCTGAAGTAATCGGCACATTTATGCTTGTCTTTATCGGGACTGGCGCAGTCGTTTTTGGAAATGGAACAGAAGGTCTGGGACATTTAGGAATTGCCTTGGCATTCGGTTTATCCATTGTTGCAGCAGCTTACTCAATTGGGACTGTTTCAGGTGCCCACTTGAACCCGGCTGTTTCGATTGCCATGTTTGTGAACAAACGCTTGTCTTCAAAGGACTTGGTTAATTATATTGCAGCTCAAGTAGTGGGGGCGGTTCTCGCATCTGCAACAGTTCTCTTCCTCTTGTCAAATTCAGGTATGTCAACAGCTAGTCTTGGTGAAAACGCCCTAGCGAAGGGTGTGACTCCATTTGGCGGATTCTTGTTTGAAGTAATTGCTTCCTTTATCTTTATTTTGGTCATCATGACAGTAACATCAGCTACCAAAGGTAATGGCAAGATCGCTGGTCTTGTGATCGGTTTGAGCTTGACTTTGATTATTCTTGTTGGTTTGAACATTACTGGACTTTCTGTTAACCCAGCTCGTAGCTTGGCACCTGCCCTCTTTGTTGGTGGTGCAGCCCTTCAACAAATTTGGATCTTTATCTTGGCTCCAATTGTCGGTGGTGTTCTGGCTGCAATCGTTGCAAAAAATCTCTTGGATACAGAAGTGTAAAAAAATTGGTCCCAGAGGGACCAATTTTTTTATAGTTCAAGGATCGTCATGGCTTGAGAAAATTCATGAGTGAGCTGTTTTTTCTTGTATGCTTTAAATTCGGGGAGGTCTTTGATTCTGCGATAGCGTTTGTAGGGATCGTATCGTTTTGGAAAATCATATTCAGGAAAAGCTTCGAAAAATTGTTTGCAGAGCTCCCATTCTCGGACATAGCCTAAAGGTCTGGCATGATAGGTGATGGTGTCAATCGTTGTTGCTGGCATTCGGTGGTGGCTATGGCCAAAAATCACCTCTCTGACAGGATATTGTCTAAACAGTTCATGAAAGGCTTGGCTCCCTAGAAAAGCATTAAAGCGTTCAAAATAAGGGTGGCGTAGGAGAAACTGACTATGAGGAACAAAGTGCATAGCGATGATCAAGGGTTGATCCACTTGCATGAGTTCTGTTTCGAGCTCTCGCAACAGACGTTGGGTAATGGCTGGATCAGATCCCATTCGTTGGAGGCGTCTGTCAAACCAAAATAGATTTTTGGTTTGGAGATGTTTTTGGGGAGAGATAGTAGGAACAAAGCTGTAGTCATACCAGCCCGAAAAAGCAAAAAGCGTATGATTGGAGAAGGGAATCTTTTGAAATTCAAAAGGTCTCATGGCTTCTTCTGATAGGCCCAGCATATCATGATTTCCTAGGCTAAAGGTCACTGGAAGGTGACATTGGAGTTGGTCTAAAAATTCCTGTGACGTCTTTTCAAAGCCGTTGGCAATATCTCCTGCAATATGGAGATGTTGAATTTTTTTGTCCTTGAAAAGAGTGATCAGGGTCTCTAATTCATCTTTGCCGAAGTTGTTCGAATCAATATGTAAATCGGACATAAAAGCTACTGTTGTCATGCTACCAGTCTAGCATAAGAGGATCTTTTTTTCTAACAATTAGGTTACAAATGAATAGAAAAAATGCTGAAAATCAGCTGGATTGGTGGTGGTCAACCAGCAGATCCAATATTGGAAGGTGGGCAAATAGTGAAGGTTATGATATAATAGACTAGATACATAGAAAGAGGTACTTATGGACATTTCAGAAATTCGTCAAAAAATTGACGCAAATCGTGAAAAATTAGCTTCTTTCAGGGGGTCTCTTTGACTTAGAGGCATTGGAAGAAGAAATTGCCATTTTAGAAAATAAAATGACAGAACCTGATTTTTGGGATGATAACATTGCTGCGCAAAAGACATCTCAAGAATTAAATGAACTCAAGCAGACCTATGAAAATTTCCATCAAATGGTGGATCTCTTTGATGAGTCAGAAATCTTACTGGACTTTTTGGCAGAAGATGATTCGGTCAAGGAAGAATTGATCGAGAAGTTGGAGGAGCTGGATAAACGGATGACCAGCTATGAGATGACCTTGCTATTGTCTGAACCCTATGACAATAATAATGCCATCTTAGAAATCCACCCAGGTTCAGGAGGGACAGAAGCTCAGGACTGGGGCGACATGCTTCTTCGGATGTATACTCGTTTTGGAAATGCCCACGGCTTTAAAGTTGAAGTCTTGGACTATCAGGCTGGGGATGAGGCTGGAATCAAGTCTGTGACCCTATCCTTTGAAGGGCCACATGCATACGGTCTTCTGAAATCTGAAATGGGGGTACACCGTTTGGTTCGGATCTCTCCATTTGACTCCGCTAAACGTCGTCATACCTCCTTTACATCTGTTGAGGTCATGCCCGAATTAGACGATACCATCGAAGTCGAAGTTCGTGATGATGATATCAAGATGGACACCTTCCGCTCTGGTGGAGCTGGTGGACAAAACGTCAACAAGGTTTCTACAGGGGTGCGCTTGACCCACATTCCGACAGGGATTGTAGTGGCATCCACCGTGGATCGGACCCAATACGGGAACCGTGATCGTGCGATGAAGATGTTGCAAGCTAAACTCTACCAATTAGAGCAAGAGAAAAAAGCAGCAGAAGTGGATTCTCTAAAAGGGGATAAAAAAGAAATCACCTGGGGAAGTCAAATCCGCTCCTATGTTTTTACCCCTTACACGATGGTTAAGGATCACCGGACCAACTACGAAGTAGCGCAGGTGGACAAGGTGATGGATGGAGATATCGATGGCTTTATCGATGCCTACCTTAAATGGCGTCTCCAATAACCTCGAGGGAATCAACCAGAAAAGAATGAAAGGAATTTCATTACATGTCAATGATTGAAATGAAAGATGTTGTCAAAAAGTATGACAACGGGACAACGGCCCTTCGCGGGGTCTCTGTCCAAATTGAACCAGGAGAATTTGCCTACATCGTAGGACCTTCTGGTGCAGGGAAGTCGACCTTTATTCGACTTTTATACCGTGAAGTCAAACACGATAAAGGAAGTTTGAAAGTAGCTGATTTTGATTTGGATAAAATCAAAAAACGCGATATTCCTATGTTGCGACGCAATGTGGGAGTGGTCTTCCAAGATTATAAATTGCTTCCAAAGAAAACCGTTTATGAAAATATTGCCTACGCTATGCAAGTTATCGGTGAGCGCCGTCGCAATATTAAAAAGCGTGTTATGGAAGTTTTGGATCTTGTCGGATTGAAACACAAGGTCCGCTCATTCCCGAATGAATTGTCCGGTGGGGAGCAACAACGGATTGCGATTGCTCGTGCGATCGTCAACAATCCGAAAGTCTTGATTGCGGATGAGCCAACGGGGAACTTGGACCCAGATAATTCATGGGAAATCATGAATCTTTTGGAGCGGATTAATCTGCAAGGGACCACAGTATTGATGGCGACCCACAATAGTCAGATTGTAAATACTTTACGTCACCGTGTCATCGCGATTGAAAATGGTCGTGTAGTGCGTGATGAAGCGGAAGGAGAGTACGGATACGATGATTAGAAGATTTTTCCGACACTTAATCGAATCGCTTAAAAGCTTGAAACGAAATGGTTGGATGACGATTGCAGCGGTCAGCTCGGTTATGATTACCCTTAGCTTGGTTGCTATTTTCGCCTCAGTTATTGCCAATACCATTAAGCTTTCAGATGATATTCAAAACAGTGTGCGGGTTGTAGTATACATGCGCAAGGATATTCAAGATCAGAGCGAGCAGATTGAAAAAGACGGTCAAACCGTGACCAATGAAAACTACCATAAGGTCTACGATGCTCTGACAGCCATGAAGCATGTCGACAAGGTTGATTTTTCTAGCAAGGAAGAACAGTATGATAAACTGATCAAAACGGCTGGGAACAACTGGAAGATTTTTGATGGAGATGCCAATCCTCTCTATGATGCTTATTATGTAGAGACAACGGCTCCTAAATATGTAAAGCAAGTTTCGGCTGATGCTAAAAAAATTGAAGGAGTTTCTGAGGTTAAAGATGGTGGGGTCGATACCCAACGCTTGTTTGCTCTTGGAACCTTCATCCGAAACTGGGGCTTGATTGGTGTAGCTTTATTGATCTTCATCGCAGTCTTCTTGATTTCAAATACCATTCGGATTACCATCATTTCACGTAGTCGTGAGATTAAGATTATGCGACTGGTAGGAGCAAAAAATGGCTATATTCGTGCACCATTCCTTTTAGAAGGTGCTTGGATCGGTCTTTTGGGAGCCTTGGTTCCTTCAGTTTTGGTCTTCTACGTTTATAATGTTGTCTATACATCTATGAACAATAACTTGGCAGATCAAAACTTGTATCTCTATAGTCCTCATCTCTTGGTACCGATCATGGTCGGTGGCCTCTTTGGATTAGGAATTTTGATTGGGGCGATTGGTTCTTCAATCTCCATGAGACGTTTTCTTAAGATATAATAAAAAAGCAAGTTCGCACTTGCTTTTTTTGTCTACTTTATGAGGACAGGAAGGATTCTTTAGGATTGTCTAAAGAAGGGATTGAACATCTTCTCGTGACCAATAGAAGTTTCAGGGCCATGACCGGGATAGACGGTGTAGGAAGATGGAAGGGTAAAGAGTTCTTCTCTAATACTGCTAAGCAACTGTGCCGCGTTCCCTGTTGGAAGATCGGTCCGTCCAATGGTTTCGCGAAAAAGGGCATCACCAGATAGAACCAGGTGATCCCCAGGAAAGACGATGGAAACCCCTCCTGCAGAGTGGCCTGGTGTCTCCAGAACATAAAAGTGGAAATCAGCTATTTGGTAATCGGAGCGAATGTCATAAAGGAAGTCGGCCTCCTTACATACCACATCTTCTAAATCCGCATGACGATCCAAACCAGATAAATTATCGACTGGAGAAGACAACCAACTGGCTTCTGCTGAATGGACATAAACAGGTGGGAAATGATAGGTCTGACGAACCTTTTCAAGACTCATAATGTGATCGTAATGTGTATGGGTTAAAAGAATCGCTACGATGGGTTTTCCGATGCGATCAATTTGTTTTTGAATAGTTGCCCAGTCACTCCCTGGATCGACAAGAATGAGGGAGTGGTCATTTTCAAGGTAGTAGGTGTTTTCATAAGCTACAGGATTAACAGTACGATAGATTTTCATAAGGACTCCTTTCTAGAATAGTGTATCAAATTGCGAGGAAAATAACAGGATTGAAGTCAGCCTGAAAGGAGAAAAAAATCTGCAGAGCTTGCTCAAACGTGATATAATTTTAAGTATTATGACAAGACAGAAACGGAAATATGCCATTGTGGATCTGGAAGCGACCAGTGCTGGAAGCAATGCTAAGATCATTCAGGTTGGGATTGTCATCATCGAAGATGGGAGGATTAGGCAATCCTATGAGACGGATGTGAATCCCCATGAACGATTGGATGAGCATATCAAACAATTGACTGGCCTGACAGATGCTCGCTTGAAAAAAGCACCAGAGTTTGCACAAGTGGCAAAAGAAATTTTTGAATTAATAGAAGATGCCGTCTTTGTGGCCCATAATGTCAAATTTGATGCGAATTTATTGGCAGAAGCCCTCTTTTGGGAAGGATTTGAGCTAACGACTCCTCGGATTGATACGGTTGAATTGTCTCAAATTTTCTATCCGACTTTAGAACGCTACAATTTAGGAGCGCTTGCGGCTGAACTGGAAATTGAGTTGTACCATGCTCACTCCGCTCTAGCGGATGCTATGGCAACAGCCCAGCTGCTGTTGAAATTGAGAGAGAAAATTGCGAGCTTACCAAGAGGATTGATCGAAAAACTTCTTTCGATGGCAGATTGTTTGATTTATGAATCACGACTCTTAATAGAAGATGCGCTTGAAGACACTAGCCTTTTTTTACCAGCTCATTTAGTAGAGGTTCATGGTCTCTATCTGCGAAAGCCACAGCAGTTTATAAAAAGTCGTCATTTGTCTGAACAGTTTGAACTCAATATGCAGCTGTTGGGAATGGAGGCTTATCCGGAGCAGAGAGAATTTGTTGCCTATATCGAGGACAGTTTGCAACAGCCACTTCCGAGTTTTATTGAAGCGCCAACGGGTATTGGGAAGACCTATGCCTATCTATTAACGCTTTTGGCGAAAACCTCCAAACGCATTCTTGTCAGTGTTCCGACTAAAATTCTTCAGGATCAAATTATGAAGAAGGAAGGAAAGACCATCCAAGATCTTTTCCAAATTCCCTTTCATAGCCTGAAAAGTCCCAAGGATTACATCCAACTCGATAAATTTTATGAGGCCTTACAGAGTGAGTCAGATAATGGGATGATCCGACGCTTTAAAATGCAACTGTTGGTTTGGCTGACCATGACGGAAACGGGAGAGCTCAGTGAAATTGGTCAACTCTATCGTCATCTTCATTTTGTAGCTGACATTTGCCACGATGGCCAATTGTCGAAACGTTCGCTTTTTTATCAGGAAGATTTTTGGTGCCTCGGCCAGGAAAAAGTGAAAACAAGCCGGGTAATTCTGACCAATCATGCCTATCTGCTAACCCGTCTAGAAGATGATAAGAGTCTACTTCAAGAATCTGTTCTGGTAGTGGATGAAGCGCAAAAACTCTTCTTTGCTTTGGAGCAGTTTTCACAGAGAGAAGAAACCTTGCAATCTCTTCTTCTAAGCTTGCAACACGCCATCGAAGAGGAAAAAGATCTGCTGCAACGGCGTTTGCTGGAAAGTATTCAATTTGAATTAAATGCCTGCTCTAAGGAAGTTGTACAAGGAAAAACAGCGATCTTATCAGATCAAACAGTGGCAAAAATTCGACAGGATGTCTCAGAATTAAAAAACGAATCATTAGAGAATCTAAGGGAATTGTTTGATGAGCGCTACCAAACCTTTTGGATGGACAAGGAAGTGGTCGAAAGCCACCAGATTCTTCGTCTCCACGGAGGAGTTGAGGACTTGCTATCCTTTAAGGAGTTTGTTCCTGAAGAAGTGCCCGTGCTCTTTGTATCAGCAACGATCGCTATCAGTAAAAAGGTGCATTTACCTGCCCTTTTGGGATACCAAGAGCAGCAAATCTACCGGGTGCCAATAACAGTCAAACAACACCAGGAATTGTTAGTGCCGATAGATTTTCCAGATGTCGTTTCTTTATCTTCTGTGGAGTATGCAGGAGAAATTTGTCAGCTCGTCGGTGAACTCCTTCCTTTACGAAAGCCAATTTTTCTTTTGTTTACTTCAAAAGAATTGTTACTGGAGACGTCAAACGCATTGAAGTTTCCCCACTTGGCCCAGTATCGAAATGGAGATGCAGCTAATATTAAGCGACGATTTGACAGAGGAGAAAGCTCCATTTTATTGGGGACGGGAAGCTTCTGGGAGGGAGTCGATTTCTCCCAACAAAAAGAAGTGATTCAAATCATCACGCGCCTTCCTTTTGACAATCCTAAAGATTATATGGTTCAAAAGCTGAATACAAAACTCAGAGAACAGGGGAAAAATCCCTTTTATGACTATAGTCTTCCAGTCGCGATTTTAAGACTCAAACAGGCTATTGGGAGAACCAGCCGTTTTCAAGATCAGGAATCTTTGGTGCTTTTATTAGATCAGCGGGTGGTAACCAAGCGATATGGAAAACAAATTTTGGACGGGTTGCAACAAGTGTTGCCCCTTCACACGACATTGAGAGAGCGGCTTATTGAGCAAGCAGCTGACTTTTTTGAAAGGAATTGAGAGAATGAAAAATAAAGGATTTGGACTTGCAATTGCATTTGTACTGGCACTTTGTGCTATGTTGTTGGGAACTTTCTTCCCCATTATTGGCTCCAGTGTTTTTGCCTTAATTTTAGGAATTGTCCTGAATGAATTTGTGGATTTACCGGAGAATTCACGACCAGGCTTGAACTGGTCCGGTAAGAAATTGTTGCAGTATTCGATTATCTTCATGGGATTTAGCTTGCCGATTGCAACAGTAGCCTCTACTGGTCTTTCATCTTTAAAGATTAGTCTGCCAACGATAACCGTTGCCTTTCTTGCAGCTATTATTTTTGGGAGAGTCTTCCATCTGAAATCTCATCTACGGACCTTAATTGGGTTTGGTACAGCTATTTGTGGTGGATCTGCTATTGCAGCAGCAGCGCCGATCATTGAAGCAGACGAAGAGGAAATTGCCCTATCTATGTCAACTATCTTCTTCTTCAACATTTTGGCTGTCTTTATCTTTCCAGTATTAGGGCATTTATGGCATATGTCTAATTTCCAATTTGGCCTCTGGTCAGGAACAGCCATTAACGATACGTCATCTGTTGTAGCAGCAGCATTTTCTTACAGTAAAGCAGCGGGGCAAATGGCTACAATTGTTAAGTTAACACGCGCCCTGATGATTGTACCAGTTTGTTTGGGCTTGATCGGTTTAAAATGGTATCGGAGTAAACAACAAGGAAGAAACAAAGGAATGTTAAAGAAAATTATTCCTTGGTTTATTATCTGGTTTATTGTGGCTTCCATTCTTTCTTCTATTGGCCTGGTACCTAAAGTGGTCCTACCTTACCTAAATGACCTTTCTCACCTCTTTATGGCCATGGCCTTGGTTGGAATCGGAAGCAAGGTTTCTTGGAAACAGTTCCGTGCGGCAGGAGCAGCCCCCCTTCTGGTAGGTTTGATTGCTTGGTTTTGTGTGGCAGGATCTAGCTTGATTCTACAGATGTTGTTCTATTAATTAATTTGATGATTCTCACAGAAAGGAACGTGAATGAAGAAAAATCATTTTTGGACGATCCACCTGGATTATTCGATCATTGGAATTGTCTTCACCCTACTTATGATAGGGATCTTATCCGTTTATGTGGCAGTTTCTCATGATTATCCCCAAATGGTGTGGCCTTTTTTGGGGCAGCAATTAGCCTGGATTGGTGTGGGATGTATCATTTGCCTGATTGTGACGATTTTTAGTACGAAATTTCTTTGGAAAATCACTCCCTTTCTTTACCTACTAGGCTTGGCCTTGATGGTTCTTCCTCTTGTTTTTTATAATCCAAACTTGGTGGCTTCAACAGGTGCAAAAAACTGGGTAGCTTATGGAAACATCACCTTATTTCAGCCTTCAGAATTTATGAAGATTCCCTTCATCCTGATGCTGTCACGTTCTATTGTTCGATTTTTACAAAGAAATAAGGGGCGTGAGCGATTGTTACGACAAGATTGGTTTTTAATTCTAGAGTTGACCATCTATACAATTCCGGTCTTTGCCTTATTGGCCCTCCAGCAGGACTTGGGAACGGCCTTAGTATTCTTGGCCATCTTTGCGGGCTTAGTGCTCGTTTCAGGAGTTTCTTGGAAAATAATCTTGCCGGTCATCTTGCTTCTAGCAGGTGGGTTAGCAGGCTTTCTCTTTCTCTTTCTATCAGAAGGGGGTCGGGCTTTTCTGCACCAGCAAGTAGGGATGCCAACCTACCAAATGAACCGTATTTTAGCCTGGTTAAATCCTTTTGACTATGCACAAACAACCACCTACCAGCAGGCGCAAGGACAGCTAGCCATTGCCAGTGGTGGCCTCTTTGGTCAAGGATTTAATGTCTCTAATTTATTGGTTCCCGTAAGGGAAAGTGATATGATTTTTACAGTAGTAGCAGAAGACTTTGGCTTTGTTGGAGCTCTTGTGCTGTTGATTTTATATGTGTCCCTGATTTACCGTATTTTAAAAATCACCCTCCAGTCCAACAACCAATTTTATACCTATATTTCTATTGGATTTATTATGATGCTGGTCTTTCATATTTTTGAAAATGTCGGAGCGGTAACGGGCCTTCTCCCCTTGACGGGGATTCCTCTCCCCTTTATCTCACAAGGAGGTTCCTCTATTATTAGTAATCTGATTGGTATTGGTCTAGTACTCTCAATATATAATCATAGTAGTAAAAAGAAAGGACCAGAAGAAGAGGTTCCAATCCGTAAAAAAGTAGTCCTTAAAAAGGCGCAATAGTTAGAAAGAAGGAATGAAAATGAAAAAAGTAGCAACGATTTTAGCAAACGGTTTTGAAGAAATTGAAGCTTTGACCATTGTCGATGTTTTGAGACGTGCTGGGATTGACTGCGACCTCATTGGCATGGAAGAAACAGTCACAGGTTCTCACCAAATTACAGTGGAAGTAGATCGCCTTTGGAATGGAGATCTTTCAGATTATGATGGAATCTTCTTACCAGGTGGGATGCCAGGAGCAGCGAATTTGAGGGATAATGCAGAATTGATCACAGCTCTTCAGGAAGAAAGTGGCAAAGGAAAAACCATCTCTGCAATTTGTGCCGCTCCCATTGTTTTGGCGCGTGCCGGCCTCTTAAAAGATAAACACTATACCTGTTACGATGGTTTTGAAGAAGAGATTCAAGATGGGCACTATCAGAAAGAAACAGTGGTGAAAGACGGGAATCTCTTGACCAGTCGTGGTCCTTCAACTGCGCTTGCCTTGGCTTATGCCTTGGTAGAGCAATTTGGAGGAGATGCCCAAAGCCTTCGTCAAGGAATGCTCTATCAAGATGTCTTTGGAGATGCTTAAAAGAGCTCTTTTGGACACCATATTTTCTGGTGAAAGTTTACATTCTATGACGGGAAATGACTTCTCTATGATTTAAAATGAAATGACCGTAAAAAATGGCTAAAATCCCCCCTAAATGAGGGTTTTAGCTTATTTTTTTTGTCCATTTGTGGTATAATATTGACTATGAATTATCATGATTTTATATGGGATCTTGGTGGGACGCTATTGGATAATTACGAAACGTCCACAAATGCCTTTGTAGCGACATTGAAGGACTTTCACATCCAAGCCGATCATGATTCTGTTTATGCAGCATTAAAAATCTCAACACAGGATGCAATTCAAACCTTTGCCCCTCATATTTCCAATTTTCGTACGGAATACAAGAAAAAAGAAGCCTTGGGCTTGCAAGAGCCGGTCTTATTTGAGGGAGCAAAAGAGTTACTAGAAGAGATCCAAGCACATGGAGGACGCCATTTTTTGGTATCTCATCGGGATCGCCAAGTTTTGACCCTTATTGAACAGACAGGCATTGCACCCTACTTTACGGAGATTGTAACAGCAGACGAGGGCTTTCCTCGAAAACCAGACCCAGCCTCTATGCTTTATTTGAAGGAAAAATATGGCATTCAAGACGGTCTGGTCATCGGAGATCGTCCGATCGATATTGAAGCTGGGAAGGCTGCAGGGCTTTCAACCTATTTATTTGATACCATGCCCCACTTACACCAGTTTATATTTGAATAGAAAAGGGAAATTATGACAGAGGATAAACAGCAAGAAATTCAAGCGCAAGAATATGATGCCAGTCAGATTCAGGTCTTGGAAGGACTAGAAGCAGTTCGGATGCGTCCGGGGATGTATATTGGATCTACCTCAAAAGAAGGTCTTCATCATCTGGTCTGGGAAATCGTGGATAACTCGATTGACGAAGCCTTAGCTGGTTTTGCTAGCCATATTGAAGTTTTCATTGAAGCAGATAATTCTATCACGGTTGTCGATGATGGTCGGGGAATTCCAGTGGATATCCAAGAAAAGACGGGTCGACCTGCCGTTGAAACTGTCTTTACCGTGCTCCACGCGGGAGGAAAATTCGGCGGAGGTGGCTACAAGGTTTCTGGTGGTCTTCACGGGGTAGGGTCATCTGTTGTCAATGCCCTTTCCACATCCCTCGATGTTCGCGTCTATAAAAACGGCAGTATCCATTACCAAGAGTATCGTCGTGGACAAGTTGTGGATGATTTGAAAGTCATCGGTGAGACAGATCGGACAGGGACAACTGTTCACTTTATTCCAGATCCAGAAATCTTCACGGAAACGACTGAGTATGATTTTGAAAAATTAAACAAACGGATTCAAGAATTAGCCTTTTTGAATCGTGGTTTGCGTATTTCTTTGACGGATAAGCGCGAAGGTTTAGAGCAGGAAAAGCATTACCACTACGAAGGTGGGATCTCTAGTTACGTCGAATACATCAATGAAAATAAAGATGTCATCTTTGAAACACCCATCTATACAGATGGGGAAATGGATGATATTACTGTTGAAGTGGCGATGCAATATACTACGGGCTACCATGAAACCGTCATGAGTTTTGCGAATAACATCCATACCCATGAAGGTGGGACTCATGAACAGGGCTTCCGTACAGCTCTCACTCGTGTGATCAATGATTATGCTAAGAAAAATAAACTCTTAAAAGAAAACGAAGACAATCTAACTGGGGAAGATGTTCGAGAAGGTTTAACAGCAGTTATCTCAGTTAAACATCCAAACCCACAGTTTGAAGGACAAACCAAGACAAAGCTTGGAAATTCAGAAGTTGTAAAAATTACCAATCGACTCTTTAGTGATGCCTTTTCTGATTTCCTTTTGGAAAATCCACAAATCGCTAAGAAAATCGTTGAAAAAGGGATTTTAGCAGCGAAAGCTAGGGTAGCAGCTAAGCGGGCACGGGAAGTGACCCGTAAGAAATCGGGACTTGAGATTTCTAACCTGCCTGGTAAATTGGCAGACTGTTCTTCAAACAACCCACAAGAAACAGAACTCTTCATCGTCGAAGGGGATTCGGCTGGAGGATCTGCTAAATCAGGTCGGAATCGTGAATTTCAGGCAATTCTTCCAATCCGTGGTAAAATTTTGAACGTTGAAAAAGCAAGTATGGACAAGATTCTTGCCAATGAAGAGATCCGTAGTTTATTTACTGCTATGGGAACTGGATTTGGTGCTGAATTTGATGTCACAAAAGCGCGTTATCAAAAATTAGTCATCATGACCGATGCCGATGTCGATGGCGCACATATTCGAACTCTTCTGTTGACCTTGATCTATCGCTATATGAAACCAGTCTTGGAAGCGGGATATGTTTATATTGCGCAACCACCAATCTATGGGGTCAAAGTCGGTAGTGAGATCAAAGAATATATCCAACCTGGTGCGAACCAAGAAGCAGAATTAGCTGCAGCTTTGGAACGCTATTCAGAAGGTCGCTCAAAACCAACCATCCAACGCTACAAAGGTCTTGGGGAAATGGATGATCACCAATTATGGGAAACAACTATGAACCCCGAACACCGCTTGATGGCACGGGTATCAGTAGACGATGCTGCGGAAGCAGATAAGATATTTGATATGTTGATGGGGGACCGCGTGGAACCACGTCGGGAATTTATCGAAGAAAACGCTGAATATAGTACACTCGATGTATAAAATTCAACGAACGCTTCCCATTAATGGATATTTTATGGTATAATTACTAGGATTACGTTCAAGTAATACGATGAAGGAGTTTTTATATGTCTAGTGGACTAATTGTTCTCATCTTTATTGTCGCCCTTATCTTGATTGTAGGATATGTGGTTGCAGTCATTTTGAGAAAACGAAACGAGGCCTTACTGGCAGCACTGGAAGAACGAAAAGAAAAGTTATATAACCTTCCGGTCAACGATGAAGTTGAGGCCGTAAAAAACATGCATTTGATTGGTCAAAGTCAAGTTGCATTTCGTGAATGGAATCAAAAATGGGTAGATTTATCCTTAAATTCATTTGCTGATATTGAAAACAATCTGTTTGAGGCGGAAGGCTACAATAATTCTTTCCGTTTCATGAAGGCTAAACAAGCCATTGACAATATCGAAAGTCAGATCCAATTGATCGACGAAGATATCAAGGCGATTCGCCAAGCCCTTTCAGATCTTGAAGAGCAAGAACAAAAAAATAGCGGACGCGTGGTTCATGCCTTAGATATGTTTGAAGAGCTTCAAAAAGAAGTCACTTCAGATCCAGATCGTTATGGCAGTGCACTTCCTGAAATTGAAAAGCAAATTGGAAATATTCAATCTGAGTTTTCACAATTTGTCACCTTGAATTCTTCAGGTGACCCTGTTGAAGCAGCTGAAATCCTTGATACAGCTGAGAACCATATTGTGGCCTTAAAACAAATTGTTGAGCGAGTGCCAGAAATTGTCACTGCTCTTCAGTCAAAACTTCCAGACCAATTAGAGGATTTGGAAAGTGGCTACCGCAAGCTTTTGGAATCTGGCTACCACTTCACTGAAACAGATATTGAATCTCGTTTCCAACAGTTGCATGCTTCCTTGAAGAACAATATGGCAAATGTATCCGCCCTTGAATTGGACAATGCCATTTACGAAAATGAACAAATTCAAGAAGAAATCGATGCATTGTATCACATCTTTACTCGTGAAATTGAATCACAAAAAGTTGTGAAGAAGTTAGTGAAACAACTGCCTGGCTATTTGAAACACGCAAAAGATAACAATAGCAACCTTGCAGCAGAAGTGGAACGCCTTGGTAAAACATTCGTCTTGAATGAAGCTTTCAGCCAACAGTTAAAAGAGTTGGAAGCTGAGCTATCTTCACAAGAAAATGTGGTAGAAGATGCCTTGAAAGATTCATCTGAAACACAAAAGGCCTATTCTATCGTAGAAGAAGAATTAGAAGCCATTGAAGCTCGCTTGAAAGAAATCGAAGATGAGCAAATTGGCTTAAGTGATTCCCTTTCAAAAATTGAAAAAGACGATGCCAATGCTCGCCAAAAAGTTAATATCTATGCCAACCGTTTGCATGCCATTAAACGCTATATGGACAAACGAAACTTGCCAGGAATCCCTCAAGAATTCTTAGAAATTTTCTTCACTGCAAGTAACAATACAGAAGCTTTGATGGATGAGTTGGAAGGGGATAAAATCAACATCGAATCAACCAATCGTTTGTTGGAAATCTTGACCAATGATATGAATGAATTGGAAGAAGCGGCGTATCGAATTGTTCAAAATGCGACATTGACAGAACAATTGTTGCAATACTCGAACCGTTACCGTTCATTTGACGATCATGTACAGGCAGCCTTTGATGAGTCCCTTTATATTTTCGAAAGAGAATATGACTATGCGGCGTCCTTCAAAGTCATCTCAGATGCTTTGGAAATGGTAGAAGCAGGCGTAACCGATCGCTTTGTTACTTCATATGAAAAAACCCGGGAGCAAATTCGCTTCTAATAACAGAAAATGACCTTTTAGGAGGTCATTTTTTTATCTTCAAATCATCATTGAAACTTGAAATTTAAACCCTATTTTTGTATAGTAAGGGAGAAATAAGAAAGGAAAGCGATGAAAAAAGTAACAGGTCTCCTCGTTATGGATGTGGATGGAACATTGATAAGACAGGAAGGAATTGATCTACTAGCTCAAGAAGCTGGCGTGGGAGAAAAAGTGGCAGAGATTACAGCCCAAGCAATGAATGGGGAGCTGGATTTTGCAGCATCTTTAGAGGCGCGTGTTGCTTTATTGAAGGGATTAGAGACCTCTATCTTTCCGAAAATTTTGGAGCAGATTGAAGTCACACCGGGTGCTGAAAGCTTAATCACGGAACTGCATCAAAGAGGTTACAAGGTTGGCCTTGTTTCCGGAGGATTTCATGAAGTCATCGACCCCATCGCGAGGTCTTTAGGAATTGATCTAGTCCGAGCCAACCGTTTGCAAGTTTCTGATGGCCATTTAACAGGGAAAGTCCTTGGTGAAATTATAACTCCTGAAAGGAAAAAAGAATCTCTCCTGACCTGGGCGAAAGAAAATCATGTCCCACAAAGTCAGACGATTGCGATGGGTGATGGTGCCAATGATCTTCCGATGATTGAAACAGCCGGTATCGGGATTGCCTTTATGGCCAAGCCAATCGTCGCTGAGCGAGCCCCATATCGTATCGAGAAGAGGGATTTAAGCTTTGTTCTTGAAATTCTAGACCAGCATAGAAAGGAAACAGCATGCATATCCTACTAGCACCGGATTCATTTAAAGAATCCTTATCTGCCAAACAAGTAGCAGAAGCCTTGAAAAAAGGATTTCAAGAGGCTCTACCAGATGCAACTTTTGACCTCCTTCCTATAGGGGATGGTGGCGAAGGCACCATGGAAACCCTAGCTGGAGTTCTGGATGTAACGGAGTACCAAACGCAAGTAACCGGACCATTTGGACAGCCTGTTTCAATGTCTTACTACCAAAAAGATGAGATGGCCTTTTTTGAGATGGCGTCTCTTGTCGGTTTAGGGTCGATTCCAGCTGAAAAACGAAATCCTCTTGAACTGGAAACACGAGGAATTGGTGAACTTATTTTGCAATTGGTTGACCAAGGGGTTAAAACGATCTGTGTGGGAATTGGCGGTTCTGCAACGAATGATGGTGGGATTGGGATGGCAGCTGGATTAGGGGTAGCCTTCTATGATGATCAAGGCCATCTGCTTCGTCCTGTAGGGGCTTCGCTCGGTCGTGTGGCTAGAATAGATACCAGTGCGGTTCCAAAAGCTTTACAAGACATCGAGCTCCAAGTCTTAACGGATGTAACCAATCCTCTCTGTGGCAGTCAAGGAGCGACCTATATCTTTGGTGGGCAAAAGGGATTGAATCCCCTTCTGTTTCCAGCTGTTGATCAGGCTATGCAGGATTTTTACCAGCTTGCTGATGCACGAATATTGTCCATGCCTGGCGCCGGAGCTGGAGGTGGCATGGCTGCTGGCTTGGTTGTTTTTGCGGGAGGTCAGATTTCCTCAGGAATTGAAAAAAGCCTCGATTTGATTGACTTTGATCACAAAGTACAAAAAGCTGATCTGGTCGTCGTTGGGGAAGGTAGGATGGATCTCCAATCTCTTTCTGGGAAGGCTCCTGTCGGGGTAGCCAAACGAACACCAGAGAAGATCCCAGTGCTTGCTATTTGTGGTAGCTTAGCGGAGGATTTGCCTGCTTTTCCTAGTCATCACATTGATGCTGCCTTCTCTATCGTAAATGGTCCTTGTGAGGTAGCAGATGCACTCGCTCACGCTGAAAGAAATTTAATTTCCTGCGCTCGAAATATTGGGAACCTTTTGAAAATGAAAGCAAACTAAAAAACCAATGAAAAGGAGATGTTCCCTTCCATTGGTTTTTCTTTAGCTAAAGAGACGTTTCCAAAATGGTTTCTTTTCTGGACTAGCAGTCTCTTCTTTCTTTTCAAATAAATTTGGATACTGGAGACTCATGTCTGTTGGTGAAATTCCAGATGGATGATCAGTATGGATGATGAGACCAAAGGGAGAGTGGCGACAGTCATCTGAAACAATGCTTGCCACAAGACCAAGATCCTTTGTCTTTTTCAAATATTGAAGTTGGCTGCTTTCATCCAAGGCAGGCGAAATCTTGACCAATACAGGTTCAAAGCGTTCTGAAATGTTCGTAAGAATTGAAGAATAGTGCTCCAAATAGAGATTGTCCCTTGCCTCCTCCAAGGTACATGATGCAATCACACGCTCCTCATAAGTCTCCAAAAATCGACGCTGTTCATCAGGATTGAACCGAGTAGGACCAGCAGCTTTTTCTAAAATCGTTTTATTAATATCTGTCATAAGTTAAGTATAGCATAAAGCGTAGCAGAAGAGTAGAGGAATGCTAAAAAATTAAATAAGGAGGGGAAATGGAAGAAAATAAGGCAGTGGAACCGTTTTCTTGTTAAAAACTTCTCAATTTTCGTAGATTTCCTTGTTTTTTCTTGAAAAAATAGCCTAATTACGATATGATAGAGGAGTAAAAAATATAACTCAATAAGGAGAGTAAGAAATGTCAATTATTACTGATGTTTACGCTCGCGAAGTCCTAGACTCACGCGGTAACCCAACACTTGAAGTAGAAGTTTATACTGAATCAGGTGCTTTCGGACGTGGTATGGTTCCATCAGGAGCTTCTACTGGTGAACACGAAGCAGTTGAACTTCGTGACGGTGACAAATCTCGTTACGGTGGTCTTGGTACTCAAAAAGCTGTTGACAACGTAAACAACATTATTGCTGAAGCAATCATCGGCTATGATGTACGTGACCAACAAGCTATCGACCGTGCTATGATCGCTCTTGACGGTACTCCTAACAAAGGTAAATTGGGAGCAAACGCAATCCTTGGTGTGTCTATCGCTGTAGCTCGTGCTGCTGCTGACTACCTTGAAATCCCACTTTACAGCTACCTTGGTGGATTCAACACTAAAGTTCTTCCAACTCCAATGATGAACATCATCAATGGTGGATCTCACTCAGATGCTCCAATCGCTTTCCAAGAATTCATGATCGTACCTGCTGGTGCACCTACATTCAAAGAAGCTCTTCGTTGGGGTGCTGAAATCTTCCACGCACTTAAGAAAATCCTTAAAGGTCGTGGTCTTGAAACAGCCGTTGGTGACGAAGGTGGATTTGCTCCTCGTTTCGACGGAACTGAAGATGGTGTAGAAACTATCATCGCTGCTATCGAAGCTGCTGGTTATGTTCCAGGTAAAGACGTATTTATCGGATTTGACTGTGCATCATCAGAATTCTACGATAAAGAACGCAAAGTTTACGATTACACTAAATTCGAAGGTGAAGGAGCTGCTGTCCGCACTGCTGCTGAACAAATCGACTACCTTGAAGAATTGGTAAACAAATACCCAATCATCACTATCGAAGATGGTATGGACGAAAACGACTGGGACGGTTGGAAAGCTCTTACTGAACGTCTTGGTGGTAAAGTTCAATTG
>JAWDWJ010000025.1:0-27381 GCA_032477695.1 Streptococcus parasanguinis
AGTCATGGTGGCAGCACTTAACTTAAATTTCCACATACTGGTACGATGAATCGGTTCTGTTTTCATAATCTTCTCCTTTTGTTTTTAAAGAGCCGTGTCTGTTTAGACTTTCGGACGCAACGCTCTATAGATTTTTATGGTTGAACTGCCTTCATTCTAGCAGAATCACCTTAGTCGACATCGGATCCTCTCCTTGAAAACACTTGTTCAACAGTTCACAATTAATCATACTCCCTTTCCCTAAAATGTCAAGGATTTTTTAAAATTTTCTTGAAAATGTTCGGAAAATGGGTTTCAACTACTCCCCTAACCCTAATTGAAAGGGTTGTCCCCCCATCATCCGATCATTTAAGGCCAGAAAAACGAAAACAAACACCATTTCTGGTGTTTGCTTCATTTTAGACTAGCTTATTTTTTCTTTTTCTTCAAAATATAAGCTGCAATGCTTGCCAAGACAAAGGCTAAAACTAGGCTAATAATGGAGATGGTCGTACCCGTATTTGGTAAGAATCCTAAGATTTTGCCTGGTTTCTTCGGCTCTGGTTGGCTTGGTTTTTTAGGTTCAGATTGACCCGGTTTCTTTGGTTCAGATGAACTTGGAGGAGTTGGTTGTTTTGGAGTTTCTTTTGGAACATGTTTGTTGGTAATCACCACATTTCCTTTACCATCCTCGTCGTTACGAGCTTCATAGCCCTTTGGAACACTGACTTCTCTCACTGTATAAGTGATGGTGTTTCCATTTGCTTTTTCATCTAAATCTGCAAAGGTATGGGTCCACTTGTTTTCAGCTGACAATTCTACTTCTTGACCGACTTTTTGATCATTGGCATAGAGTTGAACGTGAATACTCTTCGGACGAATTCCATCCTTGTCATTCTCATCATCCCACTTCTTAGTGACCGTGACGCTTGTCTTACCAGGTGCATGGGTATTGGTAATGGTATAAGCAGCCTGATCAATTGTAGTCGTATATTCAGCTACCTTCTCTTCTTGAAGGGTATAGACGATTTCTTTACCATCCTTGAATTTTGGTAGACCTGTGAAGCTTTCTTTCCAATCGGTCGCATTCGTGAGTTCTTTTTGAGCAACTTTTTCACCATTGGCTAGAAGATTTACCACGATACTTGCTGGGCGTAGACCATCTTGATTGTCTTGGTCATTCCAGATCTTAGTCACTGGAATATCGATCACATCTGGCGTATGCGTATTGGTCAAGATCGTGTGAGCAGGATCAGAAGTATCAGCAGTGACTTGGTAGCCTTTTGGAAGATCTACTTCTTCCACACGGTAGCTGATCGCTTGACCAGCTTTCTTTTCAGCTAACTTGCTGAAGGTGTGGGTCCATTGATTGTCCGCTGACAATTGAACCGGATCTCCTACTTTTTCATCATTTGCATACAATTGAACCTTGATGGATTTTGGACGGAGGCCATCTTGGTCATTGGCATCATCCCACTTCTTAGTGACTTTCATCTCTGTAAGAGCTGGTTCATGCGTGTTGGTCAAGACAACATTAGCCTTGTCCTTATCATTTACCGTTACTTTGTAACCATCTGGGACAGTTACTTCTTTGACTGTATATGCAATTGCTTTTCCAGCTGCCTTGGCATCAAGGTTTTCAAATGCACCTTTCCAGTCATTCGCGGCTGAAAGTTCTAATACTTGGTCTGTTGGAAGGCCATCTTTGTACAATTGAACTTGAATGCTGGCTGGACGGAGACCATCTTGGTCGTCTCCATCTTCCCATTTCTTGCTCACTTCTACTTTGGTCTTTTCTGGTTCGTGCGTATTGGTCACGACTACTTGACCTGGGTTCGTAGCTTCGACGGCTTGTGTGTAGCCTTCTGGAACATCGATTTCTTTGACTGTATAGTTGATAACTTGGCCAGCTTTCTTCTCGTCTAAGTTTGAGAAGGTATGGGTCCATTTGTTATCTGCTGACAATTCAACAGCCTTACCAACCTTTTGATCACCAGCATACAATTGAACCTTGATTGTTTTTGGACGAAGGCCATCTTGGTTATTGGCATCCTTCCAGTTTTTCGTAACAGTAAGGCTTGTCTTACCTGGTTTGTAAGTATTGGTAATCGTAGTTCCATCAATCTTAGTAGTGTAATTGTCCACTTTGTCTTCTGTCACTGTGTAGACAACTTTTTGACCATCTTTATAGACGGGTAGGTCTGTGAAGGTATGAGTCCATTCATCTCCTTCACCAGTCAGGTCAAGTGCTTGCACCTCTGTTCCATTTGCCAAGAGGTGAACTTTGATGGTAGATGGGCGAAGACCATCTTGGTTTTGAGCGTCATCCCAGACTTTCTTGACTGTTACCGTCGTGGTCTCAGGAGTGCGCTTGTTGGTGATGGTGGCTTTTCCATCTGTGAAGCTAGCTTCTTCTGTATCGACCGTATAATGAGTCGGTACTTTCACTTCTTTGACAGTGTAGGTAATGAGCTTGCCATCACCGTCTTTATCTGGAAGATTTGTAAAGTGAGCTTTCCAGTCTGTTGCAGCGGAGACCGTGACTGGTTTTCCTTGAGCTTTGCCATTCTTATAGAGTTGGAATTCCACACTTGCCGGGCGAAGCCCTTCTTGGTTGTCTTGGTCATCCCAAACTTTTGAAGCTTCAAGATCAATATACTTGATATCTGCTTCATTAGCGATCTCAACTGGGACTGCTTTTGATCCAACCGCTTTTCCATCCACCGTGACGTGGTAGATTTGTTTGTCCGCATCATAGGTGACAACTACGGCATGTTCTGTTTCATCCAACTTGTAGTTTTCAGGTGCTTTGGTTTCTTTGAGCGTATAGGTTCCTTCTGTTAAGGTGTTAAAGGAAAGTTCCCCTTTTTTATCAGAAGTTGCCGTCGCAACAACAGCGCCATTTGCATCTGTTAAAGTAAATTCAGCGCCTTCAAGGACTTTCTTCGGATCATCCTTGTCCACCTTCTTGACTTGGAAAGCAGCCGAGAAGATTTGTGCAGTGACGGTATTAGACTCACGATTTCCTTCATGACCTTTCGCCTTGTAACCAAACTGGTTATGGGCTTGGACTACACCTGAACGACCACCGTTGTCTTCATTATCTTTGGTGCGTTTTTGCATCAAGGCCTTGACTTCATCGGTCAATTCACTTGGATTCACGACTGGGACACCAAAGCTTGCTTCACCACGCGCAGGAATCGTAGTACCAGCATTTGCAACTAACTTGATTCCTGTTACTTGACTGTAATCAGACACAGCTGTCGTCCAGATATCCTTGTCAGCAGCTTGCGCCATGGTATCTGTCGTAACGCCTGTATCAGTTGTATAGTAGACCGTCCATCCTTCTGGAGCTGTCACTGGTCCACGAAGGCTGACCGTGTATTCTGTCATCCGACCAGATCCGTCTAGTGTGTTAACATCTTTTACTTTTGGTAGGACATCATAGACGACTCCGTCTTCTACTGCCTTATCCGTATTATTTTTAATGGTGAGTTTGTAGTTAAAGGTCTCACCTGGTTTGAAGGTACGTGTCACAATCGAAGCGTCTGACAGGTCATCATTTTTAGCGATATATTTGCGTGCATAGATTCCTTCAGCAGCCACAATTGTATAGTTTGATTGGGCATATGGAATCTTATCTGTTGTTAAACCATTTCCGTTCAGATCATACACATCTTCCGTGACCCGATCAGGGTTGGCATTTTCAAGATCGTGGATCCCATTTCCAGCGACACAAACCTTATTGGTGAAGGTCCCACCATCGTCTTTCCCTTTCAGATCGGCCACGATAAATGGTAGACGCACGCGATTAAGATCTTGAAGAGAAGCTTTAATAAACTCTTTTTGATCCAAATGCATGATGAGAGCTGTCCGTCCAGAATTGTGGTAGTTTTCAATGACATCGTAGCTCTTTAAGAATTTCATACCTTTTTCATTAGAGGCAAGGTTTCTTTCAAAATCTTTATAGTCGACTTTAAGGGTATTTGGATCATACAGATCAATGATTCGCAGGTCTCCATAATCCTTATCAGGATCCAAAACTACTTTGGTTGCCATCAAACCAAAACGAATATTTTCTCCATCAGTATAACGAACATCATTGTAATCCGTCGTTTTTGAAATCTCAAAGCTTTCCTTCAAAGGAATCAGCTTAAAGGTCCAATCTGATGTTTGGTCTTTAGCAATATTTGATTGTGTTTGATAAGTGACACGACCTGTATTCTTGTAGACATTTTTGGTCGCATCGTTTTCATCGTAACGAGTCTTTTCTGGATCCTTAAAGCTTGTATAGGTATTGAGGCGAATTCCTTGACCAGATTGAAGGACAAAATCATCCTTCATTTCCATCCGCCAACCGACAACGGTTCCATACTTGGTTAAGTCGATAAAACCATTGCCGTCTTTATCGGTTTCTGGCTGAACTTCTTTTTGACTACCATCTTCTAAAGTAAGGATGATGCGTTTCACATATTTGCTAATATACTCACCAATACCGTAATTTCCTTGCATAAGACGAGCGTAATCAATCTTGGTGAATTTTAACCGAGAGTCCACTGTCTCATCATAGAAAACAAAATTCTTTTGTGTCGAAGGAGTTTTATTATCAAAAGCGATGATCCATTTATAGTTTGCTGCCTTGTATTCAGTTGAATCATAGACATCACCATCTGCTTTTTTGGCAAAACTTCCAGCCCCTTCCAGGTCACGAGAGGTCAAGCGGAAAATAAGAGAATCTTCAGCTGTAATATCCGGTTCTCCCTCTCCACGATTGGCAGGAATTCCCACAATACTTCCTGAGTTTGTCAAATCCTTACTAAGGACGTCTTTGAGAGTCTGGTCCTTTTCCAAAACTAAATCAGGAAACTTCAAGTAAAGGTAACTTGTATTCTTGATTTTTGCCATGAATTCTTGGTGATAAGCTGCTGGATTACCGTTTGCATCTGCTGTAAACGTCTTAGAAACGGTGCCATCTCCATTATCTACCCAACCTTCAGACTTAGCTGTATCTAAAACTGCTGTCCGGGTATTGCCATTTTTATCTGTATAGGTTGGCAACTTATCGGTAAGCGTTACTGATTCTAATTGACGATATTGTCCCCCATACTGTCCTTGCATTCCCTCCAATTGAAATGCAAATGGAACAGATGATGGGGTTTCAATATAATTTTTTCCGTCAGCCCCTTTGACAACACCAGGCATGGCTTCCGCATAGTCCTTGGACATGGCTTCGTTCAAGTTTTGGTTGATATACTTGGTTAAGCGATAGTCATTGTACTTGGGTTTCCAAATGATATCATTGAGTTTTGCTTCTTGACCATTGATATTCAAGGTACCCGTAATATCCAATGAATAATTGGTCGGTGCATAACCGACTTTAAATTTTCCAATAAATGGTAAAGTCAGGACCTCTGACTTTTGGTAATTGTTAAAGTGAAGTGTGACTTGATAATCATCTCCAACTTTTGTAACCGTTGGTTTGTCATGCTCTGAAGCACTATTGAAGTCAGGGAAACTAACTTCTCGTAAGTACTTTCCAGGAACCTTCAAGGTCACCGTTACTTCATTAATATCCGTTGTCAAATTCTTAGGGGTGATCTGGATATAACCAGACATGGTATCCCCTGTGTAATAGGACATCCCATCTGGATGGTTCTGTTTATCCCCATACATAAGGGTAACATCCAAGGCCCCATTATCCCCGACTGCTAGCTCATTGGCAAAGGCTGTGATCGCCCCTTGACCAAGCTGGCCTAGCATCATGAAAATTGTTAAAATGGCAAAACCTTTTTTCAAAAAGTCTTTCCATAATGAACGAAGCTTTTTCATGTCTTATCTCCTTTACTTTTGTTAGCCTTCCAAAAGGCCCTCCCTTTAATTTTATCACTTATTTTTTAAAATATCCTTTGCTTTTCAAATTAAATCATCACTATTCAATAATATAGACATTATTTGCAATGATGTCTATATTATAAATCACTATCTGGTACTGATTTCCCCTTTCTTCTATCCAAGGGCAAGAAAATAAAACATTTATAAACAAGGAGGAGCAGTCTGCCAATTCTTATTCTTCCTTGATTTTCTTCATACAAAAAAACTCAAACACATCTGCTTGAGTTTTGTACACCCTACTATTGGTTGATTATTTTATCTAACTCTTCACCATTTGAAGGAATCTTTTGTTTTTCCCTTCTCTCTCGTACCCACAGCATAGCTAGTCCAAAAAGGTGACTACCAAACAAGGCAGTCACAAAAATCAGCTTGCCCCTGTCTGGATAAGAGAGAGGGAGGCTGCTAAAGCCATAGCGAGCCCACTCGATAAAGATCGGATGCGAAAAGTAAAGGGCTATACTCATTTGCTTTAAATACTGTAAATCATAGCTTTTCAAAAAGGACGATCGCAGGCAGGCATTGACCAAATAAACGGTCACAAAGGGAAGAAGAAAGAAAAAGTTCTTATCAATTCCTTGGTGTTGAAAAATAATGATCCCTTCTAGACAGAGCAATCCAAAGGCAAGAGCTAGCTTTTGCCAACGGTGAATTCTAAAAGTTTGTGCATGAAAATGGTCATACAGATAATAACCCATATAAATAAAAATGGGCGTGTAAAAGAGACCATTTCGCGCTGTAAAAAATAGGTTGCTGTAGAGCTGGTAAACCTTGAGAAGACTTGTGGTATCCAGATAAGCCGAATAGGTCTCGATCAAGCCCCAGCAGTAAAGAAGAAAGGTGATCAACCCCGTCCAAACCATACCTAGGCGTTTGACCAATTGATTGACCAAAAACAAGCCCAGCAAAAAAGCAGGAATATACCAGAGTTGGTAGCACATTCCCAAGTAGACCAGAGCAATCAAGATTCCTGCTGGAAAGAGATAAACAGGAAGATGGAGACTAGAGAAAAAGAGCCAGGCATAAGGGAGGTAAACGAAACTCCAAAACAAATAGTTTTTTACGATTTTGACCAGATAGGCCTTCATTTTCTGAGAATTCCCTAGGGAGTGTTTGAGGAAAAAGCTGGCACAGACGATAAAAAATGGCACCGCTAGCCGGCCGAGCATACTCTTGAGACCAAAATGCAGTGGCTCATAAGAGGTCAAGCGACCACTATGCACCAAAATCACTGCAATCGCAAAGAGGTATTGAAAAAAGCTGATACTAGAGGTGTTATAGAGGGGATTCTTTTGCATAGTCCTACTCCTTGCCCAAAGCAGTTTCTATGGTTATTTTAGCATGAAAGAGAAGGCCAAGCAAGGAATCTTACATCCTTATCTACCTTTTTTCCTCTATTTTTGATATACTCAAAGCATGCATAAACAAACCATTATTGATTTTAAAGAGCTTGGATTGCGATACCTTTTCACCAAGCCCATAAAGGAATTAAAAACTAGAAACCTCGACCAGGTAGAGGATCTTCTTAGAGAAGTCGAAGCCTACCAGGAGCAAGGCTTTTATGCTGTTGGCTATGTCAGCTATGAGGCTGCTCCTGCTTTTGAGAAGAAGTTTGCTGTCCATCCAGCACCTCTTATGGGAGAGTATCTCCTCTATTTTACTATCCACGAGAAGGTCGAAACCCTTCCTTTTCCAGAGGACTATGAAGCTGTGGATCTTCCAGCCAATTGGAAGGAAGAGGTAGAGGCGCCTGCTTATCAAGAAGCCATCAAGACGATCCATCACCATATTCGCCAGGGAGATACCTACCAGGTCAACTACACTGTCCAGCTTTCTCAAGAGCTAAAAGCAGATCCTTTGGCCATCTACAATCGCTTAGTGGTAGAGCAAAAGGCCCATTACAATGCCTTCATCCAGCACGATGATGTCTCTATCCTCTCCATCAGTCCTGAGCTCTTTTTTGAGCAAGACGACCGGCTACTGACCACGCGCCCTATGAAGGGAACGACTCGTCGTGGTCTCACCAACCAAGCCGACCTCAAGGAAGCCTCTTGGCTAGAAGCTGATCCCAAAAATCGAGCAGAAAACATGATGATTGTGGATCTCCTGCGCAATGACATGAATCGGATTTCGGAAATTGGGAGTGAGCAGGTGACCCATCTCTGCCAAGTCGAGCAATACTCCACTGTTTGGCAGATGACATCGACCATTGAAAGCCGCTTGCGACCCGAAGTCGATCTGGTCCAAGCCTTCCAAGCCCTCTTCCCTTGTGGATCGATCACAGGCGCACCGAAGATTTCTACTATGGAAATCATCCAAAATACAGAGCTTGCTCCTCGTGGAGTCTACTGTGGCACGATTGGGATCCTTCTTCCAAAAGGGAAACGGATTTTTAATGTGGCCATCCGGACCCTTCAAATGCAAGGTACCAAAGCCATCTATGGCGTGGGAGGAGGCATCACTTGGGACAGTAAATGGGAAGGTGAATACCAGGAAACCAAGCAAAAATCGGCGGTTCTTTACCGGCAAGAGCCTCGATTTGATCTCCTGACGACCGGACGTATCCACCAAGGAGAATTGACTTTCCTAGACCAACATGTAACACGCTTGAGGGAAGCTAGTCGCTACTTTGCCTATCCTTATGATGAGCAAAAACTCCTGAAAGAACTTCAAGAAGAGCTTGCTCATTTGGAGTCCAACCTTGACTATCGTTGTCGGATTGCCTTGCAAAAAAACGGTACCTTCCACCTAGTGATCACGGAGCTGACAGACTTGCCAGCTAGCTATCTACAGGCCCAACTGACAGAACAGAAGCTTGATTTAGCGACGCCATTTACTTATTTCAAAACGAGTCAGAGAGACCATCTCAGCCAGTCAAATCACGAGCAAATTTTCCATCTGCCAGATGGAACCTTACTGGAGACGACGATTGGCAATCTGGTGCTGGAGATAGAGGGACAACGCTATACCCCACCAGCTCACCTCCCCTTACTCGATGGCATTTATCGGCGCCATCTTCTTGAGACCCAGCAAGTTGAAGAAAAACTCTTAACTCTGAACGATTTAACAGACGCTGATCGTATTTATGCCTGCAATGCTCTTCGTGGTCTCTACGAACTCGATTTTCAAAGAAAGGATTCCTGATGAAACTAATTTTTTTACATGGACTAGGGCAAGATGTCCTCTCTTGGCAAGGAGTCCAATTTGCACTTTCACCCTTGCACTCCAAAACTTTTGATATTTTCTCCCATCCAAAAGAAAGCTATCAGGAAGTCAAAGAAAGGTTGATGGAGCGCCTCCAGCAAGAAAGCGAACCCTTTATTCTGGTAGGACTCTCACTAGGTGGCGTGCTCGCTCTTGATCTCTCCAGACAAGACTTCCCGCAACTCAAGGGCTTGGTCCTTGCGGGAACTCAATACAAACTCAACACCAATCCCCTCTATCGGCTCCAGATTCTCCTTTTTCGTCTGCTTCCCAAGCATGTCTTTGAAAAACAAGATGCCAATAAACAACAGATGCTTCAAATCTTGACCGAATTAAAAGGGCTCAATTTAACCGATACCGTTAAAGCTTGCCCTCTTCCTAGCTTGGTTGTTTGTGGTAGCAGAGATTGGGCCAATCAATCTTCTTCTAAAAAATTGGCCAAGCTCCTGCCAAAAGGCCGCTATCAAGAAATCGCAGACGGAGGTCATCTACTCAATACCGAGAAACCCTATGAACTCGCGCAAGCCATCAAGGAGTTTGTCGCTGAATTTTAAAATGAAGAGGCTAACTTTAAAAACAGTTCCTCTTAATGTAGATAAAGTATTTTTTCATGTTACATAACTTAAAAAATCAAGAACTTTAAAGAAATGTTTATTTTTAAAGTTATGCATGAATTTCTTGAGGCTTTCCGCCGTGAGAAAAGTGCCTGAAACACAATAGTTTCAGGCACTCGGGAGTTTTGAGACCTTAGACTCAAAACTAAGTCATGGAACTTCTTTGAAGTTCGCTGACGTCCGTACTCACCTAAGGAAAACCTCTAAGAAAACTTATTCTTAAAGTCACGGCTAACTTTTTAAAAGTTAGTCGTCGTTTTTTTAGAAATATTTGAGAATTGCTTGATAGTTATTTGAAAAGCAAGCTGTATACTAAGAGTGTAAAGAAAACAACTAGTCATTTGGACGAAGGAGAAAACCATGGAAAAAGTATTAGAAATTTCCCATTTGAGTAAAAAATTTGGTCATCAATATGCCTTAAATGATGTGAATCTCACCATTCGCAAAGGCGACGTCTATGGCCTGATCGGTAAAAATGGCGCAGGGAAAACCACCCTCATCAAGGTCATCACCCAGCTAATTCAAGAAACTGACGGAAGCGTCTCTCTCTTTTCTTCTACAAATCGTTCCCAGTGGACCCAAGCCCTGAAACGGGTCGGATCCGTCATTGAAAGTCCCGTGGCTCACAAGCATATGACCGCCTATCAAAACCTGGTCTACTATTGCAAGGCTCGCCATATTCCCAATCCCGATCAGGTCATCAAAGAAACCTTGAACTATGTCGGCCTGAATAATACGGGTAAGAAGAAATTCCGCGATTTTTCACTAGGGATGAAACAACGGTTGGGAATTGCGATTGCGCTCATTGCTAAACCCGACTTCCTCATTTTGGATGAGCCCATCAATGGTCTCGATCCTGTCGGAATCAAGGAATTCCGTCAGATGATCAAGCGCCTCAATGATGAACTCGGCATGACCATCCTCATTTCCAGTCACATCCTCTCTGAACTTTATCTGGTTGCCAATCGTTTTGGCATTGTCGACCAAGGGCGCCTGATCAAAGAAATTAGCAAGGCTGAATTCGAAGAACAAGGAGAAGACTACATCATCCTCAAGACTAGCCAGCTAGCCCTTGCGAGTCAACTGATTCAGGATCAGCTCCATCACCGCATCAAGGTCATCGATAAGGACGGCGAAATCCATATCTTCGGACAGACTCATGATATTAAAGTCATTGTCAAAGCCCTCGTTCAAGCGGATATTGATGTGGACGAAATCTACTATGCCCGCCAAGATCTGGAAAAATTCTTTACGGACTTGGTAGACTAGTCAAACCACCGTCTTGTATTACTTATCCCACATATTTCATTTAGGAGATTTATCATGTTGCATACCATTCAAGCAGATTTTTACAGACTTTTTCGCTCCAAAGGTTTTTGGATCACAGAAGCCATTCTCGTACTCAACATCCTGTCTGGAGTCATCTTTGGAGCTACCGGCCACGTCGGCGTCAATACGGAATCCAAATTACCCCAAGCAACCGAAGTTTGGACAGGCTTTAAAGCCTTGACCAACTACTCTTCCAGCATCAGTGTGACTATCCTCTTTACCATTATTGTCATCACCTTGGTTCTGGGAACAGACTTAACACAAAACTTATACAAGAATAGTCTGGCCTATGGCGTTTCGCGCACTAGCTACTACTTTGCCAAAAGCGCTGTTGTCCTGACCATTGCTCTCTTTCAATTTCTTGTTTCTTATGGTCTCGTCTTCTTGATCGCGACCCTCTACAATGGACTTGGCACCATGCCAGAGCACTTCCTTGCTCATTTTGGACTGACCGTGCTGATTCAGTTCCTCTCAACCTTGGCTTGGGTCAGCATCATTTCCTTCCTCCTCTACGCTAGCCAATCCATCACCTTGGCCTTCGTTGGCTACTTCATTGGAAATATCCTCTTAAGCCTCCCTGCGCTTTTCTTTAAAGATATTGACATTCTCCACTATCTAAACTTGGAGTTCCAATATTCCATGGTACAGAGCACCACAGCAACGAACAACACTCTCTCGATTGCCCTTGGATTCATCCTTGTTTTTGGCTTCCTGGGACTGGCTACTTTCAAACACAAAGATTTATAACAAAAAGGCTTGAGCAGTGCTCAAGCCTTTTTTCTTAGTGTAATGGTCAAAACAAACCAATCTGCCTCCGTTGCCAGTTGCAAGTCTCCCCCTAAGATCTCTACAAAATTTTGAATGATGTAGAGCCCTAAGCCAGAAGACTCTTCTGTATCCGATAGATTTTCTGAGTAGAAGCGACTAGCCAATTGGTCTAAATGCTGAATCGGTTGCTGCACGATATTGCGCAGCTCGACCCGAATCGTGTCCGCATCCGAGGTCAAGGTCAAACGGGCCTGATCCTTTCCATGCTTGAGAACATTGCTGAGCATATTTTGCAAGAGGCGCTCCCAAAGCTCAGGATCCGTAGCATAATGAAGATGCTCTTCTAACTCTACCTCTAAGGTAATCCCCGCCTCAGACAAGCTATCATAATACTGGAACAACTGCTGGGTCAGGACTTGACTGAGATCGACGTCTGAAATCCGAGGCTGAATAGCTCCCTCCATCAAGCGTCTGTATTCCAAGAGAGATTCCAAACGTTTTGAGACGACTTGAAGATTGGAAGCAATTTTCTTCAGTTTTTCCTCTTCCTGCGTCCCTCCTTTGATGATTTGTTGGGTATAGCCCGATGCAATGGTCAAAGGCGTCCGAATATCGTGAGCAATATTACTGATGGCCATATCCAAGGTCTTTTTCTCTTGAAAGGCAATCTGATTGGTCCGCTCGATCTGATCAAAGAGATCACTGACCTGCTTGGTCAAGGCGACCAATTCTTTTTTTGAGAGCTGAGAGGTCAGCCGGACTCCACTCCCATTTTGGAGCTTCTTTTGAATCTGCTCCTGCAAATCCTTTAAGGCAGAAAGCAAGCGAGCATATCCCAAGCCCAAGAGAAGGACAAGGACGACTAGAATTAGAACTAAAACCCACATTACTTGTCTCCTTTCAAGCGAACACCCAAGCCCCAGACGGTTTCAATATAGTCCTCATCTGGATCAAGCTGGGCAATTTTCTTTCGGAGATTGCTCAATTGGGCATTAAGGGTATTGTCTCCAGGCAGATAAACTTCTTCCCAGACCGCCTCATACAATTCTTCCTTGGTGAAAATCTTCTTTGGATGAACCAGTAAGGTCTCAAAAATTTGAAATTCTTTTTTGCCTAAGCGAAGCGTCTGTTCACCGGACTCCAGTTCAAAGGTTTCTGGATTTAAGACCAAATTCTTAAAGGATAGCTTTTGCGATGCTTGAGCTTCCTGTGCCGGAGAGACGTGATTTCTCAGCTGCACCGTCACCCGAGCGGCCACTTCATCCAGATTAAAGGGCTTGACAATATAATCATTGGCACCTGCAAGGAGATACTGGCTAATGAGATGTTTGTCTCCCAGAGCGGTCATCATGATAACCGGTGTTTGACTCTGCAAACGGATCTCCTCCAGGACCTGATCCCCATTCTTCCCTGGAAGCATGATATCCAGAAGGACCAAATCAACAACTTCTTGCTGGAAGAGCCGCAGCCCTTCTGTACCTGAAAAAGCCTGAAGGACCTCATGGTCTTCACTTAAGAGACTGTATAAAATTTCTTGGATATCATTATTATCCTCGATTAATAAAATCTGTGCCACTTGCCTCGCTCCTTTTTTCTTGCGAAATCAGTTCTATTCCCCTAGCCTATCAAATAAAGGGACCTTCGTCAATGAAAATCTGATAAAATTCTATTGTCCCCAGGTAGATCTGCATGTTAGATCATCACAAGATGAACTTGACGATCCTTTCTTTCAAAGGGTATAATAGGACCAATGACACAATAGGGAGACTCATCTATGAAAAATAATGCTAAAACTAAAATCAGTCTTGTATCCATCCTTGTCATCCTGGGCGTTGCTGCAAGAATGATGCGAGTCATCCACCGCCAGCAAATCAGGGAGCAAAACAGACAAACCATTCAAACGACTAAAAAGGTTGCAGAGTTTCAGAAAACACTAGACGAGGAAGAAACGAAGAAACGCAACGAAACCTTCAACAAGATTTATAATGAATCCCTTGTTCGGAATAAGTTTGAGAATTGGCAAAAAGTCGATGAACTCCATGGTTTGGGACAAAGAACTGGGCAATTTTATATCTATAACTTTGAAAAAAAAGAAGAGATTCTCTTAGAGAATACTGATCAAGCATTTGTTCTACCTATTCGAGACAAGAGTGATAACGTCACATTTCAGGCTATCTTTGCCCACAAGGACGGTCAGTGGCACATCATGAAGCCAGACGGAAGTTCTCAGTTGCAACTAGGAGCAGCCAACATTTCCGCTGAATCTAAGTTTGTCATCGAGAACAATGTCTTAGATTACGACCAGTAAATCCGTAATGACTTGGCTAAACTACATACAAAAAGCTTAGGACCCCAGCTTGTGGTTGGGATTCTAAGCTTTTTCGTTGAGAGGAGAAAGTCGGCCAGCAAGTACCGAAAACTTTTATTCAACAGAAGCCCCATTGGTCGCAATGACTTCTTTGTACCAATAGAAGGATTTCTTACGTGAGCGGGCCAAGCTTCCCTTGCCTTCGTTGTCCCGGTCGACATAGATAAAACCGTAGCGCTTCTTCATTTCTCCTGTCCCGGCAGAGACGAGGTCAATACAGCCCCAAGTCGTATAGCCCCAGAGGACAACACCATCTTCATGGATGGCCTCCCGCATGGCCTTGATGTGAGCTGCTAGGTAGTTAATCCGGTAGTCATCCTCAATCTTCCCGTCTTCATTTGGGGTATCAACGGCGCCTAGTCCATTTTCTACGATAAAGAGAGGCTTTTGATAACGATCCCAGATAGTGTTGAGGGTAATACGGAGCCCAAGAGGGTCAATCTGCCAACCCCATTTCGAGCTTTCTAGGTAGGGGTTCTTCAGAGAGGCAAAGATATTGCCCGCTGTTTTCTCCCTTTCAGCTGGATCCCCTGAAGCGACCCGACTGGCATAGTAGGAGAAGGAAATAAAGTCCACCGTATGGTCTTTCAACAATTGCAGGTCCTGCTCCGTCATCTCAACCGTGATTCCATGACGTTCCCACTCTTTCTTAGCATAGTTAGGGTATTCCCCACGCGCCTGCACATCGATAAAGAAATAGTTCTTGCGGTCTTCTTCTAAACCAGCCCAGACATCTCTCGGAGCACAGGTATGCGGATAGTTTTGCCCAGCTGCCAACATACAGCCCACCTTATTGTTAGGATCAATCTCATGGGCTAGCTTGGTAGCAATGGCTGAAGCGACCAATTCATGGTGAGCCGCCTGGTATTTGACCTGCTCCTCATTCTCCCCTTCTTCAAAGCAGAGACCCGCTCCCATAAAAGGCGCATGGAGGATCATATTGATCTCATTAAAGGTTAGCCAGTATTTGACCAAGCCCTTGTAGCGAGTGAAGAGGGTCCGGCAGAGACGTTCATAACATTCCAACATCTTACGACTACGCCAACCTCCATACTCGGTAATTAAATGCATGGGACAGTCAAAGTGGGTAATGGTCACCAAGGGTTCAATGCCATACTTGTGGCACTCCTTAAAGAGGTTTTCATAGAACTGTAGACCTGCTTCGTTTGGCTCTAGTTCATCTCCTTTTGGGAAAATCCGAGACCAGGCAATGGACAAACGATAGGTTTTGAAGCCCATTTCCCCAAAGAGAGCAATGTCTTCCTTGTAGCGATGGTACATATCAATGCCATCCTTAGCCGGATAAAAATAGCCCTCTTCAAAGTCGAACATTTTTCTCTGACCTGTAATAATCGCTTGACGGTCAGGCCCAATCGGTACCACATCCACATTGGCCAAGCCACGGCCGTCTTCATTATAAGCTCCCTCACACTGGTTAGCAGCCGTCGCCCCACCCCAAAGGAAACCATCTGGAAATTGAAGTTTGTCGGTCATCTCTCTACCTCACTTGATTTGATAGTTCTATTATACCCTTCTCTTTCCCAAAAATCCTACAAGATCCTATGAAAAACTGAACCTATTCTAAGGTAACTCCTACACTTGGGAACATAAAAAGACCGGATAACTCCGATCTTTTTATGTTCCACTCCAAGAACGTTTAAATTTTTTGATAATAGAATTACCTACTTCATACGATAAAAATCAAGCACTAGTCCGGAAGGGCCTTTAACTAGCAGGCTTTCAGTTCCCCAATCGGTTACAACTGGACCGTTTAAAACCTGGATACCAAGCTCTTTCAATCGTTTGTAGTTCTGGTCTACATCTTCAACCTCGACATGAAGAATGATTCCTGACTGAAAGTTTTCCAAAGGAACCAAATGATTTTGAGACAACATGAGACAGTGACTGCCAATCGTAAACTGAGCAAAACTGTCGTCAACATAATCGGCTTTTTTATCAAAAATACGCTCCAAGTCGGCACAGACTTGGGGAACATTTGAAACAATAATATCCAATTGATTTAAATTCATTTACTGTCCTCCACAAAAAGACCGGATTGCTCCGATCTTTTTAAGTTCTGCTCTAAGAAAATCAAAGAATAAACAAGGCATCGAACCGCAGGCAGTACTGGAGTACGGCAAGGTGAAGATAACGCAGTTTACATTTGATTTTCGACGAGCAGGATTATTTGATTGCGCGTGATTGCAACCCTTCTTCTTCCAAGAAGAGGCGGAATGGTACGAGTTCTTCTGCTTCGTATTTTTCCTTGAAGGCTTTGATTGCTTCTTCTGAGTAAAGTTTTGGATCCAACTCAAGAACTTCTACTGGAAGTGGACGATGTGGAGTGATGCGAGCATCGATGACAACTGTCTTACCTTCTTTGTTCAATTTAACAGCTTCAGCAACGACTGCGTCGATGTCTTCGATACGGTCAACTGTAAATCCAACAGCACCTTGTGCCTCTGCAATTTTAGCATAATCAGCGTTAGGGAAGTCACAACCAAACAAATGTTTGTTTGTGTCTTCGTATTTGTCCTTGATGAAGGCATATTTACCATTTGAGAAGACAACGTTGATAACTGGAAGGTCGTATTGAACGTTTGTGATAACGTCTGGGTAGCACATGTTGAATGCACCGTCACCCATGATGTTCCATACTTGGCGATCTGGATTGTCTTTCTTAGCAGCGATACCACCAGGAAGGGCAATCCCCATTGTCGCAAAGAGTGGAGATGTACGCCACATGTTCTTAGGTGTCATGTGAAGGTGACGAGTAGATGTTTGAGTAGTGTCACCTACGTCGATTGAGTAGATAGCGTCTTGATCAGCATGTTTGTTGATTGCATTGTAAACTTGATACAATTGCAATTCACCCTCAGTTTTACCTTCGAGTTTGTTCATGTAATCACGCCAGTTTTGGTTGTTCTTCACGTTTGCACGCCACCATGGAGTAGATTCAACTGGGTTCACTTTGTCGAGGATAGCTTGTGCTGCTTGACCTGCGTCACCAAGGATTGAAGCGTCAAGGGCGTGACGTTTACCAAGTTTGTAAGGGTCAATATCGACTTGGATGAATTTTTCAGTGTTCTTGAATGCTTCGTAAACTTCAGCAAATGGGAAGTTTGAACCAAGGAAAAGAACTGTGTCTGCTTCGAAGACAACTTCGTTGGCTGGTTTCCAACCAACACGGTAAGCAGAACCTGTCAACCCTTCGTAGTTCCATTCGAAGGCCTCGAAGTTTTTACCAGTTGTAATGATTGGTGCTTTAATCTTACGTGACAATTCAGTGATCACTTCACCAGCTTTAACACCACCGTAACCAGCGTAGATCACTGGGCGTTCCGCATTGTTCAAGATTTCAACAGCTTTGTCAATTTCAACTTCGTTCAAAGCAGGAGCGATGAATGAGCGCTCGTATGAACCTGAACCGTAGTATGAGTTTTCGTCGATTTCTTGGAAACCAAAGTTTACTGGAATTTCAACAACTGCTGGACCTTTTTTAGAAACTGCAGCACGGCAAGCTTCGTCGATTACTTTTGGTAATTGTTCTGCGTAAGCTACACGTTTGTTGTAAACAGCGATACCGTTGTACATTGGGTTTTGGTTCAATTCTTGGAAGGCATCCAAGTTCAATTCGTTAACTGGACGTGATCCAAGGATAGCAAGGAATGGAGTGTTATCCATAGCTGCATCGTAAACACCATTGATCAAGTGAGTCGCACCAGGTCCACCTGAACCAACTGCAACCCCGATAGAGCCACCAAATTTAGCTTGCATAACCGCTGCAAGAGCACCAGTTTCTTCGTGACGAACTTGCAAGAAACGGATATCTTTGTCTTCAGCCAAAGCGTCCATCAGTGAGCTAAGTGTTCCAGATGGGATACCGTAGATCGTATCTACGCCCCATGTTTTCAATACATTAAGCATTGCTGCAGATGCAGTAATTTTTCCTTGAGTCATTCTAACTCTCCTTTAATTCTATTTTGATCCCTTAAAATGCAGCATAGCGCTTCTACTTCATCTTTGCGATCATCTCGCCTTGAAAATGAGTTTTTTCTGACTTTTCTCATGAAAACGATTTACAAAACGATTACAGTATTAATTTATCACAAAGAGATTCACATGTATAAGGATCTGCTCAGAGATGCTCAATCCCTATTCCATAACAGATCCTCTTTTTGAGAAATTTTCACAAACTATCCTACAATAGGGTATTTTACTATAGTTTTATACCCATCCCTTTTCCTTGTCGTTCTAGGAAAAAGAGAAAAAGAGAAAAAGAGTGATACAGAATTCTGTACCACTTCTTATTTTCATTAATCAATCTTCGCGACATTGAGAAGCAGTGAGCTAGTCAAAACAGACACAGAACTAAGGGCCATAGCAAGACCTGCTAGTTCTGGATTGAGGGTCAATCCCAGTCCTACAAAGACTCCAGCAGCAATTGGAATCCCAAGGATATTGTAGATAGAGGCCCAGAAGAGATTGAGTAAGATCCGACGGAAGGTCTTTTGACTCATGTCAAAGGCGCGCACAACGCCAAGCAAATCATTTTGCGTGAGCACGATGCCACCGGACTCGATCGCAATATCCGTTCCAGATCCCATAGCAATTCCGACATCGGCGATCGAAAGAGCTGGAGCATCATTGATCCCATCTCCCACAAAGGCTACCTTACTGCTTTCTTGCAGTTTTTGGATGGCGCTGGCTTTTTCTTGAGGAAGGACATCAGCAATGACGGTGTCAATTCCCACTTGCTTAGCAATAGCTTGGGCCACCCGTTCATTATCCCCCGTTAACATGACCGTTTTCAAGCCCCGTTCTTTGAGCTTTTTGATCGCTTCTTTTGAGCTGGCCTTCGGAGCATCTTGAATGGCAATCAAGCCAATCACTTGCCCATCCACAGACAAACTGATCACTGTTTTGGCCTGCTCTTGCAACTCTACCATTCGTTTTTCAAGCTCCGGATCCATCGCTGTCCCGTCATGAAGTTTGCCATTTCCCAAGGTCACCAACTGCTGGTCGATCTGACCTTGGACCCCTTTTCCTTCAATCGCTTGGAAGTTTTCCACAGGGGATAACACCAAACCTTTTTCTTCTGCTTGGGATAACACCGCTTGGGCTAGTGGATGTTCTGAAAAAGTTTCAAGACTAGCAGCCAGTGTCAAGACACGCGCTTCATCTCCTACAACATCGGTTACAAGTGGTTGGCCAATGGTAATAGTCCCTGTCTTATCAAATACAACAGTTTGAATCTTTTGCACTTCTTGAAGAACTGTTCCATTTTTAATCAGAACCCCCATCTTGGCACTACGGCCGGTTCCGACCATCAGGGCTGTTGGGGTTGCTAAACCAAGGGCACAAGGACAGGCAATAATGAGGACAGAGACTGCATAGAGCATGGCCTCTTGAAGCGACGCGCCCAGAAGCACGGACCAAACCCAGAAAGTCGCAATGGCCAAAATCGTCACCACTGGAACAAAGATACCTGAAATCTTATCCGTCAGATCTTGAATAGGAGCACGACTGGATTGGGCCATTTTGACAAAGTCCACAATTTGAGATAAGAGGGTCTCACTACCGACTTTTTCAGCCTTAAAGAGAATGGTCCCATTGCTGTTGATAGTGGAGCCAATCACTGCATCACCAACCGACTTTTCCACAGGAAGGCTTTCACCTGTCACCATCGACTCATCAATGGTCGTACTTCCTTCTACAATCGTCCCATCAACTGCGATCTTTTCCCCAGGACGGACCCGAATCAAGTCACCAATTTGGATATCTTCTGCCGCCACCTCGACATAGTTCCCATCACGGAGAACTTGAGCCGTTTTTGCCTGCAAATCCAACAATTTTTCCACAGCCTCGGAGGCATTGTTACGCATCCGTTCTTCAAAGATTTGCCCTAAGAGGATAAAGAAGATGATAAAACCCGCAGCCTCAAAGTATACTGGCTGACCAGTAAAAAGGGCAAATACACTATAGACATAGGCTACCAGGGTTCCAAGAGCTACCAAGGTATCCATATTGGAATGGTGCTTCTTAAATGAGGCCCAGGCACTCTTGATAAAAGGAACTCCTGCTACCAACATGATCGGCGTTGTCGCTAGAAAGTTTCCCCAGCGATTGACTGGATGGGAGACAAATCCTGCCCACATCCCGATCATCAAGATTAATAAAGGAAGGGTAAAGATACTAGTAATCCAAAAGCGATCCCGTAAACTTAAGACACGACGGCGTTTTTCCACAACCGTGTAGGAACCCTTTTGCATCTTCATTCCACATGAAAACTCAAAGTCCCCTGTTTCTGTCGGGGTAAAGGATATCACTTTATCCACACCGACTTCCAAAGGCTCTAAAATCCCCTGATCTTCAAACAAAATTTCCTTGTAACAGCCGGAAGGATTGACCCGATGGAAGGTGATTTCAGCAGGGATCCCTTTTTGAAGTTGAAATTCTTTGGGACTATAGCCCTTTTCTGCTGTAATACGGATCTTTTGCACTCCGTTTTCCACAACTGCTTTTTGTTTTTCTACCATACCTAACTCCTTTATTCCACAATCATTTGACCATGCATCATGTTCATTCCACATGAAAACCCATATTCGCCCGCTTTTTCTGGCGTAATTTCAATGACATGTTTTTCACCTAAAGGCAAATCTTCATGAACGCCAAAGTCTGGAAAGATCACTTGAGCCAGACATGAAGATGGATCCTTGCGATTAAAGATGATCCGGGCTGGAACATTCTTTTTCAGGACAATGGTTTCAGGCGAATAGCCCCCCATGACTTCGACTTCAATTTCTTGATAACCTGATTTCTGACGAGCGTGGCCACTTACCTTTTCATGCTCTGCAAAGAACCACCAAGCAATAAAAGCAACCCCAAGTAAACAAACAATACTAATTAACAATCCAAACATTAAAATTCCTTCTTTCTATTACATACAATTGCAAGGGACTGTTTCGACAGCATCTGCTTTCTTTTCTTCCAGGACCTGCTGCAGCTGATTAAGATCTGCAAGCGTAAAGTCACTCTCCTGAATCAAGTTTTCAAGCACCTGGACAATCCTTTTTGAACAAACCTTGTCCTTCACATCCTCAACGACCAAGTCTAAACTCTGGTCCTGCGTCAACAGAGCCGAGTAGACAAAGGCTTTACCAGATTTTTCTCTGGTCAGACAGCCTTTCTCCACCAAGCGCGTCAAGAGGGTCTTGATGGTCGACTTCGACCAGTCAAAGCGCTCGGACAAGACGGCGATCAAATCCCTGCTGGTCTGCTTGCCTTCCATCCAGATAATCTTCATGATGCGCCATTCCGCATTGGAAATTTGCATAGCCTCTCCTTTCTAAATCTACATTTGTAAATCTTATGATGCTATTTTACACCTAAGATTTACATTTGTCAACCAAAAGTTTTAAAAAAAAAACAAATCTTCCTTTGAAGATTTGTCTGGTTGGGCTTTTTTCGCTCCTATTTTTGTCTCTATAATGTCTCCTGCAGAGCTTGGGCTAGGATGCGGTAACCTGCTACACTTAAATGGAGGCCATCAGTCGTATAGGCTTCTGCCAACTGCCCCTTTTCATCCAATAAAGACGAATACACATCGACATAGCTGACCTGGTGGTAGGCCTGGGCCAATTCTTGATAGGCTTGATTGAGGGCTTGAATTTTTTCATTGGTCCGCACATAGACCTTTTGCTTGTAGCGCTCTTCTTGACTCACCGGTAGAACCGAGATCAGGTTGATGTGGGTCAGCGGAAAGTCCCGCATGATCGCTTGTAAGACCGCTTCTACATTGTCCAAGGTTTCCTTTTGAGGAATTTCTTTTCCGATATCATTGGTCCCGATCAAGAGAAAGATCTGATCCACCGCCGTTCCAAAGACATGGGCGTCTAGATGCTCACGAAGGAGATCCGTCTTATAGCCTCGCACTCCTCGATTGACCATGTGCTTGGGACTTTGTAATAGTTCATGAATGGGAAAATACTCCACGATGGAGTCTCCGATAAAGATCAAACCAGGCTCCTTCAGAGGGGCTTGATTGAGTTCCCGATAGGTTGTTACGATCTTCTCCTGCTCCTTTAAAAGCCAGTCTTCTAACAGTTGTACCGCCATCTAATTCTTTCCTTTCACTTGTTCCCAGGGGGTCAATCCTAGATACTCTTCGATCACCTGGTAGACACCACCTTCCTGATGGCTCGGTGCTAGGTGTTTGGCAACCGCCTTGACTCCTGCTTCTGCATTGGCCACAGCATAGGAGTGAGCAGCCATTTCAAGCATTTCGATGTCGTTTCCGCTATCCCCAAAGGCCATGACCTGGCTGGCATGAAGCTGCCACTTCTCCATTAATTGAGCCAGTCCCCAAGCCTTGTGAATGCCTGCTTGTAAGAGATCCATGCTGCCAAAACCGCTCGAAACCGCCATCAGTTGATCTCCAAAAGCCTGCTGGACTTCTTGGCGCACTTGATCAAGACGATCCAAGCCAACCACCAAGCTCATTTTAAGCACCTGGTCAAACAAATCGGCTGTCAATTCCGGAACAAACTTCATTCGCTTGTACAAGGCTTCAATCACTTCCGGCTGCATGAATTTTTCAACTTCTGTAAAGACCGTGCCTTCCTTGACAAAGCCACCATTGACAGCTGATACAACCAACTGATCTGAAATTTCCCGGCCCTTAAAATAATCAAGGACCGCCTCCACCAATTCCCGATCCCAGAATTTTCCTAGAACCATCTGGTCATTCTCAAAAATCCGAGCTCCGTTGGCGACGACCAGGGTCACCCGCTTGACCAAGGGACCCAAGAGCTGGCGCATGCGATGGATTTCATTTCCCGTCGCAATGACAAAGCGAATCCCTTTTTGATCCAAGTGGTCCAACAGCCTTTCCAGACGAGGAAGGTCCACCTCTCCTCGTTCATCTAATAAGGTCCCATCCATATCTGTTGCAATTAGTTTGATCATAACTCACTCACCCTTCACCTTCGAAATGAATCCAATCTTCACTCCTGTTTCTTATTTTATCACATTTAAAAGAATTCCTTTCTTTTCGGAGCACCTTCATTTTTCTAACAAGACTACAAGGGCAAGCAAAAAAACTAACCAGTCTTTACCGGTTAGCTTCTATTTTTCACCCAACAAAGGCCCAAATAATGGCAATCAGCACTGCTGGAAGGAGATTGGCGACCTTGATTCGTTTGCCCCAGATGAGATTGATTCCTACACAGAGAATGAGGCTGGACCCGACTAGGGACAGATTCGAAAGGGCTTGTGGAGTCATGATCGGTGCGATCAAATGGGCCAACAGCGTGATCAAGCCCTGAAGGATCACGAGTGGAACCACCGCAAAGATCGCGCCCTTTCCTTTTGAAACGGTCAAGACCAAAACGATAACCATATCGAGAATAGCCTTGGCCAACAAGGTCGAGGTGTCGCCTGTCAAGCCATCCTGGACAGCTCCGACCACCGCCATAGCCCCGATACAAATGGTCAAGGCCGTGGTCATAAAGGCATCGACAAAGCTAGTATCGCCTTGGTTGCCCGTCTTTTTCTTCAGCCAGTTTCCCAGGCGCTCAAAGCCCTCCTCAATCTTCAAGAGTTCCCCGATAACGGTCCCGATCACTAGACTCAGAATCAACATCATACTGCCGTGACTTTCCACATGACTTCCATGCACCACCAGCATCTTTTCCAAGGTCCCTGCGATGCCCAAGACAAAAACAGCAACTCCTGTCACTTTCAGAAGGGTCTCATGAAAATCTTCTGATAAACGTTGACCGATGAGCAATCCTAAAAGCCCACCAAATACGACCCCTAAGGCATTATAGAAGGTCCCTAAACCGATCATTTACAAACTCCTTCGTTCATTTTCATTCTTTTTCAATTTCTTTCAAAGACCAGTGTCCCGTCTCTTCATACTGGTCAATCAAGTCCTTGGCTGTTTGCGTAATCTCCTCTGGATAATGCAGGCTTTCTAGGGTATTGACCGCATTCTTGGTCACGGCTGACCCTGGCTTGATCTGGTAGTCAAAGACGATCTTGCCATCCACATAGCGACTGTCAAAATGGTAATTATCATTGACCTCACCAGAGGCTGCGACCAGCTCAATATCATGACTGGAGATCATGTAGAGGCAGTTTTGGGCAGCCAACCAGCGGACAATCCCAAGACCTGATCCGATCCGCTCGATGGTATTGGTCCCCTTAAAGAGCTCGTCAATAAAGAAGTAGTGAAAACCAGGATTTTTCAGATGCTGAATCATACGCAAAATAGCTTTACTTTCGGTGATGAAGTAGCTATCTCCAACTTCAATATCATCGCTCACATCCATAGCCGTTAGGACATGTCCGTAAGGAAGGGCCAATCTTTCTCCATAGGCAAAGCCTAATCCTTGAGCCAGAATGGCATTGATAGCAACAGTTTTCAAATAGGTCGATTTCCCGGACGCATTGTCCCCACTGATGACCATATTTTTTTGAAAATGCACATCATTCGCAATCGGATTGGACAGCAAGGGATGGTAGAGCGTCTCTCCCTCAATGCCACCCGTTTCCGTAAAGACTGGCTGGCAGACCACTTCTAGGTCCCGCTTGTGGCGCAAGAGACTAATGGCTACTTCCATCTCCCCTAGCAGATCCAGAAGCTTCTGGGCCTCTTTTTGATAAGCCTTCACCTGATTGTAAATATAAACCTGAGCGATCTGCGGGAGTAAAAAGAGGACGTTGAGGTAGAGGAGAATAATTTCCATCTCAGATGTCCCCGTTGGACTCTGTAAGACACTGGCAAGGATCCGCGTTTTCTTAAAGGGTTTGACTGCTTGCTTTAGTTCTTCTTGTTGTGGCAAGGCTAGATGGCTCAAGCGTTCTGCCGAAGCAAAGATGCGAACCAGATAGCTAACATTGTCCAGACGGATTTTATTGGACCAATTGCGCAAACTTGAAAAGACGATATTAAAGACCACACTGATCACCAAGAGGGTAATGGCCCCAACTGGCTCAAAGGGGATGGCAAAAAGACAGACAATAGGAAGGCAGGCCAAGGCTAGATAGAGGGGCAAACCTGCATAATGCTTGCCGGGATTTGCGACAATACTTCGTGCCATGTTGTGGTTTTTCTTGCCCAGTTGGTTGAAAATAACCTGAACCTTGAGGCGCAAATCAGGATGCTCTTCAAAGAAGGCTTCTAAGTCATGAAGCTGATCCTGAGGCTGGAATTCCAGCAGGCGCATTTTTTGATAGAGAGCCTCTGCTCCAAGGCTCGATTGGGTATAGTTGAGCTGATCAAAGACCGCATCCAAAGCCAAATCATGCCAGGTCTGATCATCCACTTGGCTGTCGATCGTCTTTCCCTTAGCCGGATAAGCCAGACTGTCTATCAAACTTTCTTCTGTATCTTTCTTGCGAAAGAAAGGCGCTCCATCCCAAGCCTTCTTCAGCTTTTGCTTGAGGCGGATGGCCGTAAGAAATTTGGTTGCCCAAATCACCACGATCAATCCTAGGATCCCAAGCGGGATCCAGTTCACATTTCCTTCCATGCTCTATTCCTTTCCACTCTGAGGCCAGTCCAAGTGAACATGTTCCTTCATTTCTCGGTAGGCCGTGTCCACTCTCTCCTTGGTCTCCTCATCCAGCTTGTCGCGGTATTTGCCACCCTGGATAAAATCTTCCAAAATATAGGTCTGGTACTTGTACAAGTCATAGCCTTCAGGAGAATAAGTTCCTTTCGGAGTCCGACTGACCCAGGTTGGATGAGCAGTAGCTGTCTTGATCTTTGTCTTGCGGCCGACCTTTTCGATGGTCACATCCATCAAGACGCCTCGCTCTGTCCATTGAGCAGTCTCCACATCCCCCATGGTTTCCAGACGCTGATTGGACAGGAAATTCCCCATCGAGTAGATGATGAGCTTGTTTTGACCATCTTTATTGACCACTTCAGCAGGCTCTACAACATGGGGATGCCCGCCAAAGACAATATCAGCTCCCCAAGAAACCATCTTATGGTAGAGCTCTTTTTGCTCTTCTGTCGGCTCCAATTGGTACTCAATTCCCATTTGGGGCATGACAATGGTGATATCGGCCTCTTGCTCCGCCTTTTGGATCTCCGCCTTCATCCGCTCTTCATCCAGATCAGACAAGACATCTGCTTGCTCCTCTGGAGTAAGGGTCGTTTCCATTCCATTAAACCCATAAGCGTAGGCTAGAATAGCAATCTTGATGCCATTCACTTCCTTGATCACCAAGGGAGCCTGGCCTCTCTTTTCATGCGTGTAGACACCGACAGGGGTGATGCCAGCATCTTCAAAGGCCTTGGCTGTCGAATAGACCCCTTCTAGACCTGAATCCAAGATATGGTTGTGTCCCAAATCCATGACATCATAACCAGCATCCTTGATGGCTGGTACGACTTCGCTCGGTGCATTAAAGAGAGGATAACCTGACAAATAGTAATTCGGGTTAATGGTTCCCTCAAAATCACCCAAGGCTAGATCCGCTTTTTGTAGCCAGGGTTTGACATACTCATAATTTTCATGAAAATCATAGCTTCCATCTTCTTTTTGTGCACTCATATAGACCAGATCATGATAGAGCTGATCTCCATTGGCCATGATCCGAGCTGTATGAGGAATCTGATCAGCCGGTGTCTTAGCCTTGTACACAACCTCTGGCCGTTCGGTTGCGGTGATCGGAAAGCCTTGGAACTTTTGCACCCACAAGATAGCATTGGCCACGATAAAAACGACTGACAAGAGCACATAGACAAACTGTTCATTGGTCAGCTGAATCCTTGAAAAGAGACGATCAAAAGCCCAGTCAAAGGCCGCCGATAGCTCTTTTACCATCGTTTTGATGGTTCCTTTCACACTCTCCCACTTCTCTAACATTCCTACCTCTTCTTCGTACCTAGTTTCTCCAATGATCCGCCAACAAATTGAGCTGTCATTGAAATACTTTCTCTTCATTGTATCACAAATTTCCAGAGGAGAAAAAAAGTTCTGCAAAACAGAACTTCTAAATGATTTGATATTAAAAGAATGGTTTCTTCAAAGCAGAAAACATCATCACGATTTTCAACTGATGCAAGAATCTACTGAAACTTTCCGCTGTGAGAAAAGTGCCTGAAACAATACAGTTTCAGGCACTCGGGAGTTTTGAGAGTAAAACAGTTCGGGGAACTGTTTTAGCCTGAGCCTAAAAATTAAAAAGCGAAGGGGTTCAAAACGAATTGAA
>JAWDWJ010000026.1:0-27878 GCA_032477695.1 Streptococcus parasanguinis
CAAAGTGAATCGGTGCATCAATATGCGTTCCGTATTGACCAACCACTGTAAATTTTTGAACATGGAAACCATCTTTTAATGTGAAAAGATCTTCTTGTTGCAAAGCAGGAAGGGCTGGGAAGTGTGGACTTTCCGCATTGATTTGGTGACTCAAGTCCACCCATTTTTTAGCTTGCAATTCTTTATAAATACTTAGTAAATCTGACATGTTTCTTCCTCCTTATTCGCCCCAAACTTCAGCGACAATTTCCTTAATCAAACCGATTTTTTTCCATTGGTCTTCTTCTGTCAAAATGTTTCCTTCTTCTGTCGAAGCAAAGCCACACTGAGTAGACAGGTAAAGATTTTCCAACGGTACATACTGACTTGCTTCTTTAATACGAGCAATCACTTCGTCCTTGTTCTCCAATTGACCACTCTTAGATGTCAAGAGGCCTAACACCACTCCTTTACCAGGGGTTACTTCTGCAAGTGGTTCAAAACCACCAGCTCGATCAGTATCAAACTCTAGGAAGTAAGCATTGACGGCTTCTTCTCCAAGGAGTTCTTTGGCAATCGGCGCATAGCCACCTGATGAAGCCCAAGTAGAATGGAAGTTTCCACGACAAACGTGCGTATTGACGGTCAAACCAGCTGGAACATTTTGGTAGACATCGTTGTTAAAGATCAAGAAGAGATCAGCGAGTTCTCGGCGAACCTCATCTTTTGACTTGCCTTGAGCTGCTCCCCAAGCCGTCAAGAAATTATCATCTACCAAGACACCCCACGTACAGTCATCTACTTGAAGAGTCCGAAGACCTGCATCATACAAATCTTGAATCACTTGAAGATAGGCTTGCTTGATGTCTTCACGAACAGCCGCAAAATCAGGATAGATGGTATTCAATTGTTCTACATGTTCTGCATCACGGATCAATTCAAAATAGAATTGCGCAGGTGCTGGAATGGTATATTTAGCCTCTACACCATCTACATCTGCCACAAGATCCCGCAAGAACTTGTAATGCTCTACAAATGGATGATTGGCTCCTGTGATTTTTCCAACGACAAGTGCTGAGTCCGCCTTGGTTGTTTCATCATGGAATTGATAACCTTGAGCAGCTTGGACATGATCAATGCCCCCAAAGCCCCAGAAGAAATCCAAATGCCAATAAGCTCGGCGGAATTCTCCATCAGTTACTGACTTCAGACCAGCAGCAATTTCTTTTTCAACGAGGTCACGAATCGCCTGATCTTCTACTTTTGTTAAGTTAGCCTGACTGATTTTTCCAGCTGCGAAATCTTCACGAGCCTGAACCAAAGCGGCTGGACGAAGAAATGAACCAACATGGTCTACACGATAAGGTGCATGTGTATGTGTCAATATGATTCCCTCTTTCCTATAAGTTTTACATTAATTCATCAATGCAACCATTATAGCAGTCTAAAACTTGATAAACAAGGGTTTAGGATAATCTAATATCTTTGATATCTATATAGCCTTAGACTATAACAAAAAAGAAGCCCTTGAAGGACCTCTTTTTCTTAATTTTTAAATGCATCGAGCATGACTTGGAACTCTTCGTTCGTGAGTGTAATGCCTTTTCCCATCTTTGTATGGTCGGGACTCCAGGTCCGGATATCATACTTAGCAGGAGCACCATTAAAACTCACACGGTTCAATTCTTTGGTCCAACCCTTGTCATTTTCTGACAAGACCAGCAAATGTTCTTCGATTTGGAATGAAAATTCTGCCATTTCACGACTCCTTTCTTGCCTTCTCATCTCTAATATTCGTAAATCATTTACAAAATCGTTGAAATTATCTATAATATATTGTATCAAGTTATGGAGAATTTAGCTATGAAAAAATTTCTCGAGATCGTTAAAGACCGAGCAAATGAATTTTTCAATGGAAAAGTCAGTACCCCTGCCCCATTAGAAGATGAGAGAATTATTGACATCATTCAACAAGCATTGCGAAAAAAACAAGGGGTACATGTTATTTTTTCAAACAAGAGTTTTACAGGCGATATTGTCAAGTATGACCAAGAACGCCGACAACTGATCGTGAAAAATTTTAAAAAGAGTATGTCCACGATTATTCGGATTTCTGAGATCCAGAAAATCAGTTTGGTCCCCAATAATATTCGCATCGCCCAACAAAAAGGAGAGGTTTAACCCTCTCTTTTTTTGTTATACTCGAACAGTTTTACTTGCCCCATCTTTTGAGTAGAGATTGATTAAACCTTCCTGGCAAGAACGAATCATATCTCCTGGCTTGACTTCTTGTGGAACGGTGATCGTAAGAAGTTCCATCGGATTTGGTGCGCGATCAATCTTCACTCCATCCTTATCATGTAAGTCTTGGATCTGGCATTCAAAATGACGGAAGCCTGGTCCGTAGAATTCCACTTGGTCGCCTTCATTGATGACATTCCGTTGGCGAATCGTCGCAGTCATGGTAGATGGATCAAAGTCAACCACTTCTCCTACAAATTTGTATTGAGGAATCTTACGACGTGCCCCAAACAATTGTTCGTTTTCAGTCGGTGTTTGGTAGTAGAATCCAGTTGCCAATTCACGTTGAGCAACTTTCCACAATTCATTGATCAAATCATCCTTGATGGCATAAAAGGCTTCTGGACTTTCCATATAAGCATCACAAGCTGCCTTGTAACAGTTGGCTACTGTTGATACGTAATGGACAGATTTCATCCGGCCTTCAATCTTCAAACTATCAACCCCATTATCAATCATATCTGGAATATTTTCGATCATACACATGTCCACGGCTGACATAGAGTATTCTTCTGGGACTTGCCCTTTGATACTCTTGCGTTCTTGGCCAAATGGCATATCATAGAGATCGTATTTCCAACGACAAGATTGAGAACAACCACCACGGTTGGCATCCCGGTCAGACATGTGGTTAGAAAGGGTACAACGTCCGGAATAAGAAATACACATGGCTCCATGAACGAAGGCTTCGATCTCAAGATCGGTACGCTTACGGATCTCTGCCAACTCTTCCATGGATACTTCACGGGCCAAGACGACACGGGTCAAGCCATATTCTTTCCAGAAATGGAAGGTCTCCACATTGGTTGCAGAAGCTTGCGTAGACAAGTGAATATTGAGGCCAGGTGCATAGGTTGCACAGATTTCAATCAAGGCCGGGTCTGAAACGATCACGGCATCAAGGCCCATATCCCGTAATTCACGGAACCATTCACCAGCCCCTTGTTCATTTCCCTCATGGGTTACCATGTTCGAAGCCACGTGTACATCTACGCCACGTGCATGAGCATATTCGATACCTTCACGAAGCTCATCCATGGTGAAGTTTCCGGCACGGCTACGCAAACCATAGGCTTGTCCACCAACGAACACAGCGTCTGCCCCATAATTAACGGCAACTTTTAATTTTTCTAATGTTCCAGCAGGTACCAAGACCTCTGGACGTTTTTTTGTATTTGTCATGTTTTCTCCAATTTACAAGATTGTCGATATGATGAATAGCCTCTTCGTTCCCTGAAAAAGGAAAACTCACAAACGAAGAAGTCCTAGTTTTTTTATTATTTTACACGATCTGGTTCATAATCATAGAAACCAGTATCCAAACCACGATTAGCTGGATGCAATTTGCGGATTTCTTCATCAAACAGATAGGCTTGATCCTGTGTAAATGTTCCATTTTGAATCAAATCACGAGCCTTGACAAAGTACTCTGTAATCTTGACAAAGTTTTCCCCCGGACAGTAGACACCATCGAGTTTCCAATGATCAAATCCGTGTTCTACCAACTCAGACAATTTGGTCATCATATTCAAGTCATTATTTGAGAAGATATGGGTTCCATGTTTGTCCTCATAGACTGAATAGTGAGAATTGGGATCTCCTGGTTCTGCTAAGAACAGATCGCGATCTTTGGTCACAGACTCTTCTGTCTTGATAAAGTTGTAATAATTCTGAAGTAGCGGTCGTTTCGAATGGTGAATAATACTAGCACCATAGACCAAGACTTCTGCTGGAATCTGAAGATTCTCAGCCATTACGAATAATTCGGCAGATGGAATCTCACGAGCCAAAACAGCCTCGGAAGCTCCTGCTTGTTTTCCCCAGAAGTTGATCTGGCGGCTAGAAGTGACCATGGTAGAAGCATCGTAAATCGTTTTGAATGGATAGCCATCTCGTTTCAAGACATAAAAAACGCCCGCATCTCCGACAGTAATATAATCAGCCTGAATTTCCTTTAAAAAATCTAGGAAAGGCTTGATTGAATCCATCATCGATTGGTGCATGAGTGCATTTACAGCTACTGTCAATTCTTTGCCAGCAGCATGGACCAGTTGGGCAATTCGATTTATTTCGTCATAGCTTAAAGTTTGAGGCAATCGTAATCCGTAGTTTTTTTCACCGACATAGATTCGGTCAACCCCTGCATCAATCAGGGCTTGCGTTTGCTCAACACTCTCTGCTGTTGCTGTAATCATAATATTTTTCATAGAACCATTATAACAAAAATTCCGATATTCTAGAAAAATTTATTCATTTTGTAAAATTTGTAACATTTTTGTAACATTTATATAGCTGAATTCATGATAGAATAATAGAGTACTGTTAGGAGAGAGAAAATGCCCGTAAGAAATTTAAGACACTATGATGAAGAATTCGATTATATCGAATTAACCAAACAAACCCAAGAAACCCCTATTCAGGACTATGCTCCTGAAGTTGAACCCGCACCTCAATTAAGTGAATTGCTATATTTTTTGAATATCGCTATTTTCTGTGTGTTGACGGTTGTATTTAGTTTTGTCTTTTTAGCAACAAAAATGAATACCTTCTTTGCGTTTGCTTTAGCGATTGGTTCTAGCTTTGCTACTATTCAAGGGTTCCGAATTTACTACAATAAACGAAAAAAATAAAATCAGGTTCGCCTGATTTTTTTATTTACTCGAATTTTTTTAATTCCTAAGTTGTCAAATTAAGTTAGACTTTTCATGTAACTCAGAAAAACTTGGTATGGTGTTTGATAATTCAAAGGCTTCCTAGGAATTCTATAAGAATAAATACTTTTTATGAGTTAAAGTTATTCAATGATCTTTTGAAACTTTCCGCCGTGAGAAAAGTGCCTGAAACAATTATGTTTCAGGCACTCGGGAGTTTTGAAACTTTAGGTTCAAAACTAAGTCATGGAACTTCTTTGAAGTTCGCTGACGTCCGTACTCACTTAAGGAAAGTTTCTAAGATGAATTTATCTTCAATCTGAAAAGAGGCTCACTGAGCCTCATTTTTTATGCTTCTTTTGTTTCTTCTTCAGCTGCTTCTTCAGAATTTTTTTCATCCAATTCTAAAACGATGTCTTCTGATTCTGTTTGTTTGCGAATGGATTGAACCAAGTCATTGCCACTTAGATTTTCTTTTTGAAGTTTATCCTTAAATGAGTGATAGACTTCTTGAGATTTTTCAACCACATCTTGCGTCTTTTCTTTGACAGATTCCAAAACAGTTCCTGTCGTAATTTCTCCAGAACCAACTTTTTCTTTGGTTTGTTGGATCACTTCTGCTGCTTGTTTTGAAACATCCTTAGCAGTTTGTTTCACCGATTCATGTACTTCTTGAGGATCTTCTTGATAATCTTTTACGAAGCGCACCACTTTTTTAGTGACTTTCTTTCCTTGCTCTGTTGATAAATAGTAGGCTGCTGAAGCACCTGAAATCACACCAATTAATAAACTAGATAAACGTCCCATATTCTTCCTCGATTCTATTTAAATAATTTTGAAGCCATCTTAATCGCTTTTAATCCGATAGAGGCTTTCACTGTTTTTCCACCAGCTGACACCGCTTTGACACTCAATTGACGGGCTTGATCATTCAAATCTGAAACAGACTCTGAAAGATCCGCCACGGCTGTAAAGAGCGGGTCAATCGTTGCAACTTTTTGATTCAAATCATCCGTTAAAACATTGACCTTTGCCAATAGATCATTGGTCTGATGCAAGGTGACATTGACATCTGATGTCAAAACTTGGATGGCTTTTTGCGTCTCATCTACTACTTTTCCAATCTTTGAGAGGAAAAAAATCATATAAATGACAAGCGCTACTAAGGCAAGGCCTAAGAGGCCGTAGGCAATTTCAATAAACATATATTACTCCTTTGCTTCTACATAATAAGGGGCTTTTTTGCAACGTTGGTAGATGATGATGGCGAGTCCAACTAGAATCAGGATCATCGACAACCACTGGGAAACACGTAAGCCCGCAAACATCAGGCTATCTGTCCGCATTCCTTCGATGATCATCCGACCAAAACCATACCAGATAAGGTAAAAGGCTGTGATCTCACCTTGCCGCAAAAATTGTGGCTTCCTCCGAAGAATCAAGATCAAGAGAAAACCTAGCAGATTCCAACTGGATTCATATAAGAAGGTTGGCTGACGGTAACTACCATCTATATACATTTGATCTCGAATAAAAGAGGGCAGGTAGTTGAGACTTTTAACAGCAGCTCCATAAGCTTCCTGGTTAAAGAAGTTTCCCCAGCGACCAATACTCTGTGCAATCATGACGCTTGGGGCCGCAATATCTAAGAAATCAATTGGCTCAATCAAGCGTCTACGAGAGAATAGATAGAGGACAAGGGCACCTGTCAAGAGGCCACCATAAATCGCGATTCCTCCGTTCCAGATCGCAAAAATCTCACTAAGATGCTGGCTATAGTAACCCCATTCGAAAATAACGTAATAGAGTCTGGCCCCCACAATCGCAAGAGGAAAGGCGATCAAAATGAAATCAATGATAGCATCTGGATCAATTTTTTTACGAGGTGCTTCTTTCATAGAAAGATAAACGGCTAGAATCAAGCCAGAGACAATACAAATCGCGTACCAACGAATACTGATCGGACCTAATTGAAGGGCTACTGGATTCATTCCTTCACCTCATTTTGACTAATCAACTGGGACAAACGTTCTTCAAAAGTTTTGGTAGCATCATAGCCCATTTCTTTGGCACGAACATTCATCGCTGCGGCTTCGATCACGACCGAAATGTTCCGACCAGTCTTCACAGGGATGCGAATCCGAGGAATGGTCACGCCACCGATTTCTAACTCTTCTGCATTATTACCCAGACGATCATAAACCTGATCTTTGGCATAATTTTCCAAGTAAACGGCGATTTGGACTTGTGAAGAATCCTTGACAGCACTGGCTCCGTAGAGACTCATGACATCTATAATCCCGACACCACGGATCTCTAGTAAGTGGCGTAGGATTTCAGCTGGCTCTCCCCAAAGGGTCATCTCATCTCTCGCATAGATATCGACTCGGTCATCTGCTACGAGGCGGTGACCCCGTTTGACAAGTTCCAGACCTGTCTCGCTTTTTCCGATTCCACTATCTCCTTGGATCAAGACACCCATCCCATAAATATCCATCAAGACACCGTGTACACTCGTACGTTCTGCTAGCCGACTATCCAAATAGCTAGAAAGCTCTCCAGATAAACGACTCGTTGCAACATTGCTCTTCAAAATAGCTAGTTGCTTCTCTTCCGCAGCACGCAACATTTCTTCTGGAATTTCTAAGTTCCGCGCGACAATGATGACAGGTGTCTCTGGCTGGAACATCTTGCGCAGGACCTGATGACGGTTGTGAGAGCTCATCTTCACCAGGTAGGACCATTCTTTCATTCCTACAAGCTGAATCCGCTCAGGTGTGTAATAGTCGAAATAGCCCGTCATTTCAAGACCTGGACGTGAAATGTCCGCAGTCGTAATTTCCTTGCTTAAGAGTTTATCATCCCCATAAACAACCGATAGACGAAGCTTTTCCTGTAGATCGCGAACAGTAACTGCCATATCATTCTCCCTTTTCAAATTCTCTCTCTATTATAGCAGATTTTCTCTTCAGACGAGAGACTGAAGTATCATTTGAAAGATCCATTTTCAACTCCTTTTTAAGGCAAGCAAAAAGAGGCCAAGACAAAGGTCTCCAACCTCTAGGAAATGATGGGAACATATGAAGAATGCTCTAGCCTTGGCCTTGCAAGAAATCTTTGATCATAGATTTGATTCCGGTAGAGACTGCATAGACCACCGCATTTGAAGGAAATGCGATCAAGCCTAGCATAAAGGTGGTAGGTCCTCCCCCCAGCAAGGACAAAACCAGATACAAAATCGGAAGAAATAAAATCGAAAACCGATAAATTTGTGGTTTTCTAGCCATTTCTGTTGGCAGAAACAAGAGGTAGAAGAGGCTATTCCAAATGCCCAGTGGAAAAAGGAGCATTCCGATCAAAACTGTTCCAACTCCTTCACCAAAAAAACGATTTAAAATGAAAAACTGTCCTATAAAACTGAAGAAGAGATATAGAATAAAAGCAAGGGAATAGAACTTCTGCTTCACTCAAATCTCCTTTTAGAAAAATGGACTATCATTCTGATCATGGATGGGTTCGGCCTCTTTTCTTCGACGAGGTCGAGGGCCATCGTCAAACATTTCCTGCTCCTCCTCGTCCTTATAAGGCAAGGTCGTATCTAACAGTAAATAGATAATCACACCGATAAAGGCATGAGAAACCGTAAAAAGAATAAACAAGAAGCGTAGGAGAGTTACACTCAGACCAAATTTATCAGCTAAGCCAGCTAGCACACCTGAAACCAGGCGATGTCGTTTTAATTTGTAAAATGATGATGTCATTTGATTTTCCTCTTTCTAGTTAGACCTATTTTAGCAGAGTCGAACTGGAAAGAGATCCGCCTAAAGACTGATTCTTACACTTGTCTCATTTCAAGAAATTGCAGGCGGCTGTGACAGCGACCGCAGGCATATCTCTTCAGATCGATTTTTCGCTTTCGTCTATACTCTTGGCCACAATGGGGACATTGATAGAGATAGATCCGCTTGACTCGCCCAGTTCTATCTGGTAGAGGAGGTGTGAAACGAAGACCGTCCACTTGCTGGAGAAGTTGCTTAAAGTCTAGATCTTTATGGCGATAGCCTTTACCTTGATCGTAAAGATGGTAATGGCAGAGCTCGTGACGGACGATTTTGCGAAAGACCTCTAACCCGAAAGCTTGGTATATTTTCGGGTTGAAATCAAGGTGTCGATCTTTGGGAAAGAAACGACCCCCAGTAGTTTGAAGACGTGAATTCCACTCTGCTTGATGGCGGAATTCTCTCCCAAAATCTTCTAGGGATACTTGGCGTACATACTCAGTCAGATTCATTCGGAGCTACCAAACTGAGATTGACTTTTTCGCGTTCCACATCAATCTTCTTCACCCAGACGGTTACCAAATCACCCACTGAGACGACCTGGCTTGGATGCTTGATAAACTGCTTACTCATATGGGAGATATGAATCAAGCCATCTTCGTGAATGCCAATATCGACAAAGGCTCCAAAGTCAACCACATTACGCACAACCCCTTCTAATTTTTGGCCTATATGGAGGTCTTTAATATCTAAGACATCCTGACGGAGCACGGGTGCATCAAAGGAATCCCGCAAATCGCGACCTGGTTTTAGGAGATCGGCAATAATATCTTTCAGGGTTTCTGGTCCCAGATCCAGCTGAGTAGACATCTCCTTTATGTTCACAGCTTTTAATTTTTCCTGAGCGGATGCATCGAGGTCGGTAATTTCAAGAAGTTGAAAAAGTTTTTCAACTTCCTTGTAACTTTCAGGGTGAACGCCGGTATTGTCCAAGATATTTTTACTTTCAGGAATGCGTAAGAATCCAGCCGCTTGCTCGACAGCCTTGGCGCCGAGACGAGGGACTTTTTTAATCTGTGCTCGTGAAAGAATCATTCCTTCTTCTTCCCGGTATTTCACAATATTTTCAGAGATGGTTTTATTGAGTCCTGCTACATGGGCTAAGAGAGAGGGACTAGCCGTATTGATATTGACCCCAACTTGGTTGACGACAGTATCTACCACGAAATCCAAGCTTTCTGTCAGTTTTTTCTGATTGACATCGTGTTGGTATTGACCGACACCGATGGATTTGGCATCGATTTTCACCAATTCTGCTAGCGGATCTTGCAAGCGACGGGCAATGGAGATGGCCGAGCGTTTTTCAACGGTTAGCTCTGGGAACTCATGACGGGCCAACTCACTAGCTGAATAGACAGAGGCTCCGCTTTCATTGACAATAACATAGCGAACTCCTGGATGGTCATGAAGCACCTCTGCGACAAAGGCCTCACTTTCACGGCTGGCGGTTCCATTTCCAATCGCAATAATTTCTATTCCGAACTCTTTGATCAAGGAGGATAGATCCTTTTTAGCCTGCTCGATCTGAGCTGGTTTTGCAGGAGCAACTGGATAGATGACCTGGGTGGCAAGCATCTTTCCTGTCTCATCAACAACGGCTAGTTTAGCACCGGTCCGAAAGGCTGGGTCAAATCCAAGGACCACGCGCCCTTTTAATGGAGGAATGAGCAATAGATTCCGTAGATTTTCAGAGAACAATTGAATGGCCCCGTCTTCTGCCACCTCCGTCAACTCTGTCCGAATCCGACGTTCAATCGCAGGTACGATTTTTTTCTTAACCGCCTGCTGAATAACCTCATCCACATAGGCATTTTTCGTTTTAAAACGAGCCTCAAAAATACGAATGATCCGATCCAGTTGATGCTCGAATCCAACTTTGAGAACGCCCAATTTTTCCCCACGATTGAGCGCCAGGGTCCGGTAGCCTTGCATATTCTTGATCTTCTCAGAAAAATCATAATAGATTTCAAAGGTTCTCTTAGGATCTAAGCTTTCATCCTTCAAAGTTGACGTCATGAGGGAATGCCCATGAATTTCTTGATAGGTGAGGGCCCGTAATTGGGTATCCTCTGAAATAGCCTCTACCAGAATATCCACTGCACCAGCTAAAGCCGCAGTTTCAGTTGGGAAGGCCTCACAGGTAAATTTCTGAGCCTCTGCTTCCAAGTCTGGACTATTTTGCAAAATGAGACGTGCCAAGGGGAAAAGTCCTGCTTCTCGGGCAATCGTCGCCTTGGTCCGCCGTTTTTCCTTATAAGGGAGATAGAGCTCTTCGACATCCGCTAATTTTTCAGCAACTTCAATAGCCTGCTTGAGCGCCTCTGTCAGTTTACCTTGTTCCTCAATCTTAGCAAGGACGGTTTCCTTTCGTTCAGCCAGAGCCGTTAACGATTTGTCCCGGTCAATAATGGCCTTGATCGCTACTTCATCTAAATTTCCCGTCATATCTTTTCGATAGCGGGCAATGAAAGGAATGGTTGAGCCTTCTGCGGTCAGACTCAATACGGTATCGATTTGTTTTAAGCTAACACCCAATTCTTGGGCTATTTTTTCATATTTATCCATAGCTTCTATTATAGCATATTTTGCTGCCATCAAGGGGTGAGATCGCCTGTTCTGGTCTCTGTTTCAGGGATTTTTCATAGAATAATTTTAACCCTATTGATCTTTCCTTTTATGCTCCATTTCCCCCTTGCTCTTTCCTTTTTGTTATAATGAAAGAAAATAAAAAGGAGGCCCAACAATGGCTATTAAATTCTCAAAAACAGATGATCTTGATAAAATGTTTGAAAACTTTGCAAGTTTTCCAGATGTAGAAAAAACAGTCGAATTCCCCGAAGAAAAAAAGAAGGCAGAAACTGCTACAAGTAAAGAAGCAAAGAAGGTTAAGTAATGACATTCTTTCAACACCTTCCCTCTAGCGTCTTGCAGGCTGGGGCTATTTTTCTCTCGATTATTATCGAGGCCCTACCGTTTGTCCTAATCGGAAGTATCATTTCAGGGATTATTGAGGTCTATATCACCCCCGAGAGGGTCTACCGCTTTCTTCCCAAAAATAAATTTGGGCGGATCTTCTTTGGGACTTTTATCGGCTTTATCTTTCCTTCCTGTGAATGTGGAATTGTTCCCATTATCAATCGCTTTCTAGAAAAGAAAGTCCCAAGTTATACTGCTGTTCCCTTTCTGGTGACAGCACCGGTCATCAATCCCATCGTTCTCTTTGCGACCTACTCAGCCTTTGGGAATTCTGTTAAGATGGCCCTCTACCGCGCCCTTGGTTCCTTGCTTGTCGCAACAGTACTAGGGATCTTCCTTGGCTTTATTCAGACAGATTCGATCCAAAAAGAACATCGCAAACCTGTGCATGAACATGATTTTAGGGACTTGAGCAAAGGCCAAAAGCTCTTTCAAGTCTTGGTGCAAGCCATTGATGAATTCTTTGATACAGGACGTTACCTGGTATTTGGTTGTCTCTTTGCCAGCCTCGTCCAAGTCTATGTCCCAACACGGATCCTTACCTCGATCAGTGCGACACCGGTTATTGCTATTCTCCTCCTTATGGTCTTGTCCTTCCTCCTCTCACTTTGTAGCGAGGCGGACGCCTTTATCGGCTCTTCTCTTTTGAGTAGTTTTGGAGTAGCGCCTGTGCTTGCCTTTCTGGTGATTGGGCCTATGCTTGATGTCAAAAATCTCCTCATGATGAAAAATTATCTCAAAACCCGTTTTATCTGGCAATTTATCGGGATTGTGAGTGGAGTTGTGCTCCTTTATGCTTGGTTTGTGGGGGTAGTGCTATGATTCGTTTCTTGATATTAGCTGGCTATTTTGAGCTCACTATGTACCTGCAATTATCTGGTAAGCTCAATCAATACATCAACTTACACTATTCTTACTTGGCTTATATTTCCATGTTCTTGTCCTTTGTTTTAGCTCTTGTGCAGCTGATCATCTGGGTCAAGCAGATGAAGATCCACAGTCATCTCTCTAGCTTCTGGGCAAAAGTGGCGAGTATTTTCTTGCTCTGTATTCCTTTATTTGTCGGGCTATTTTTCCCTACAGTGACACTGGATTCCCAAACAGTCTCTGCCAAAGGCTACCACTTCCCGGTTGCTGCTGGTTCTTCCAAGGAAATCCAGCAGGACGAAGGAACAACTACCCAGTATCTCAAACCAGATACTAGTAGCTATTTTACCAAGTCAGCCTATGAGTCAGAAATGAAGCAGGCGGCAAAGAAATATGTTGATAAAAAAGTGATCCAGGTGACCACTGAGAATTACATGGAAGTCATGGAGGTCATTTATGATTATCCAGATCAATTTGCGGGGAAAACCATCGAGTTGACCGGTTTTGTATACAATGACCCCAATAACAAGGACAGCCAATTCCTCTTTCGCTTTGGGATCATCCACTGTATCGCAGATTCCGGCGTCTACGGTCTCTTAACGACGGGGGCTCCGCAGCATTTCGAAAACAATACCTGGATCCATGCTAAAGGAACCTTGTCCATTGAATACCACAAGCAGCTCAAACAAAGCTTGCCTGTCCTCCACATTAGCGATTGTAAGACCATTACAAAACCGGATAATCCTTATGTCTACCGCGTATTCTGATGGAGCTTCCGTTGTAGATCCAAACATCTTATAACTTTTCAAGCTAGAATCTACATTGGTTCTAGCTTTTTTTATGCTTTCCTCTCAAATCCTCTAATCCAAGCGGAAAATATTCGGAACAACGATTCCATCAAAGAAATCTTGTAGATTTTATGGTAAAATATGGTTAATAAAATAGGAAATAGGTACTTAAATGTCTTCAAAAGTTATTGTAACCATTTTCGGGGCTAGTGGAGATTTAGCCAAGCGCAAACTCTACCCATCCCTTTTTAGACTCTATAAATCAGGAAATCTATCTGAACACTTTGCGGTTATCGGAACAGCTCGCAGACCATGGAGCAAGGAATACTTTGAATCAGTCGTGGTAGAATCTATCACAGATCTGGCAGATAGCCCACAACAAGCTCAAGAATTCGCTAGCCATTTCTACTACCAAAGCCACGATGTCAATGATACCGAACATTACATTGCCCTGCGTGAATTGCAAAATAGCTTGGATGAAAAATACCAAACAGAACACAACAAGGTCTTCTTCTTGTCCATGGCTCCTCAATTTTTTGGAACCATTGCCAAACACCTCAAATCAGAAGGCATTGTGGATGGGCAAGGCTTTGAGCGCTTGATCGTTGAAAAACCTTTCGGTACAGACCTAGAAACAGCTAGTCAGCTCAACAAGGAATTGGAAGAAACCTTTGATGAAGAACAAATCTTCCGGATCGACCATTACCTTGGAAAAGAAATGATCCAAAATATCTTTGCCATTCGTTTTGGAAATCTTATTTTTGATAACCTTTGGAACCGAGATTTTATTGACAATATCCAAATTACTTTTGCTGAACGCTTGGGGGTTGAAGAACGCGGTGGCTACTATGATCACTCGGGGGCCCTTCGAGATATGGTGCAAAACCATACCCTTCAGCTTTTGTCTTTGCTTGCTATGGATAAACCAGCCACCTTTACTAAGGATGCGATTCGGGCAGAAAAAGTTAAAGTTTTTGAGCAATTGCACAATCCAACAGATGACGAATTGAAGAAATTCTTTATCCGTGGTCAATACCATTCAGGTACGATCGAAGGGAAAAAAGATATCTCTTATCGCAGTGAGCCCAATGTCGACCCTGAATCTACTACGGAGACCTATGCTTCTGGTACGTTCTTTGTTGATAGCGATCGCTTCCGCGGTGTGCCTTTCTTCTTCCGTACCGGAAAACGCTTGACGCAAAAAGGAACCATGGTCAATGTGGTCTTCAAGCAAACCGATTCCATCTTTGGACATGACTTGCAACCAAATGTTTTAACTATCTACATCCAACCAAATGAAGGTTTCTCATTGAGTATCAACGGAAAAGAGGTCGGAGAAACATTCAGTATCGCACCGATTTCCTTTGATTACGAAACAGATGCGACCGCAACTGGGGCTTCACCAGAGCCTTATGAAAAATTAATTTTCGACGTGTTAAACAATGACTCAACCAATTACAGCCACTGGCACGAAGTCCGCGCTTCATGGCAATTGATTGACCGGATCGAAAAACTATGGGCTGAAAATGGAGCACCGCTCTATGAGTACAAGTCAGGATCCATGGGACCAACTGCATCCGATGATCTCCTTGCAGACTACGGAGCAGAGTGGGTTTGGAAACCTGAACCTAAGAATTAAAGTAAGCCACCTTCGGGTGGTTTTTTGATAGCGCAAGGAAACAAAAAAGACAAATTGTCCTTCCAACAATTTGTCTTTTTTATTCGACTTTAAATCAAGCCTTCCAAGAGACCTCTCATGAAGTTTTCTGAATGGAATGGTCCGATGTCATCGATCTTTTCTCCAAATCCAATCAACTTCACCGGGATGTCCAATTCTTCACGGATCGCAAGAACAACCCCACCTCGAGCCGTTCCATCAATCTTTGTTAATACAATCCCTGTCACAGGCGTAATTTTTGAAAACTCTTTGGCTTGCACCAAGGCATTTTGACCTGTCGAAGCATCGAGCGCAAGCAAGGTTTCGTGCGGAGCATCAGGTACCACCCGCTTGATAATCCGGCCGATTTTTTCAAGCTCCGCCATAAGGTTGTCCTTGTTTTGCAGACGACCAGCTGTATCAATCATCAGAACATCGATATTTTCAGCCATCGCGCGTTCCATTCCATCAAAGACGACACTAGCAGGATCTGATTTTTCAGGACCTGTCACAACTGGAACATCTACGCGGCGTCCCCATTCTGCCAGTTGAGCTACTGCTCCTGCACGGAAAGTATCTGCTGCAACCAACATGACTTTCTTGCCTTCTTGTTTGTAGCGGTGGGCTAACTTCCCGATAGAGGTTGTTTTACCAACTCCATTGACCCCAACAAAGAGCATGACCGTAAGACCGTCTTGAAAACGAATGGCTTCATTAAACTGGCCATCCTTTTCATACAAGTCCACCAATTTTTCGATGATCACGCGCTTGAGAGCATCTGGTTTTTTAGCATTTTCCAAACGGGCTTCATAGCGCAACTCTTCGGTTAAATTAGAGGCCACTTGAACCCCAACGTCACTCATGATCAAGAGTTCTTCCAATTCTTCAAAGAATTCTTCATCGACTGAACGGAAATTAGCAAAGAAAGCATTGAGACGTGCTCCAAATCCAGTCCGTGTCTTTTTCAAGCTACGATCATATTTTTCCTGGATGGTTTCTTGCTGAGGTGCGACCTCATCTTGAATTGGCCCCTCTGCCTCTTCAACAGTTCTTTCCTCCATAGCTGATGCAGCTTGTCCTTCAGGAAAGCTAGACTCGGCTTCCGCTACTTCTGAAGTTTCCTCTACTTCAGCGATCGCTTCTGATGCTTCCGGTTCTGGAATATTCTCTTCTGTCGTGCTCACTTCTACTGGCTCAGCGTCCGGTGATGGTGACTCTTCTTCCAGTTTTATAACATCAATCTCATCTGCTTCTTTAAGAGGCTCAGTTTCCGTTTCATCAGCTACAGGTGAAACTTCTTCAGAACTTGTTTCTGTTTGAGCGGATTCAAAGACAACCGGAGACTCCTCTCCTGCTGCTTGGTCTTCATGAGTCTCTGAAGTCACATTTTCTTCAACAAGAGGTTCCACTGATGACTCTTCTTGAGTGACGGTTGAAACAGGTTGATGTGTGGCTGCAATCCGCGCTTTAAGCTCTTGGTAGTAAGCCTCAATATCAGCGATTTTTTGCTCTTCCTTGTCATTTGAGACAGCCGTCGTCGGCTCCTCTTTGACAACTTCTTCAATCTCATTACTTTCCGTCACTTCTTCAGTAGACGGAAGCACTTTTTCAGTTTCTTCTTTTTTTCCAAATAAACGATCAAATAATCCCATTTATTCACTCTCCTTTAGCACATAATTTTCAATTGCCCATGCGACGGCATCTTGGTCATTGGTCACAGGGGCCACAAGCCCTGCAACTTCCTTCACTGCTGGAATCGCATTGCCCATGGCAACCCCCAGTCCAGCCCACTGGATCATAGACAGGTCATTGGCTTCATCTCCACAGGCCATGACTTGATCTGCCTTAAGGCCCAAAATAGCCACCAGCGCCTCTAAACCTGTCGCCTTGTGAACATTTTTAGGGCACCATTCCAGCAACATTTCCCGAGATTTAAAAATTTCATAGTCTTGAAATAAGTCCGGCTTGATCTGCTTGATCGTTGCATCTAAAAAGTCTTGATCGACGGCTGTCACACACTTGTTATAGGAAATCGTGGATGGCAAATCTTTAAAATCTGTCTCAATAAAGTTCAGGTAGGGATTGTAAAGGGAATAGAGAGACTTTCGATCTGCATGAATCTCATAAACCGTTCCCTCACTGATAGCATCCAGCGGAAGGCCTAGACGGGCTGTTTCATCATGAATGGTTGCGACATCTTCTGGCGCCAAGACAACTTTTGAGAGGATTTCTCCATTATTTCGCTGCACTAGACCACCGTTGAAGGTAATCGTATACTCTTCTTTGAGGCCCGCTGTTCCCAATTCTTCCAAAAGAAAATCCATGGCTTTCAAGGGGCGACCAGTGGTTAGAACCACCTTGACACCTTGGGCCTGTGCAGCAGCGAGGGCTGCTCTATTGCGAGGGGAAATCTTTTTTTCTGAATTGAGAAGGGTCCCATCTAAATCCAGCGCAATCAAGGAAATCTGACTCATACAATTTCCTCCATGTAGCGGAGGACAGAACCAGTCGCATGGTGGCCGATGACTGTTTCAGCAATCGCTAAGATTTCAGGACGTGCATTTTCTGGCGCTACAGGATGGCCCACGACTTGCATCATATGGAGGTCATTTAAGTTATCCCCGAATGCCATCACCTGATCCATCGAGATCCCTAGTTTATCCGCTAAGGCGGTAATGGCCACCCCCTTATCGACATAATCGAGGACAATATCAATCGATTCAAAACCTGTCGTCATCGCTTTGACACCGGGGATATTCTCAGTGACCCATTGTTCACCTTCTAAGACCAGAGCTGCATCAAAGTTGGTGGTCAATTTGAAGATTTCATCCTGAATATCTGCTAGGCTTTTCACTTTTTGAATATTTTCATTGTAGTACTGACTCAAGGCCAGATAGTCGGGATCTACTGTTTCCAAGACATAGCTCCCCTTTTTCCCTGTCAAAAGCAATTTATTCGGGTCTGCATAAGGGGAGGATTTCAAAGCCTCAAAAACCCCCAAATAAAAGTCCTTGGACATGGTCGCTTCGTAGAGATCTTCTCCATGAAATTCTACCACACTACCATTTTCAGCAATGAAAATCATCTGGTCTTCAAATCCTTTAAAGAGGGATTTGAGTGAAAGGAGGGCACGGCCACTTGCAGCAGCAAAATAGATGCCTTTTTCTTTGCAGCTTGCTAATACCTTGCGTAAAAGCTCTTGATCGTACTGATGTTGGTCATTTAGAAAGGTTCCATCCATATCCGTAGCGATCAATTTAATATCATTATTCTTCATTTTCTAAGTCTTTCAATTTTACTGAGACGATTTTAGAAACCCCAGATTCCTGCATGGTCACACCATAGATGGAATCTGCAGCTGACATGGTTCCCTTCCGGTGCGTCACGACAATAAATTGGCTTTCCTTATCAAAGCGGTTCAGATAATCCCCAAAGCGCTTGACATTGGCCTCATCTAGGGCAGCCTCTACCTCATCCAGAATGACAAATGGAATGGTCTTGACACGAATAATCGAGAACAAGAGAGCCAAGGCAGACAAGGCCTTTTCTCCACCACTCATGAGGTTTAAGGATTGGATCTTTTTACCAGGTGGCTGCACAGAAATCTCAACACCAGCTGTCAGAAGATCTGGCTCTGTCAGAATCAAATCAGCAGAACCCCCACCAAACATTTGACGGAAAGTGACTTTAAAGGATTCACGAATGGCTTCAAAAGTTGATTTAAAGCGTTCCTTAACTTCATCATTCATGTCGTTGATGGTCGACAGAAGCATATTTTTCGCAGCCAAGACATCCTCACGCTGGCTGGAAAGGAAATCAAAGCGCCCCTTCACCTCATCGTACTGCTCGATCGCATCCACATTGACTGGACCAAGTGCCTTAATATCTTTTTCGATGCTCTTGAGCTGGTTTTCAGCTGCTGCAAGATTTTCAACAGGTTTAGCCTGCTCTTTGGCTTGGTCAAAGCTTTGCATGAATTCATCGGTAATTTGCGTTAAGAGCTTGTTCAAACGATCCGCATGCTTTTCACGTGTCGCTTCAGCCTTAGCTTGTTGACGAATCCACTCTTCGTTTTTCTTACGAGCTTGTTCCATCTGTTCTGCCACATCTTCGGCCTGGCCTTCCAAATCATCCAGCTCAAAGCGTTTCCGAATGACTCCTTGTTCCAGGTCCGTTTTCTTGGCTTGTGCCTGCGACAATTGGTTGGCCAGCTGCTCTACATCCACTGTCTGAACTTTGGCCTCGCCTTGTTCAATCAGCAATTGCAACTGATGCTCTTCTACTTCCAACTGGGAGATCGTTTCTTCCAAGCGACGAGCATCTGTTTGCTCATAGCTTTGTTGGCTCTTACATTCCGTCTGTTGAAGTCGCAATTTTGCCAATTGCTCTTGCAAGTTTTGTACCTTTTGTTGCAGAACGTCTTTATCCGACTTCATGGTTTCAATGTCGCGATTCAGATTTTCTTTTTGAAGCTCAATTTCTGCCAATTGCTTGGTAAGGGACTCCAGCTCTTCTTGGAGAGACTGGGTCGCATCTGTTGCCAATTCTGACTTCAAAGCTTCTAAGAGTTCCTGAATTTCTTTCAGTTGCTCTTGGCTTTGTTGGTAGGCCAATTGGGCTCGCTGTTGCTCCAGACGCGCTTGCTCACCCTGGCTTTGAATAGAGGCCAGGTATTCTTGCGCCTGCTTGAGCAGATTGTCCTTGGTTTCTACTTCCTGCTCAGCTTCTCTCAAACGAGCATCCAGAGCTTGCATTTCCTGCTTCAAACTATCCAATTCTGGTTTGACAAAGACCGTATTTTGGGAGCGATTGGCACCACCGGCATACGATCCTCCAGTCCGCAATTCGGTCCCATCTAGGGTTACGATCCGAACTTGATAGTTGACTTTACGAGCCGCCTCACGCGCATGCTCCGTCGTGTCAAAGATGGCCGTTACTCCAAGCAAGTTTTGGAAAATCTGTTCAAAACGATTTTCATAAGTCACCAAGTCACTCGCAATTCCTAAAAATCCTGCACTGGTTTGAATCAGCTCCAGATTCCGCGGAGAAAGTTGACGGGCTTTGATCGTCGTTAGCGGTAAGAAAGTAGCTCGTCCTAAGCGATTTCGTTTCAAGTAGTCAATCGCTCGTGTTGCCGCCTTTTCATTCTCGACAATGATCTGTTGACTGCTAGCTCCCAGAGCAATTTCAAGCGCTGTTTGGTAGTCTTTTGAAAAACTCAAATTCTCACTAACAGCTCCACAGATGCCTCCTAGACGGTCCGCTTCTTGCAAGACACTCTTGACACCTGCATAGAAGTTACTATGGTTCTTCTGAATGGCTTCCAAGCTATTGATCCGCGCCCGTTTGTTTTTGCTCTCATCCATCAAGTCAAACATGGCCGTTTGAGCCTCTTGGTAGGCAGCTTTGGCTTGCTCCACTTTTACCAATTGATTTTGGTATTCTGCTAATAGACCTTTGACTGTCGCTTGTGCTTGATCCAACTCCTCCAATTGTCGAACTTCTTTTTCCTTAGCAGCTTCAAAATTGGATTGCGCCTTGATCAAGTCCTCTTGACGATGGCTAGATTCTTGTAGGAGCGCTTGGATCCGGCTCTCAATAGCTGTCCGCTCATTAGATTTTTCAGCTTCTGTCTGTAAGAGTGCCACATACTGCTCACGTAGATGCTCAATGACTTGTTCCGGATCTTCTTCATAGTTGGCTAATTCTTTTTCCAACTCTTCTTGTTGCTGACGGTTCTCTGTCAGTTTTTGTTGAAGCGTTGCTAGCGTCTCTTGTTTTTGAGCCAGCTCTTTTTTCGCTTCTTCCAGACGGGCCAAAACAGCATCTAGTCGCTCTAGATTTTCCTTGCGACTATGGGCTGCTTGACTCGATTGCAGCTTAGCCACTTCGATTTGCTTTTCCAAATCGCTAATCAAACGAGTGACCTCTAGCAAGCTCGCCTGGTCCTCAGCTAGACTTGCATCCAACTGATGGCGGGCTTTCTTAATGCGGAGGTTATCTTCTTCTAAAATCTGACGACGTTGGTAATAAGAGGCCAACTGTTCTTGAATGGCTTTTTCCTCTTGATCAGCCTTTTCATAAAGGTCCTTTGTCAGATCTACTTGAGCGACCAAAACGTCCAGTAAGAGAACCTGGCGTTCTTGGTCTAATTCCAAGAAACGACGAGCAACCGTCGCTTGCTTTTCAAGAGGCTGGATCTGTCCTTCTAATTCATAGAGGATGTCCTCTAGACGGTCCAAATTCTCCTGGGTTTGGTTGAGTTTGGTCTCCGTTTCCTTGCGTCGCGTCTTAAATTTCAAGACACCAGCTGCTTCTTCAAAGATAGCCCGGCGTTCTTCCGGTTTGGAGTTAAAGATCTCCTCTACCCGACCTTGGGAGATAATGGAGAAGGAATCACGTCCCAATCCCGTATCCATGAACAAATCATGAACATCTCTGAGACGTACTTTCTTGCCATCGATCTTGTACTCGCTGTCTCCTGAACGATAAATATGCCGTTCGACACGAATTTCTTTCCCTGCCTGTTGGATAAAACCATCTTGGTTATCTAAGACAACTGTGACACAGGCATAATTCAGCGGTTTTCGCGATTCTGTCCCTGCAAAAATGACATCGGGCATCTTGCCCCCACGTAGACTCTTGACACTGGATTCCCCCAGGGCCCAGCGCAAGCTCTCCGTGATATTTGATTTTCCAGATCCATTAGGCCCTACAACGGCAGTGACCCCTTTGTCAAATACGACTTTTGTCTTATCCGCAAAGGATTTAAAGCCTTGGATTTCAATCTCTTTTAGATACATGGGGAATCATTCCTCGTTTCAACTGCATTGCGGGCTGCTTCCTGCTCCGCTAATTTCTTGGAACGACCATGACCATGTCCCATCGTTTGACCGTTCACGAACACTTCTACTTCAAACTCTTTGGCATGAGCTGGACCGGACTCGCTGACCACTTGGTATTGGATCTCCACATCTCCGTGAACCTGTAACAATTCTTGCAGACGGGTCTTGTAGTCAATGACTTGAGAAAATTGACCCGTTTCAACCTTTGGAATCATGACCTGATAGATGAAGCGTTTGACTGCTTCCACTCCTTGATCCAGTAAAAGAGCACCTAAAAAAGCTTCAAATAAGTCGCCAAGAATCGTATCACGGTCCCGGCCACCAGATTTTTCTTCGCCTTTGCCTAGTTTGATGAAATGGTCAAATTGGCAATCCCGAGAAAAACCAGCCAAACTCTCTTCACGGACAATCATAGAACGGAATTTGGACAAATCTCCCTCCGGTCTGTTTGGGTGTTCCTTATACAAATATTCGGAAATAACTAATTGAAGAACAGCGTCTCCTAAAAATTCCAAACGTTCGTTATGTGAAATTTTTAAGAGGCGGTGCTCATTGGCATAAGAGGTGTGTGTGAAAGCTGTATCTAATAAACTGCTATCTGAAAAAACGATCTGAAACCGTTCCGATAACAGGGCTTGTAATTTCTCCATGGGAAGCCTACTTTCTAATAAATTTATACTCTTAAGTATACCAAAAAAGAAGCACGAACGCACTTCTTTTCCTAGTTCTAGGGCCTGAATTCTCCAATTTTAATCAGGATTTTCTTCTGTTGGATTTTCAGGCTTATTAGGGATCACTTTTAAGAGATAATAGGTGATAAAAATCGTCAAAGCCCCTAGAGCAAGCTTCACCCAAATAATCGGTGCCAGAAAGATCGAAATGCCCATCAGAATGTAGATCTGAAGAAGGATCCATTTCTTCCGTTCTTTGGCAATCGATTTGGTCTCTCGGTAATCCGCTACATAGGTTTGATAAAGCTTGGTTTGGTAGAGCCAGGTTTCAAAGCGTTTGGAACTTTTAGCAAAGCAGGCCATCGATAGCAGTAAAAAGGGAGTCGTCGGTAAAATCGGTAAAGGAATCCCAATAATTCCTAATCCCAAAGACACAAAACCAATCGTAAGATAAACAAGGCGCATTTACTTCTCCTTTGTATGATTCATTTTTTGCTATCACTCTACAGCGTTCACATCTGACATTTGAAGCTTCATCTTAGATGGGTCTGACATTCCATCGACAATCTTCATTTGCTCCTCGTTCAATGGTAATAATATCATAGTTGCTGTATGAGAGGGTAATTCACCACTATCTTTGATGAAATAGCTAACCTTTTGATTCTCAAAAATAGTCTTGCTATCATAAGACCACGTAATTGAAAAATTTAAATCTTTCTTGATATCTACATCTGTCTTATTGACCAGCATGAGTGCAGCTCTTCCTTCAGAAATAGCTCCCGTGAAGTAGAGCGCCATATTACCTTCACTTCCGAGTTCAGGATGTTCCTTGACCAATTTTTTTCCTAGCTCGATGAGATCAGACGTTTTACCTTCATACTGAGGTGCTACTACAAATTTCAAACCTTTTTCTTCTTTATCTTTAGAAGACTCTGATACTTTTGTTTCCTTCGTCGTTTGATTGGAAGTCGACTCTTTCGTAGCTTGCTTAGACTGACTACAAGCAGTTAAAGCAACCAAACTAGCCAGTAATAACATCATTTTTTTCATTTATTATCTCTCCTCTACTCTCGTGACTCTCACTCAGAATTCATTCTTTCCTATCATACACGAATTTTGGGTAAAGAGCAAATTCATTACTAACTATCTAGATTTTCAACAGCAATCAAAAAACCACCCACGGGTGGTTCTATAATGTAGACAAACTATTTTAAAGTAAAATAAATTAAGCGATTCTGATGAGAAATAATAATGAGTTCCAATTTTTAGATTGAATCAAGATAAAACCGAAACTTTCCGCCGTGAGTAAAGTGCCTGAAACAATAACGTTTCAGGTACTCGGAATTATTGAGACCTTAGGCTCAATAATTAGTCATGGAACTTCGTAGAAGTTCGCTGACGTCCGTACTCACCTAAGAAAAGTTTTCAAGTTGAATTTGTCTTCAATTTAAAACCACCCGCAGGTGGTTTTCCATCCTATATCTTCGTCAAAGGTGTTGCGGTATCTGGCGAGGTATCTAGCACCTCAAAATCATGGCCGACAGCTAGATCTGCTCGAGCCAGTTGATTCTCCATGGTCATATGAGCCAATTCTTTGATATTGTTCTCTTTTGACAAATGTCCTAGATAAATCTTCTTGGTACGATTTCCCAAGGTTCGGATCATGGCATCTGCACCGTCTTCGTTAGAAAGGTGGCCTAGGTCTGACAAGATCCGCTGCTTCAAGCGCCAAGCATACGAACCTGCTCGAAGGATCTCTACATCATGGTTGGACTCAATCAGATAGCCATCAGCATCTGCGACGATTCCTGCTAAGCGATCACTCACATAGCCCGTATCCGTCAGCATGACAAAGCTCTTCCCATCCTTCATCAAGCGATAAAATTGAGGGGCTGCAGCATCGTGACTGACCCCAAAGCTCTCAATATCAATATCTCCGAAAGTCTTGGTCTTGCCCATTTCAAAGATATGCTTTTGAGCATCATCGACCTTTCCTAGATACTTGGTCCCTTCCATAGCCTTCCAAGTGGCTTCATTAGCATATAGATCCATCCCATATTTCCGCGCTAAAACACCCACACCATGGATATGGTCTGAGTGTTCGTGCGTAATCAGAATGGCATCTAAATCTTCTGGTTTGCGATCAATTTCAGCCAATAGTCCCGTAATCTTTTTCCCTGATAGCCCTGCATCAATGAGCAGTTTTTTCTTTGGTGTCTCAAGGTAGAAAGAATTTCCACTAGAACCTGAAGCTAAAATACTGTACTTAAATCCCTCTTCTGTCATTGACTCCTTATTCTTCCTCTTCTGTATCCCAGTCGTCTTTAATCGCATCTTTGTCGTACGGTAAGACAATGGTAAAAGTAGATCCCTTACCATATTCACTCTTGGCCCAAATAAAGCCCTTGTGCTGCTTAATGATCTCCTTAGCAATGGCTAAGCCCAGACCAGTCCCACCTTGGGCCCGGCTACGCGCCTTATCCACTCGGTAAAAGCGATCAAAAATGCGTGGCAAGTCTTTCTTGGGAATTCCCAAGCCCTCATCTGAGATAGAGATAATCAACTGGGCATCTGTTGTTTTCATCCCTACCTTGATTTTTCCACCATCGGGTGAGTATTTGATGGCATTGTTCAAGATATTGTCGATTACCTGGGTCATTTTATCCGTATCAATTTCCACCCAGATCGGAGTGATCGGGTATTCCCGGATCAGTTCATACTTCTTGGTATCTTCTTGCGATTGACTCTTGATCTTATCAAACCGGTTTAAAATAAAGGTGATAAAGGCCGTAAAGTTGGTCAACTCGATGTCCAACTGACTGGTTTCATTATCGATTCGTGACAAGCTCAATAGATCTGTGACCATGCGCATCATGCGGTTGGTTTCATTGAGTGAAACTTTGACAAAATCTGGTGCTACCGGCTCTGACAAAGCGCCATCGTCTAGGGCTTCCAGATAGGATTTCACACTGGTCAAAGGTGTCCGTAATTCATGACTCACATTGGAGACAAAAAGGCGACGTTCCCGCTCTTCCTTGTCCTGCTCTGTCGTATCATGCAAGACAGCTACCAGACCAGAGATAAAACCTGACTCGCGACGAATCAAGGCAAAGCGCACACGAAGACTTATGTATTCCCCATTTTCATCCTGGGAATCAATGGTCAACTCTGGTACTTCTGTAATCAAGCTTCGTAGATCATAGTCATCTCCAAGTGAAAGCAAATCTAGAATACTGGTATTGAGCACCTCATCTGGATTAACATTCAATTGCTTGGCTGCCATTTCATTGACCATGATGATCTGACCGCGTCTGTTGGTCGCAAGCACCCCATCTGTCATATAAGAAAGGATACTGGTCAAACGCTTGGTTTCTTGTTCCAAGTTTTCATGCGTCAGGCGAATAACCTCCGACAGATCATTGATACTATTGGTCATATCCGTCAGTTCTGGACTTCCTTGCATGTCGACCACTTCGGAATAGTCCCCTGCAATCAGATCCTTAATTTTGGCGTTTAATTGTCTGAGCTTGATATTGTCCCTACGGTTTTCTAGCAAAAGCAAGGCTACCACAATGATAAACCCAACCGTAATCAGAACAAAGACAAAGTTCGACGACATTACAAATTGTTTTAGTTGATCAATCATTGTTTCTCATATAATATCCGACACCACGGCGGGTCAAGATATATTCTGGACGCCCCGGTGTGTCCTCGATTTTTTCACGCAAACGACGAACCGTCACATCCACCGTCCGAACATCACCAAAGTAATCATAGCCCCACACCGTCTCAAGAAGGTGCTCACGGGTCATGACTTGACCGACATGGGTCGCAAGGTGATAGAGCAATTCAAACTCACGATGGGTCAAGTCCAATTCTTTGTTGGCCTTTTGAACCAAGAAAGCGTCTGGAAGGATGTGAAGATCACCAATTACAATTTCCGTATCGGCCTCATTTTCAAGCTGAGGATCAGCCGCAAACTCCGAACGACGCAACAAGGCCTTCACACGTGCTTGCAATTCTCGATTAGAGAATGGCTTAGTCACATAGTCATCCGCACCAATTTCAAGACCGATCACCTTATCAAATTCTGTATCTTTGGCAGAAAGGACAATGATGGGCACATTGCTGGTCTTGCGAATGGTACGCGCCACTTCCAGACCATCAATCTCTGGCAACATCAAATCTAGAATAATAATATCCGGATTCTCAGCCGCAAAGACTTCCAAAGCTTCCCGACCATCAAAGGCTGTCAAGACTTCATAGCCCTCTTTTGCCATGTTAAATTTGATAATATCTGAAATTGGTTTTTCATCATCAACTACTAATATTTTTTTCATCTTACATACCTGTTTCTAATGCTTCTTTTCCTAATCAATCTCTATCCTCTTATTATATCAAACTTATGAAGAAATGTGGAGCCTCAATTGCTGAACTTTCCAATAAGAAAGGGTAAAAAAGACTGAGAAGTTAAAATCTCCGTCTCAGAAAAAACGAATGATATGTAGAAGATAAAATCACTTGAATGATTCTAAAAAAAGTTAATTTCCTACTTGTTAGAATGAATGAATCATTTATTAAAAACTTTCCGTCATGAGAAAAGTGAGAGTGGGACAGAAATCATAGCCTCTTAATTGTTTTTGGATTTTCGAGCAAGACGCAGTGGTTGAGTGGGCTCTACTACGCTGATTTCATCAGCTTTTACAGCCCTACTCAACTGTGCGGAGGTGGGACGACGAAATCGAATTTTCATTATTTCTCAACACGTGATTTGTTGGCGATATCTGCTAGGATTGCTGCTACAAACTCATCATGTTTAAACATCAAAACGGTATCTACTTTCAGAGGAGATAACGTTTTTCTTCTTCAGATAAGGATACAAAAATTTCTTCCATTCTCTATCTTTTAAATTAATTGATTTCTTCAGAGAAAGACTGTAAATTTTTTGATATAATATGCAGGATGGACTGATGGATATTTAAAAGATAATGTTCAAAAGAATTACAAATGAGAATTAAAAACATGTCAGTTTGGACAGAAGTCTCTCTACCATCATCCATGCAGAAACAAGATTATATGAAATAAAAGGAGTAACCAATGTCCGGAAACTATTCAACACGTGAATTCCGCGAGAAACTATATGATGACCTTCATGTTCGATTAAGAGATACAGTGATTTTGATGTGTTCGATTTTTATTGCCTCGATAGGTCTAAATATGAATTCAACAGCTGTCATTATTGGAGCCATGCTGATTTCCCCTCTTATGACACCGATTATTGGACTGGGGTTTGGTTTAGCTATT
>JAWDWJ010000027.1:0-25887 GCA_032477695.1 Streptococcus parasanguinis
CTGATTTCATCAGCTTTTACAGCCCTACTCAACTGTGCGGAGGTGGGACGACGAAATCGAATTCTAACGAATTACCGATTTCTGTCCCACTCTCTTTTTGCTTTATTCACTTTCTTTTCAGTGTCTGATTTCTGGTTTGACAAAGAGTCGCTCGTCACCCAGATTAATAAGGGATACTGGTGCTTCATAAAATTGGCTTAGGACATGGGGAGTTAGGATCTTTTCCTTTGGCCCTTGCTCGACCACTTGGCCATGTTTGAGTAAGAGGACATGGGTCATGTCTTTTGTAATTTCCTCGGCATGGTGGGTGACGTAGATCATGGTAGGCGCGTGATCCAGTTGTTTGATATGATGGATCTGACGGAGGAGTTTTTCTCTGGCAAAGAGATCCAATCCACTAGAAGCTTCGTCAAAAATGATCAGATCTGGCTGGTCCATGAGGCTTCGTGCAATGAGGACAGTCTGCTTTTCTCCCTGGGAGAGCTCCCGGTATTTGCGACCGATCAAAGCGCTAGCACCAATTGAAGTTAGCATATCCCGTGCCCAGTTTAGTTCTTCCTCCCCGTATGCAGCATATAAAATACTACTCTTGTATTGACCAGTTAGGACAATTTGTTCTGTCAAAAGATGCTCTGGCAGTCTTTCTGAAATAAAGGAGCTAACGATCCCAATACGCTTACGCAACTCAGGAATACCCCCTTCGCCAAAGCGGGTTCCAAGGACCGTTACCTGGCCAGAACTAGCCCAGTATTCAGACATGAGCAGTTTGAGGAGAGTCGATTTTCCTGCTCCATTTAAGCCTAAAATGGCCCAATATTCATTTTCTTTTACTTGCCAGTTAATCTCTTTTAAAAGGGCTTTTCCATTGCGGATCAAATTGACGTCTTGTAGTTCAATCAAATTCTTCATAACTTCATCCTTTTGATTAAAATCTCCTTTATTCTATCATAAAATATGGTAGAATAGAAAACAGGAGGTAAGGAATGTTTCGAAATAGTAAATTGTTATTCTGGACATGTGAGATCTTATTATTGACGGTGATTTTCTATATTTGGAAATCAATGGGGACTTTAATTTCTCCATTTGTATCTGTTCTGAATACCATCCTCTTACCATTTTTAATTGCAGGTTTTTTATATTACATTACCAATCCGATTGTTGAATTGTTGGAAAAACACTTAAAAATCAAGCGTGTGTTTGGGATTTTGATCACCTTAGTCCTCTTGTTTGGGATCATTGGCTTAGGGATCTTTTATCTGCTCCCTATCTTGATCAATCAGTTAACCAGCTTGATCAATTCAACTCAAGGACTTTACTGGGAAGTTCAAAGTTTGGTTCGAAAACTCTCGACCAATCCTTTGTTCCAAAATGTGAATATCCAGTCGACGATTCAGCAGTTGAATCTCTCTTATATGGATATCCTACAAAATCTCTTGAATAGTGTGACCAACAGTTTAGGAAGTGTGGTTAACACCATTGTCAATACGGTCTTTATCTTGATCATGACCCCTGTCTTCTTGGTTTATTTCTTGGTCGATGGGAAGAAGTTATTACCGATGTTGGAGCGGACCATTTTACGCAATGACAAACTCCACATTTCAAGCCTCTTGATTAGTTTGAATGAAACGGTCTCTCGCTATATTAGTGGGATTTCGATCGATGCCTTTATCATTGGAACCCTAGCCTACATTGGCTATAGTTTTATTGGATTGAAGTACGCTTTGGTCTTTGCCATTTTTTCTGGATTAGCCAACCTCATTCCATATGTAGGACCAACCATCGGGTTGATTCCGATGATCATCACCTATGCCTTCACAGATATGGATATGATGATCAAAGCAGTCATTTACATGTTGATTATCCAGCAGATCGATGGGAATATTCTTTATCCGCGTATCGTTGGAGGCGTGATGAAGGTTCACCCGATTACCATTATGGTTCTCTTATTGCTCTCAAGTAATATTTACGGCATTATCGGGATGGTCGTTGCGATTCCAGTCTATTCGATTGGAAAAGAAATTGTAAAATTCTTGGTGAATCTTTATGATAACCACCGTGCTGCTAAGGAACAGAAGAAAAAAGAAGAATTTGGTATCATTAATAAATCATAGACTCTAGCGCCTATATGGGCCTTAGAGTCTTTTTTGTACATTTTTTTGAAAAATGCTGGAAAAAAGTCAACAAGTGCTATGAAATGTGTTAAAATATAAGTGATTTTGAAAGAAAATATGAAAAGGTAGGAAAAGATGAGACTGCTCTTATCGAAAAAACAGAGACGCCAATTGCAATTGTTGGAAATCCTGATTAAGGAAAAAAGATGGTTCCACTTGAAAGAGTTGGCCAAGCGTTTGGATTGTACAGAACGTTCGTTAAAAGAAGATTTGTCTAATCTTCGTAGTACATTTGATGACTTTTTAATTGAATCATCTACCAATGGGATCAAGATCAGTTATGAGGATTCGGTTGGGCTTGAGGTGATTTACCATCACTTTTTTAAAGAATCACAAGCCTTTGCTTTGATTGAATATCTCTTTTTCAACAAGGATGTTTCCAATGAATATATTTGCAGAAAGTTTGATTTGAGTTACCAATCTTTCTACCGCTTGATTCGGACGATTAATCAGAAGCTTCAAACCAAATACAATGTAAAGATTGATTTGAAACCCTTGAATCTTGTCGGGGATGAGATTGACGTTCGTTTCTTTTATGCCCAATATTTTGCGGAACGTTATTACTACATGGAGTGGCCTTTCCCAGAATTTAAGGAAGAGGCGGTGACCGATTTGATCACCTTCTTCTTCAAGCTCTATGGCTATCCATTGACCTTCTCTGTACTCAGGTCTTATAAAGTTCTCTTGACAGTCTACTTGTCACGGATTAAGCAAGGTTACTTCATCGACATGCCAACGAACTATGATGTGTATAAGGACCAGTATCAAGGGGTGACCAATGTCGAGGAGATGTTGCGCTACTTTAGCTTGCAGTTGGGTGTCGAGTTGAATGAAAAAGTGCTGGAACAGTTCTTTATTATCTTTATTCAAGAGAATTTCTATTTCAGTCCAGAAAGCTTGATCGAAGCTGCAGAAACGGATCCTTATGCCAAAGAATCGACTAGACTCATCAAAGATATGTTCAAGGATCTATGCTATACCTATGATTTAGACATTGAAAATCTTGATGAGATGTTGATGCATGTCCATAACACGTCTCATCTCGATCGGAAGGAATTATTCTCTGAGTTTCTCTTGTTTGATACCAAGACCAATACCAACGAAGATTTCATGAGCATCTTCCCAGCCTTCTATGATGATTTGAAGGAGCATATCATCACTTATATGAAGACCATGAAGCATGATCTGAATGATGAGATCATCAAGCACATGATCTATACGGTCTATACTCACTGGGAACGTCTCTTACCGCAGTTATTGCGCCGTCGGAAGTCCATTAAGGTCTTGATTATCAGTCGTTTTGACGATCACCATGCCAAATCCATGATCGATTTCCTTGATTTCTACTGTACGGATAACTTTGAATTTACGCAGATGATCAAGTACAATCTGACAGTAGATGATATTGAAGCTTCGGATGCAGATGTGGTGGTGGCCAACTTTATGATGCCTGAATTAAAGAAAAAACCATTTATTTGTACAAGTAGTCTCTCATCGCTTGAGCTGGTTGAAAAACTCAATGCCTTCTTTTATGATTTTACCAGTGCAGAACACTAAAATCAGGACTTGTTCCTGATTTTTTGATGGTAAAAAAAGAAAATTTTATAGAAGAATGCAGGCTCTCCTATTTTGTGGTATAATATACAATATTATATACTGGAGGAAATTATCCATGGAAGACCCTGGCAGTCAGGAAATTTTACTGGAATTTATTTTATTGATTGTTTTGACATTATTGAACGCCTTTTTCTCGGCAACCGAAATGTCAATGGTATCGTTGAATCGTTCTCGTGTAGTGCAAAAAGCAGAAGAAGGGGATAAAAAATACATTCGTCTTCTTAGCGTTTTGGAACAGCCCAACCATTTCTTATCCACTATTCAGGTGGGGATCACCTTGATTACCATCTTATCTGGGGCGAGTCTTGCAGATAGCCTTGGTCATGTTATTGCTGGATGGATGGGCAATACTAAAACGGCTCTTGCAGCTGGAAGCTTTTTATCTCTAGCGTTTTTGACTTATATTTCGATCGTATTTGGGGAACTCTATCCGAAACGAATCGCTATGAACCTGAAAGATGAGTTAGCTGTTCGAACAGCTCCGATTGTCATTTTATTAGGAAAAATTGTTAGCCCCTTTGTTTGGTTGCTTTCAGCGTCGACCAACCTTTTGAGCCGTATCACGCCAATGGAATTCGATGATCCGGATGAAAAGATGACGCGGGATGAAATCGAGTATATGCTGACCAATAGTGAAGCAACACTAGATGCGGACGAGATTGAGATGCTCCAAGGGATCTTTTCATTAGATGAAATGGTAGCGCGTGAAGTCATGGTGCCACGGACAGATGCCTTCATGGTTGATATCAATGATGATACTAAAGAAATCATTGAAAGTATCCTTAAGCAAAACTTTTCACGGATTCCTGTCTATGATGATGACAAGGACAATGTCATCGGTCTCATCCATACCAAACGTCTCTTGAACGAAGGATTTATCAATGGCTTTGATAATATTGTCTTAAGAAAGATTTTACAAGAACCTTTGTTTGTTCCAGAGACTATTTTTGTGGATGATCTTTTGAAGGAATTGCGCAATACCCAAAATCAAATGGCCATTCTGCTTGATGAATATGGTGGGATGTCTGGTTTGGTTACTCTTGAAGACCTCTTGGAAGAAATCGTTGGTGAAATTGACGATGAGACTGACAAAGCAGAAATTGATGTCTTTGAAATTGCGGACAATACCTATGTCGTACAAGGAGCCATGTCACTAAATGACTTTAACGAATATTTTGATGTTGAGTTGCAAAGTGATGATGTGGATACCATTGCAGGGTATTATCTGACAGAGGTTGGGCGAATTCCAACCTTGAAAGAGCGACTCAGCTGTGAAGTCGATAGTCAAAAGAAACACCTCATTTTGACAAATGACAAAGTAAAAAATGGTCGTGTGACCAAGGTGAAAGTTGAAATTTCTGAAATCGTCGAGGAAGATGAAGAAACAAAATCAAAAGAAGATTAAAAAATAGAGGCTTGGACGTGTTCCAGCCTCTGTTTTTTTCTTGTCAGGAACAGTTGAATTTTCAAAAAATTTCAAAAATTTCTGAAATAGTCTTGACAGCCAAAAAAAATTAAGATAAGATAATACCCATAAAAAAAGAAAGCAGAAAATAAACATGAAGCAACAAGCCATTTCAACTCAAAAATTTTACTTTAGCTACTTTAGATAGTGTTTGTAGACATGATCTCATGGATGCAAACAACCCAAGCAATTTGTTTGTATCTATGTGGCTAAGATTTTTGATGATGGTCCATAGAGCTAGTATCTAAATGGACCGAGGTTTTGTAACTTGTTGGAGAATTTCAAGCATCCGTTTAGAGTATCATCTAAGCGGATTTTTTGTTTATTTTGCAGAAAAGGAGTCAATAAATGAAAGTAGTGAAAAAATTGCTAGCACCTGTCCTGGTTGTAGGACTTCTGTTAACATCATTGGTGACCTTACACAATCTAAAGGATACTAAAAAAGACAATGTCTTTCGAATTGGGATTTCCCAGTACATCACCCATAAGTCGCTCGATGCGACACGAAAAGGCTTTATCGAGGAGTTGAAAAAAGAAGGCTATGTAGATGGGAAAAATATTCAGATCGATTTCCAAAATGCTCAAGGGGAGCAACGAAATCTGAAAAATATTTCTAAACAATTGGCAGAAGAAAGTGATCTAGTTTTTGCGATTGCAACCCCTTCTGCACAAAGTTTGGCTAATACCACTAAATCAACACCTATTGTTTTCTCAGCTGTCACAGATCCTTTGGCAGCGAAATTGGTGAAAAACCTGAAAGAACCAGGTGGCAATATCACAGGGACAAGTGACCAGTCAGAAGATGCGATCGCTACACAGGTAGACATGATTAAGCAAGTGCTTCCAACGGCGAAAACAGTTGGGATTCTCTATACGCAAAGTGAGCCTAACTCCGTCGTCCAAAAAGACAATGCGAAGAAGATCTTAGAAGCTAAAGGCTATCAAGTGGTTGAAAAAACAATTCTTGATAGTAACAATGTGAAAGCTGCAGCAGATAGTATCATGTCAGAGGCAGATATCGTCTTTGTTCCGACGGACAATATTATCTCTTCTACAATGGACACTGTCAAACAGGTTTCTATCAGCCATAAGGTGCCAGTTTTTGGTGGGTCTGCTGAGATGGTGGCTACTGGCGGTTTGTACAACTTTGGTACCGATTATGAGGAATTGGGAAGACAAGCTGCTCGGATGGCTATTCGCATCATGAAGGGTGAGAAACCTGGAAAAGTCGCAGTTGAAACACCTGAAAAATTAGAATTGCATACCAATAAAGAGATGGCTAAAGAGCTTGGAATTGATATTAGCTCGTTGAAGGTAGAAAAATAGGAGGTTTGAGATGAATTTCGTTTTATCAAGTTTATCAGAAGGTTTATTGTGGTCGATCATGGCGATCGGTGTTTACTTAACATTTCGAATTTTAGATATTGCCGATATGACGGCAGAAGGAGCCTTTCCACTTGGGGCAGCAGTTGTATCCTCCCAAATTCAAGCAGGAAGAAACCCTTGGCTTGCAACTTTGATGGGCTTCCTAGCAGGAATGATCGCAGGATTGGTTTCTGGGGTTCTCCATACAAAAATGAAAATTCCAGCCCTCTTGACAGGGATTGTCACTTTGACCGGTCTCTACTCTATCAATATTAAAATCATGGGGGGAGTACCCAACCTCTCTATTGGTGATGCCAGTACCATTTTCAAAAGTGTCATGAAATTGGGCTTGTCCAATGAAGAAGCTGTCTTTTTGATTAGTATTTCGTGCTTGATCATCGTCTGTATCTTGTTAACCCTCTTAATGAAGACGCAACTTGGCTTGGTTTTGCGCTCGACTGGTGATAACATTCCAATGAGTGAGGCTAATGGGGTCAATGTAGATAACATGAAGATGTTGGGTTACATGATTTCCAATGGCTTGATTGCCCTTTGTGGAGCCATGTTTGCACAAAATGATGGTTTCTCAGATGTGACTTCTGGTACAGGGACGATCGTTGTTGGCTTGAGTGCGGTGATTATCGCTGAAGTTTTGATCCACGAATTGACCATTGGTTGGCGTTTGCTTTCCATCGGGGTTGGAGCCATTGTGTACCGTTTGATTATCTTAAATATTTACGAGATCCCAAATCTCGATCAAAATATGGTTCGTCTCTTCAATGCAATCTTGCTCGCGATTGTCTTGTTTGCTCCTGAGGCGCAAAAACGTCTTCGTGTTCGTGGACTGAAGTTAGGAAATAAATAGGAGAAAAGTATGGCAACATTATTATCAATTGAAGGTATTCATAAGACATTTGAAGCAGGAACAGTCAATGAAAACTATGTCTTAAAAGGCTTGGATCTCCAAGTAGAAGAAGGAGACTTCATTTCGGTTATCGGTGGAAATGGAGCTGGGAAATCAACCTTGATGAACATCTTGGCAGGAAATCTAGTCGTGGATGAAGGGGATATCTTGCTAGAAGGTAACTCCATCAAAAATACGAGTGTTCGTAGGCGTGCGAAAGATATTGCGCGTGTCTTCCAAGATCCCAAGATGGGGACAGCTTCTCGTTTGACCATTGAAGAAAATATGGCCATTGCCCAACGTCGGGGGAAATCTCGTGGTTTGGGCTGGGGAGTTCGGGAGAAAGATCGCGAATTATTCCGTGAAGCCTTGAAGGAACTGAATATCGGTTTAGAGAACCGCCTCAAAGTCGATACCCAATATTTGTCTGGTGGGCAACGTCAAGCTTTGACCTTGGTCATGGCAGCCTTGGTCAAACCCAAACTCTTGCTTCTGGATGAACACACCGCAGCGCTCGATCCCAAGACCAGTGAAATGGTCATGGAATTGACACAAAAGATTGTGGAAAGCCATGATTTGACAACTTTGATGATTACGCATGATATGAACCATGCCATTGAATACGGCAACCGCTTGATCATGCTCTACCAAGGCAAGATCGTTGTCGACGTCAAAGGAGAAGAAAAGAAAAACCTAACGGTTGAAGATTTGATGCGCCTCTTCCAACAAAACAGTGGTGAAACCCTGGTAAGTGATGAATTGGTATTAGGATAAAATGAGAGTGGGACAGAAATCGGTTATTCGTTAGAATTCGATTTCGTCGTCCCACCTTCGCACAGTTGAGTAGGGCTGTAAAAGCTGATGAAATCAGCGTAGAGAGCCCACTCAACCACTGCGTCTTGCTCGACAATCCAAAAATAATTGAGAGGCTAGGACTTTTGTCCCAGCCTCCTTTATTTCCTCCGTTCTGCATAGTCGACAAAATGAAACTTGTCTAATTTGTGTCGGCTTTCGGTGAATTGGAATTGGCGTCCGTCTGCTAGGTGAACTTGGGAACGGACAGTTTCCACGTGTTTGTCTTTTCCAAGATCCAGTAAGATTTTGTCACGATTATCGATTGGTGAAATCAAGATTTCTTTTTTGGCATAGCCAATCTGCAATTTCAAGTCTTCTTCTATATATTGGTAGATAGAGTGCTGGGCAATTTCCTTGGTCAGGCCAGGGATCAGCTCTCTGTCTAGGTAATCAATATCTAAGACAGAAGCGACACCATCCACCACCCGTTGCCGGGTTACTTTCCAAACCAAACGGTGAAGAGGGAAACCTGTCTTTTTAGCTCCTTTTTCATCGATACTGATTTGTTCCAAACGAATGACATTGGTTTCTGAGCGAAGACCAGAAGCTTTGACGATTTCTTGATAGCTGGTTAATTGGGAAACGGGGAAGTCAAAGTGTGCTTGCCTACAAATTTGCGACCCCATCCCTTGAACAGTCTCGATAAAGCCTTCTTCCTGCAAGAGCTCAAACGTCTCTATCATACTTGGGGCAAGGAAATGAGTGAACGTGGTGGTTGGAGTGCCCTTTTCTGGAATAACCATGACCAACCTCGTGCTTTGAATCGCTTTGTAGATATCAAGAACTTCCGCAATGAAGGAGCGACCATGCTCGCAGCTAGCATTCACTTGTCACGTGGGACCCCTTATATCTATATGGGGGAAGAAATCGGCATGATTGATCCAGACTATGATTCGATGGCAGATTACGTGGATGTGGAGTCCATCAATGCTTACCAAATGCACTTGGACCAAGGCAAGTCACCTGAGCAAGCCTTCAAGATTATCCAAGCTAAGTCACGTGATAATTCACGTACGCCCATGCAATGGGATGCTTCTCTAAATGCCGGTTTTTCAACAGGCACGCCATGGTTGAAAGTTGGGAAGTCCTATAAAGACTTCAACGTTGAAAAGGAGATGGATGGACCAATCTTTACCTTCTATAAAGAATTGATTCGCTTGCGCAAAGAAATGCGGATCATTTCAGAAGGAAGCTACCAGCCAGCACTGGAAGATAGTCAAGAAGTCTATGCTTTTGAACGCCACTTAGACGGTCAAAAACTCTTGGTACTCAATCATTTCTATGGAAGTGAAGTTGAAGTAGCGATTCCAGAAGACTACCAAGCATGGCGCGTGCTCTTGTCCAACTATGAGAATGTAAAGCTTTCTGAAAAAGTAATTCTGAAACCGTATCAGACACTGGCAATTTTAGCTTAAGTTCTTGACACTTCGATCTTTTTGGGTCGAAGTGTTTTTCTTTTTGAAAAATATTTTTGAAAGCGCTTGAAAATGCAAAGTCATTCCCTTATAATAAAAGAGGAAAACTTTTTAGGGATGGAGAAACGCATGAGAAAAAACGGTAAAAAGATTCGCCTACTGGGAGTAGCCACCTTATTGGCTAGTCAGTTGGGGGTCTTTAACAGTGCCCTCACGGTAGTTGCTGACGAGACCATAGCCTCGACTTCAGAGCCAGCACTTGTGACGAACACTAGTAGCGAGGAAGGCTCGACAAATCATTCGACTTCCGCTACAACAACTACAGAAGCTACGACGAGAGCTTCGAGTGATAGAGGAGAGATATCTAGCAGTTCCTCGGAGGATACCGAAGAGAAAACGGTTAAGATTGGGGAGATTCAAGGGGAAGCGCAACGCTCTCCACTTGAAGGCCAAAAGGTAGCCATCAAAAATGTAGTGGTGACCAAGACAGACCGCTATGGTTTTTATGCCCAAGATATTGAATCGGATGGGAATAGTCGGACTTCAGATGGGATTTATGTAGTTTCCAAATACAAGGTCAAGGTCGGCGACAAGGTTAAAATAACAGGTACTGTCAAGGAAGGCTATATGGAAGAAGTCACCTTGGGAGCTGGGAAGACCTTTAAGGAACCAACGAATAGTTTAACGGTGACCATGCTGGTCGATGCTTGGATCACCAAAGACGGGACAGCCCCTCTTCCAGAAGCTGTGAATATCACTGCGGGCATGCCAGCAGATGTGAAGCCTAATCCGACTGCTTATGCTCCAGAAACCGATGCCCTCGATTATTGGGAAAGCCTGGAAGGAATGCTCACGGTGGTGAAGAAACCGCATGTCCTTGGTCCCCAGTACAAAGGAGATATCTATGTATTGGGAGAAGATTTTACAGGCCTTCCTTTTAACAATATTGGGGGTCTGAATCTACGGCCACATGCGCAAAATACAGCGACAATCCCGATTTATGTTGGGAATCAGTTTGTCGCAAAAGCCAAGGATTACTTTACAGAAGATGTGACAGGAGTGGTAACGTATCGAAATAGCTTCTATAAATTAGAGCCCACTCAACAGTTGATGGTCCAAGACGGTGGCTTGCAGCGTCAAGCAGCTCAAACCCAACCAAGTGAGGACAAGCTGACCATCGCTTCCTACAATATTGAAAATTTCTCGGCCAACAATGCCAAAAATGAAACCCCAGAGGATAAGGTGACGCTGATTGCCAATTCCTTTATCCATGAAATTCACAATCCAGACATCATTACTTTGATCGAAGTGCAGGACAATAATGGTAGTGTGGATGACGGAACGACCAGTGGTGTTGAAAGTGGACGCAAACTAGCCAATCGGATCAAGGAATTGGGTGGCAAGAGCTATGAGTATACGGAGGTTGCTCCAGTAGATGGCGCTGACGGAGGAAAGCCTGGTTCCAATATTCGTTTGGGAATCCTCTACAATCCAGAACGCGTAACCTTAGCCAAAAAAGAGGCAGCAACTAGCAACGAGGCAGCGCAATTTGACAAGGGACACCTGGTTAAAAATCCAGCTCGGATTGCCCCTAATGACCCATCGTTTGATCATACTCGCAAGTCCTTAGCTGTTGAATTTGAATTCAAAGGTCAACCAGTTGTGGTGATTGCCAATCACTTGAAATCAAAAATCGGAGATGATGCTATTTATGGGGCAAGCCAACCAGCAGTGGAACATACCTTGCCAACTCGTGAAGCACAAGCTAGTGTCATCCATCAATTCGTTCAAGAAGGCTTGAAGCAAAATCCGAAGACCACCTTTGTTTTGACGGGTGATTTTAATGACTACGATTTCTCAACCACGGCGCAGATCCTTGCTGGCAACGAACTAACAAACTTAATGGCCCAACATGATGCAGGCGATCGCTATTCTTATTTCTACCGTGGAAGCAATCAGGTTTTGGATAACATTTTTATCTCAAACAACATGGCAGCTAAAGCAAGGTTTGAACCAGTCCATATCAATGCTTCCTTTATGAAGGAACACGGTCGTGCATCAGACCATGATCCTGTCTTGGTCCAAATCGACTTTAGTGGAGCACAAACTCCAGGAACGCCGACGGATGATCAACAAGGAAATACAGTCCAAGCAACGGATCAAAACAGCCCTTCCTCATCGAATACAGGATCTCAACTAGTTCCTCATCAGGCCCAAGCTAATGAACAAAAGAGTTCAACATCTGAAAGCAAAGAGAAGGGCAAGAACGAAGATGAGAAGCAAGACGACAAGGAAGAGGCAACAACAGAAACGAAGACACCAGGCAAGCGGAAAATCCTTCCATCAACTGGACAAGAAACAAGCTATCTAGCTCTTTTTGGAGTGGCAATAGCTACGATGAGTCTTGTCTGGTATAAGAAGAAAAAGACTTACTAACGTTTTCAAAAGAAAGATCTAAAAAAGGAGTCGCTGGCTCCTTTTTTTCTCCTAAAATACAGGACAGATAGTCCCATATTGGAAACTGTACTAGGACAATGAAAACTACTGAAAAGAACAGTTTCTTTTCAAAAAGAAGCTTAAACTCTTTAAAATAGATGGAATCGTGTTATAATAAAACCATAAAACGTTTTCAAGAGAAGAGGTTCCTCAATGGAAAATGAAACAGTTGACTATGGAAAAGTAACAGGAATGGTACACTCAACAGAAAGTTTTGGGGCAGTAGACGGGCCTGGGATCCGCTTTATTGTCTTCCTTCAAGGCTGTCAAATGCGGTGTCAATACTGCCACAATCCAGATACTTGGGCAATGGAAACCAACAAGTCCCGTGAGCGGACGGTGGATGATGTCTTAGAAGAAGCCCTCCGTTATCGTGGATTTTGGGGCGAAAAAGGGGGAATCACTGTCAGTGGTGGAGAAGCCCTCTTGCAGATTGACTTTTTGATTGCACTTTTTACCAAGGCTCAAGAGTTGGGCATTCATTGTACTTTGGATACCTGTGCTCTTCCTTTCCGGAATACGCCTCGTTATTTGGAAAAATTTGACCGCTTGATGGCAGTGACAGACTTGGTGCTTCTTGATATCAAGGAAATCAATGATGAACGTCACAAAATTGTGACCAGCCATACCAATAAAACGATTCTAGCTTGTGCCAAGTACCTATCTGATATTGGAAAACCAGTCTGGATTCGTCACGTTTTGGTGCCAGGTTTGACAGACCGAGATGATGACTTGATCGAACTTGGAAAATTTGTTAAAACCCTTAAAAATGTCGATAAATTTGAGATCCTTCCTTACCATACTATGGGGGAATTCAAATGGCGTGAATTGGGCATTCCGTACAAGTTGGAGGGTGTGAAACCACCGACAAAAGAACGTGTCCAAAATGCAAAAGATTTGATGGAAACAGAAAGTTACCAAGATTACCTGAAACGGGTCAAAGGATAAAAAGTATAGACAGTTGGTCACTCCAGCTGTCTTTTCTATTGAAATGCACAACTATTCCCTTTCTTTAAATGGCAAAACGTGCTAAAATAGAGTGAATCTATAAATGAAATAAAGAGGTAGAAACATGTCAAAAATTCTCGTTTTTGGTCACCAAAATCCTGACTCAGATGCTATCGGCTCATCTGTAGCTTTTGCTTATCTTGCAAAAGAAGCTTATGGTTTGGATACAGAAGCAGTGGCTCTTGGAACTCCAAATGAAGAAACAGCTTTCGTATTGGACTATTTTGGTGTGGAAGCACCACGCGTCATCACATCAGCTAAAGCAGAAGGTGCAGAACAAGTCATCTTGACGGACCACAATGAATTCCAACAATCTGTTTCAGATATTGCTGAAGTAGAAGTTTATGGTGTAGTGGATCACCACCGTGTGGCTAACTTCGAAACTGCTAGCCCACTTTACATGCGTTTGGAACCAGTTGGATCAGCATCTTCTATCGTTTACCGCATGTTCAAAGAACACGGTGTAGCAGTGCCAAAAGAATTGGCAGGTTTGATGCTTTCAGGTTTGATTTCAGATACTCTTCTTTTGAAATCTCCAACAACACACCCATCTGATAAAGTGATTGCGCCTGAATTGGCTGAATTGGCTGGTGTCAACTTAGAAGAATACGGTCTTGCCATGCTCAAGGCTGGTACTAACTTGGCAAGCAAATCAGCAGAAGAATTGATCGATATCGATGCTAAGACTTTTGAATTGAACGGAAACAACGTTCGTGTGGCTCAAGTGAATACAGTTGATATTGCGGAAGTTTTGGAACGCCAAGCTGAAATCGAAGCAGCTATCCAAGCTGCCAATGCAGCTAACGGCTACTCTGACTTTGTTTTGATGATTACAGATATCGTCAACTCAAACTCAGAAATTTTGGCCCTTGGTGCCAACATGGACAAGGTAGAAGCAGCTTTCAACTTCAAACTTGAAAACAACCACGCTTTCCTTCCAGGTGCTGTTTCACGTAAGAAACAAGTGGTACCACAATTGACAGAAAGCTTTAATGCTTAATGATAAATGGGGAAAACCATCGTTAAAAGGAGTTTCGACTCCTTTTTTGCTAGGAGGAGATCGTGCTAGAAAATGGTGATTTAATCTTTGTTAGAGAAGACACAGAAATGGGGCAGGCCATTCAGGCCTCTACTGGCAACTATAGCCATGTAGCTATCTTTTTGGACGGATTCATTTATCATGCCACTGTAGAAGGTGGCGTCCTTGCCCAGTCCCCTGAAGATTTCTTTGAAGCTGAGAAAGTATATGACCTTTATCGCTGTGCGGAGATTGATTGTCCAGAGGTCAAAAAACGAGCAGAGAGTCTTTTAGGGGCTCCCTACAATGCTTCCTTTTACCCGGATGGAGATGGTTATTACTGTTCCCAGTTCATTGCTGAACTACTTCCTATTTTTGAGACCATTCCCATGAAGTTTGGGGAAGGAGAACAAGAGATTAGTTCGTTTTGGGAAGATTATTACAGAGGGCTCGGTCTAGCTGTTCCTTTGGATCAGCCCGGGACCAATCCTAGTCAGTTAGCCCAATCACCACAGCTACAGTTTAAAGAAAGGTATTTGGATGATTACAATCATTAATCCCACACGTTTGACACGTCAGCCATTTTTCAAGGACTTGATCAACTTTTTGGATCAGCAGGACGATGTGATCCTGCGGCAAATCAAGGCCCAATTTCCAGATCAACCAGTGGATAAGCTGATGGAGGAATATATCAAAGCGGGCTTCATCCTTCGAGAAAATAAACGCTACACCCTCAACCTGCCCTTCTTGGAGTCAGCTGATCGAGTGGACCTGGATCAAGAGGTCTTTGTCCGAGAGGACAGTGCAGTTTATCAAGAATTAAAAGCCAAGGTCTTCCAAACGGAACTCCGTAACACGACCAATGCAGCGATTCTCATAGAGGAGACGGACTTTGCGCGACATGCACAGACCCTTTCCAATTACTTTTATAAGGTAGCTCACCAATACCCATTGACGGAGGATCAAGAAAAGCTCTATGCCATCTTGGGAGATGTCAATCCCGAGTATGCTCTTAAGTATATGACCAGCTTTTTGCTCAAATTTCTCAAAAAAGAAGAAGTCCAGCAAAAGCGCAAGGACATCTTTGTCGATAGTTTAGAAGTCTTAGGTTATATCCGCAAAAATGATGAAGGCAAATATGAATTAGCAGTGGACTTGGATAAGGAAAGACTGATGTTTATCAAACAATAGAAAGAGGCTAGGAAAACTTCCTAGCCTTGTTTTTTTTGATTATAGATAACGTTCAGCGATGGCGGCGTCACCTGGATACTCTTCTTTTACGCCATTTACGATTTGGTAGCAGTCTGCTCCTTTTCCAGCGATAATAACAGCATCTTCAGGCTTGCTGGTTGTCGCCATAGCCAGTTGAATGGCTTGCTCGCGATCTGCGATTTTCTCGACAGGGCGCGTGATAAAACTGCTAATCTCTTCTGCGATGGCCAAAGGATCTTCATAGTTAGGGTCATCCGCTGTGAGGAAGACTTGGATCTCAGGATGGTCTTCTAAGAGCAAGCCAAAGTCCTTGCGGCGGCTCTCTCCTTTATTCCCAGTTGATCCAAGGACCAGCGAAATGGTTCCGGTTTGATGGGTTTCGACAACTGAGAGCAGTTTTTTCAAGCTATCTCCATTATGGGCGTAGTCGATGAAGACCTTGGCCCCATTCTTTTGAGTCAAGACTTCCATTCGGCCAGGAACGCGCGTCTTGGAAATTCCTTTTTGGATGTCTTCGAGACTCGCCCCTAGACGAAGGCAGGCGAGACCTGCAGCCACAGCATTTTCTTGGTTGAAGCGACCAATGAGTTGGATATCATAGTCTCCAGCTAATTTACCAGTAGCTGAGAAGCTGAAAGCTTTGGAGTTTTCAATTTGATTCTCAGACTGGCTACCATAGAAGTCGTGCTCCTGGCCCTCGACTTGTTCTTTCAAGACAGAGAAATGATCCATATCGCTATTGATGACAACAGCTTGGCTATTCTTCATGAGGAGACGTTTGTGGTAGAAATAATCCTCAAAAGTTGGATGTTCAATCGGTCCAATATGGTCAGGGCTGATGTTGAGGAAAACACCAACATCAAAAGTAAGACCGTAAACCCGTTTCACCAGATAAGCTTGACTGGAAACTTCCATAATGAGGTGGGTCCGATCATTGGCTACTGCCTGAGCCATCATAGCAAAAAGATCCAAACTCTCTGGTGTTGTCAGGGCTGATTTAAAGAAGTTTTTACCATCCAGTGTCGTATTCATGGTAGACAGCATAGCTGGTCGGTAGCTTTGTTCCAAAATATGGTAAGCAAAGTAGGCCGCTGTTGTCTTTCCCTTGGTCCCTGTGAAAGCTAATAATTTTAATTGTTTCTCAGGGTGCCCATAAAACTCCATGGCAATTAAGCTCATGGCTTGTTTGATATCATTGACAAGAATGGCAGGGATACCAACTTCATAATCTTTTTCAGAGACATAAAAGCCGAGCCCATTAGAAATAGCCTGTTCCAGGTATTCTTTTTTGAAGCTGGCCCCTTTGACAAAAAAGAGGGTGCTAGCAGACACCTTACGGCTATCATAGCTAATGGCATCAAAACTTGTTCCTTCTAGATGGTAATGGTATTCACCATTCATTAGAACTTCTCGGAAATTTTGGTCATCTTTTAAAATGTTGAGGGTTTGTTCAATTGTAATCATAAAACTATTGTAAACCGAAAGTCTGAATTTTACAAGTAACATGGAAAAGTTTATAATGAAGAGAAGAAGAAACGAAAGAGGACGTTTATGAGTCACGAACAAAATGACCAGCAAGCCCAGATGTTACGCGGGACTGCCTGGATGACAGCCAGCAATTTTATCAGCCGTTTGCTAGGAGCCGCTTATATTATTCCTTGGTATATTTGGATGGGAAAATATGGGCCACAAGCCAATGGTCTTTTTACAATGGGATACAATATCTACGCTTGGTTTCTCTTGATTTCAACAGCTGGGGTACCTGTAGCTGTTGCCAAGCAAGTAGCCAAATACAATACCCGGGACCAAGCCGATCATAGCTTTGCTTTGATTCGGGGCTTCTTGAAATTCATGGGAATTCTAGGCCTTGGATTTGCCATTCTCATGTATCTTTTATCTCCTGTCTTTGCGAGCCTTTCAGGTGGGGGAAAAGAGTTGATTCCGATCATGCAGAGCCTTTCTTGGGCTGTCTTGATCTTTCCTTCGATGAGTGTCATTCGTGGATTTTTCCAAGGTTTTAACAACATGAAACCTTACGCCATTAGCCAGATTGCAGAGCAAGTCATCCGGGTCATCTGGATGTTGCTTACGACCTTCTTCATTATGAAGATTGGCTCAGGAGATTATGTGCAGGCTGTTACGCAGTCGACCTTTGCTGCCTTTATCGGGATGGGAGCGAGCCTTCTGGTTCTCTTTTATTACCTTGCAAAAACAGGCTTGCTCTCATCTATTTTGAGAAAGCAAGAGGGAAGTGAAGGAATCGATACTCGTGCGCTTCTCATGGATACTATCCGTGAGGCCATTCCTTTTATCATCACAGGTTCCGCCATTCAGCTCTTCCAAATTGTCGACCAGATGACCTTTATCAATGTCATGTCCTGGTTTACAGATTATAGTCAGAAACAGCTCTTGGTCATGTTTAGTTATTTCTCTGCTAATCCAAACAAAATCACCATGATCTTGATCGCAGTAGCGACTTCGATTGGGGGAGTTGGGATTCCTCTCTTGACAGAGAATTATGTTAAAGGGGATCTAAAAGCGGCAGGCAAGCTCGTACAGGATAATTTGACCATGTTGCTAGCCTTCTTGCTTCCAGCTACCTTTGGTGCAGTAGCAGTCGCAAAACCACTTTATACAGTATTTTATGGGCAACCAGATGGCTTGGCTTTGGGACTCTTTATCGTAGCGATGTTGCAGACGGTGATTTTGGGTCTTTACACAGTCTTGTCCCCAATGATTCAAGCTCTCTTCCAAAACCGCAAAGCTATTCGCTACTTCCTCTATGGGGTAGGGGTGAAATTGGTCCTCCAAATTCCATTTATTCTGGTCTTTCGTTCTTATGGGCCACTTTTGTCAACGACCATTGCGTTAATGGTGCCAATTGTTCTCATGTATCGGGAGATCCAAAGCATTACTCAGTTTAATCGGACCATCGTCTTCAAGCGCACATTACTTGGCTCAATTCTAACGGTGGTGATGCTACTTGGAGTCTTGATCGCAGGCTTGATTTTGGGCTGGATTTTCTCACCAAATGGCCGTGTATCGAGCATGATTTATATCATCGTCATAGGCGGATTAGGAGTTGCTATTTATGGAGCCTTAGGATTATGGCTACGGTATTTTGACCGCTTTATTGGAGGTCAAGCTGCACGTCTCAGACAAAAATTCCGGATTAAATAAATCAGAGGTTGGGTAAAAAGTGCCCAGCCTTTTCTTATAGTTTGAAACTATAGCTAGGTCTTGAAAATGGGAAAACCGCTCTCCTCATAATAGTGATAAAATAGTAAGCAGTTAGATTGAATGTTTATCGGAGGGCAATATGAGTAAAAAACGCAATATCAATACTATTTTGGCACAGGCAGGAATCAAGTCGGATAAAGCAACGGGAGCTTTGACGACTCCTTTGCATTTCTCTACGACTTACCAACACCCAGAATTTGGTCAGTCTACAGGTTTTGACTATACCCGTACGAAAAATCCAACACGCGCAACAGCTGAGAAGACTTTGGCAGCTATCGAAAGTGCAGATTATGCTTTGGCGACAAGCTCTGGGATGTCAGCCATTGTGCTTGCTTTTAGCATTTTCCCTGTTGGTTCAAAAGTCTTAGCTGTTCGTGACCTTTATGGAGGCTCTTTCCGCTGGTTTAACCAACAAGAGCAAGAAGGCCGCTTCTCATTCACCTATGCCAATACGGAAGAAGAACTGATCCACCATCTAGATCATGATCCAGTGGATGTCCTCTATATTGAAACACCAACCAATCCATTGATGTTGGAATTTGATATTGCTCATTTAGCCAAATTGGCCCATGCAAAAGGTGCTAAAGTCGTGGTGGACAATACCTTCTATAGCCCTATCTATCAACGTCCAATTGAAGAGGGAGCAGATATTGTTCTTCATTCAGCAACCAAGTACCTAGCTGGTCACAATGATGTCTTGGCTGGTGTTGTCGTGACAAATGAGGCAGACTTGTATGACAAACTCTTTTACAATTTGAATACGACAGGAGCTGTTCTTTCCCCATTTGACAGCTATCTGTTGATCCGTGGTCTCAAGACGCTCTCTATCCGGATGGAGCGCTCCACAGAGAATGCTCGCAAGGTGGTCGAGTTTTTGAAAACCTCCCCTCAGGTCAAAGAAGTCCTTTACACTGGAAAAGGTGGAATGGTCTCCTTTAAAATTCAAGATGAGAAAAAAATTCCTAACTTTTTAAATTCCCTTCAAGTCTTTACCTTTGCAGAAAGTCTTGGCGGAGTTGAAAGCTTGATCACTTATCCTACCACTCAGACTCATGCGGACATTCCTGCAGAAGTTCGCCATTCATACGGTTTGACAGATGATCTTCTTCGGTTGTCCATCGGGATCGAAGATGCGGATGATTTGATTGACGATTTGAAACAAGCATTGGAGGCTTAAGATGACCAAATATGATTTCACGACTTTACCGAATCGCTTGACCCACCATACCTACAAGTGGAAAGAAACAGAGACAGATCCAGAAATCATTCCGGCTTGGATCGCGGACATGGATTTTAATGTCATTCCAGAAGTACGAGAAGCTGTTATCGGCTATGCAGACCAAATGGTCTATGGCTACACCTATGCATCGGATAGCCTCTACCAGTCTATCCTTGATTGGGAAAAAGAAGAGCATGGCTATTCCTTTGACAAGGAAGCTGTCGTCTTTATCGAAGGTGTTGTTCCAGCCATTTCAACAGCTATTCAAGCCTTTACTAAGGAAGGGGATGCTGTTTTAATCAATACGCCGGTCTATCCTCCATTTGCCAGAAGTGTCAAACTCAATCGTCGAAAGTTGATCGAAAATTCATTAGTTGAAAAGGACGGTCTTTTCCAAATTGATTTTGATCAGCTGGAAAAAGATATTGTGGAGCAAGAGGTTAAACTCTATGTTTTGTGTAATCCGCACAATCCTGGAGGCCGTGTATGGGATTGTGAAGTCTTGGAAAAAATCGGCCACCTTTGTCAAAAACATGGTGTCCTTCTCGTTTCAGATGAGATCCACCAAGATTTGGCCTTGTTTGGCCACCGTCATACCAGCTTTAACACGGTTGATCCAAGCTTTAAAGATTTCAGCTTGATCTTAACCAGTGCAACCAAGACTTTCAATATTGCAGGAACAAAAAATTCCTATGTGGTCATTGAAAATCCAAAGCTTCGTACGGCTTTTAAACAACGGCAATTGGCCAATAATCAACATGAAATTTCAGGCTTGGGCTATATTGCAACAGAAGCGGCTTATCGCCATGGTAAACCTTGGTTGACAGAGCTCAAGCAAGTTTTTGAAAAACACATCGACTATGTGGTAGATGAATTGCATGAAAAGACCAAAATCCGTGTCATGAAACCCCAAGGCACCTATCTTCTTTGGTTGGACTTTTCAGCCTATCCTTATACCGATGATGAGCTGCATGCTAAAATTCATGACCAAGCCAAATTGATTTTGAACCGTGGAACAGATTTTGGAAAAGAAGGAAACTTGCACGCTCGCCTCAATGTAGCAGCCCCTTTCACCCTCATTGAAGAAATCACCAAACGCTTGGTGGAAACTTTTCACAAATAAGTGTTGACTTTCTGTGAGTGAAGGAGTAAAATAAACTCGAAATACGGTAGGTGAGGCTACCACAAGGATACGGATGACTACCGCAAAGCAGTGGAGACACTACTCGTTGGTCAACAGTCCTGATCGCAAAGGTCAAGACTAAGCTCATTTCATTGCCTTGCGGAGCTAAAGCTTGGACGGTCAGTTTTTTGAGAGTTTTGATTGAAAAATAAATGACAAGTTTCATGAGTCCTACCGATCGAGGGTAGGACTCTTTTTTATGCCTTACCAAGAAAAGAGAAAGGAGAGAGCTATGATACAAATCGACGATCATCCCGAACCGCACCGAACCAGCCAATCGCTGATTTGTGTCGTAGGGACTCCAAAAGTGATTGGCTCCTGATTGAAAAAGGAGATACCAATGCAAACAAATAAAGAAAGACTCATTGCCGCTCTTCAAGAACCACTTGAAAGCACCTTTGCCACCTACAAAACCAGTGCCCTTGGTTTGGTTGACGATCAAGTAGAAGAAAACCGCGATGCCTATGGCGAAAATGTCATCACAAAAGGTCAAGAAGATTCCATGATCAAAAAGATCTACGAATCGATCATCAATCCTTTTACAGTGATTTTGTTGGTCATTGCGCTGGTTTCCTTCATCACCAATGTCTGGCTAGCAAAACCAGGTGAACAGGATCCAACGACCTCCATCATCATTGTGACCTTGGTCTTGATCTCTGGTGGTATCCGCTTCATTCAAGAATTGCGGAGCGACAAAGCAGCTAGCAACTTATCACGTATGATTGTCAATACAGCGACCGTTCTGCGTGATGGATCAGAACAAGAAATTCCGATCGATGAAATCGTCGTAGGAGATGTGATCAAACTAAGTGCCGGCGATATGATTCCAGCAGATGTGGTCTTGATTGATTCCCGTGACTTCTTTGTCCAACAATCTGGCCTCACAGGGGAAAGTGATGCTGTTGAAAAGGTTTGTCTCAGAAAAGCTGACAGTCAAAATCTAGATAGTCTCTTGGAAAGTGAAAGTTTGGCCTTTATGGGGACCAATGTCATCTCCGGACGGGCGACAGCCTTGGTCTTGGTCGTGGGAGATGAAACCATGATGGGAGCTATTGAGCAAACCATCAACACTTATGACGAACCAACCTCATTTGAGAGAGAAATGAATACCATCTCTTGGCTCTTGATTCGGCTCATGTTAGTGATGGTGCCCATTGTCTTTGTGATCAATGGCCTCACAGATGGGGACTGGTTAGAAGCGGGTGTCTTTGCCCTCAGCGTTGGGGTTGGTTTGACTCCGGAAATGCTGCCGATGATTATTACAGCGAGTCTTGCTAAGGGCTCCATCATTATGGCAAAAGAAAAAGTCGTTATCAAAAAACTCAATGCCATCCAAGACCTTGGCGCTATCGATATTTTGTGTACAGATAAGACAGGTACCTTGACCCAAGATGAAATCGTTTTGGAGTATCCGCTTGATATCCATGGCGAATTGGATCTATCAGTTCTTCGTCGGGCTTACTTGAATTCCTATTTCCAAACCGGGCTAAAAAATTTGATGGACCGGGCGATTATCAATCGGACCCAGAAAGAAGCCAAGAAACATGAGATTGTTCGCGATCTGGATCAAACATTCCATAAGATTGATGAATTACCCTTTGATTTTGAACGTCGTCGCATGAGTGTCATTGTCAAAGACGAAGACGGTGTGGTCAGCATGGTGACCAAGGGTGCCTTGGAAGAAATGCTTTCTGTATCGACTTATGTTGAATACAAGGGTGATATCAAACGATTAACAGACGAGGTCCGTCAAGAGGTCCTCGCTGAAGTTGCTCAGTTAAATGAACAAGGTCTTCGTGTTTTGGGCGTCAGCTACAAAACCGACTTGGACGAAAATGACATCTTTAGTGTTGAAGATGAACGAGACATGATCCTAACCGGTTACCTTGCCTTTCTTGATCCACCAAAACCTTCTGCAGCTCCAGCAATCAAAGCTCTTGCAGAATATGGGGTAACCACCAAGATCTTAACTGGGGACAATGAAAAGGTCACCCAAGCTGTCTGTGAAAAAGTAGGACTAGATGTCGAGCGGATTCTTTTGGGAAGCGAAATCGATACGATGACTGACCAAGAGTTAGCACAAGTTGTGGAAACAACAACGGTCTTTGCCAAATTATCACCCGATCAAAAAGCGCGGATCATCCTCTGTCTCAAGAACAATGGCCACAAGGTTGGTTACATGGGAGATGGTATCAACGATGCTCCATCCATGAAGGTCTCAGACGTTGGGATCTCCGTGGATACCGCTGTGGATATTGCCAAGGAAACAGCAGATGTCATCCTTCTAGATAAGGACTTGATGGTTCTTGAAAAAGGCTTGGTCGAAGGCCGCAAGGTCTATGCCAATATGACCAAGTACATCAAGATGACGGTCTCTTCTAACTTCGGGAACATCTTTTCTCTTCTCTTTGCTAGCATCTTTTTACCTTTCCTTCCAATGGCGCCCGTTCATTTGATTGTGCTCAATCTCATCTATGATCTTTCTTGTATCGCCCTTCCTTTTGACAATGTCGACAAGGAATTCCTCAAGAAACCCCGTATCTGGGAAGCCAATTCTATTATGCGCTTCATGGCCTGGATTGGTCCAATTTCATCTGTATTTGATATTATTACCTACATGCTTCTTTACTTCCTTGTTGTCCCAATGATTTTAGGTCATGGGTACAACCATGGAGCAGCAGATGCAGCAGCCTTTATCATGGTGTTCCAAACTGGATGGTTTATCGAATCCATGTGGTCTCAAACCATGGTTATCCATATGTTGCGTTCACCAAAACTGCCATTTATCCAAAGTCGTCCAGCCTTCTCAGTCGTGGTGACGACCCTAGCAGCAGCCTTCTTTGTAACCTCCCTTCCATATAGTCCTTTGGCTTCTATCTTGAAGTTGAGCCAACTAAATGGATTGTACTTTGTTCTATTGTTTGCGATTATCGTCCTCTATATGCTGAGTGTGACGGTTGTCAAACGTATCTATATTAAGAAGTACAAAGAATGGTTGTAATTGATTGATAGAAAGAGTGAGTCCGAACTTTAAAAAATTAAGTGTAAGGGCTCTCTTTTTTTGGTGAAATTTGGTATAATAAGACGAATATAAAGTTGGAAATGAAGATTTCCACGTGTTGCGCGTATCAAAAAAGGAGTAACAGAAAGAGGGAAAGTTTGACTCTTCCTCAATCCAAGCTCCTTTTTAAAAGATAGCAGCTTAGAAAGAAGGATCTCAAAAATGGGAAAACTAGAAGTTATTACACATCCACTCATTCAACACAAATTGTCTATTCTCCGTCGAACAGATACCTCTACGAAGGCCTTTCGTGAATTGGTAGATGAGATTGCTATGTTGATGGGCTACGAAGTTTTGCGTGAATTACCTCTTGAGGACGTTGAAATTGAAACTCCTATAACCAAAACCGTTCAAAAGCAAATCGCAGGGAAAAAATTGGCTATTGTTCCCATTCTTCGTGCAGGGATTGGGATGGTTGATGGCCTCTTGAGTTTGGTGCCAGCAGCCAAGGTTGGCCATATCGGGATGTACCGTGATGAAGAAACCTTGAAACCAGTTGAATACTTGGTGAAATTGCCAGAAGATATTGATCAACGTCGTATCTTTGTAGTAGACCCGATGCTTGCTACGGGTGGATCCGCTATTCTAGCGATTGATTCCTTGAAAAAACGTGGCGCTAGCCATATCAAGTTTGTCTGCCTAGTATCAGCGCCAGAAGGGGTGAAAGCTCTTCAAGAAGCTCACCCAGATGTTGATATCTTTACAGCAGCCCTCGATGATCATTTGAATGAACATGGCTACATTGTTCCTGGTCTTGGAGATGCAGGTGACCGTTTATTCGGTACCAAATAAGAAGCCATTCATGATTCGTACGAAAGGTGCTTAAGATTTGACCTTTTTTGACCATTGGTTTATAATAGCACATATACTTTGAACCTCACGAATCGTGAGAATGAATGGATACTAAAGGAGAAGAATAGATGATTCCAGTAGTTATTGAACAAACCAGTCGTGGAGAACGTTCTTACGATATTTATTCCCGTCTGTTGAAAGATCGAATTATCATGGTAACAGGACCAGTTGAGGACCAAATGGCTAACTCCATTATCGCTCAATTGCTCTTCTTGGATGCCCAAGATAATACAAAAGATATCTATATGTATATCAATACCCCAGGTGGCTCTGTCTCAGCAGGTCTTGCCATCGTAGATACTATGAACTTTATCAAGTCAGATGTCCAAACCATTGTTATGGGGATGGCAGCATCTATGGGAACAATTATCGCTTCAAGCGGTGCGAAGGGCAAACGCTTCATGTTGCCAAACGCCGAGTACATGATTCACCAACCAATGGGTGGTACTGGTGGTGGTACCCAACAAACCGATATGGCGATCGCAGCAGAACACTTGCTCAAAACACGGAACAACTTGGAAAAAATCCTTGCGGAAAATTCAGGTCAACCGATCGAAAAAGTGCATGCTGATGCGGAACGTGACAATTGGATGAGCGCGCAAGAAACACTTGAATATGGCTTTATTGATGAAATCATGGCCAATAATAAATTGGACTAAACCATCCTATGGGAAGGTCCGTCAAGAGGCTGGGACAAAAGTCCTAGCCTCTTAATTGTTTTTGGATTGTCGAGCAAGACGCAGTGGTTGAGTGGGCTCTACTACGCTGATTTCATCAGCTTTTACAGCCCTACTCAACTGTGCGGA
>JAWDWJ010000028.1:0-42793 GCA_032477695.1 Streptococcus parasanguinis
GGACAGAAATCGGTCATTCGTTAGAATTCGATTTCGTCGTCCCACCTCCGCACAGTTGAGTAGGGCTGTAAAAGCTGATGAAATCAGCGTAGTAGAGCCTACTCAACCACTGCGTCTTGCTCGACAATCCAAAAATAATTGAGAGGCTAGGACTTTTGTCCCAGCCTCTGGAATATAGATAAAGTTATCTGAAAAACTTTCCTTAGGTGAGGACGGACGTTAGCGAACTTCGAAGAAGTTCCATGACTAATTATTGAGCCTAAGGTCTCAATAATTCCGAGTGCTAGAAACAATCGTGTTTCTAGCACTTTTCTCACGGCGGAAAGTTTCAATATATTCTTGATTCATTTAAAAAATGAAATCCCAGTTTTATTTCTTTGCAAAATCATTTAACTCATTCTTCTAAAAATTATTTTATCTATTCATGTCGCCGATTGAAGTGAAAGACTTCAAAATATTGAATGGCACGATAGATTAAAAAGATAGTCAAGATGATGGACACCAGCCAGATGGTCTCTAATCCATAAAACTGGATCAAATAGGTCGAAAAAATGGCCCCAAAGACGAAACTCCCGATCAAGCAGGTCATAAAAATGGCTTCCCAAAGGAATTTCTTCTCCTTTTCTCTGACAAAATTCCCATAAGCCACCATGGTTTTCTTGAGATTTCCCGTCATAAAGGAATGATTATAGGCATAGCCATCCACTTCTCCAAAAGAGGTCGCTACGATTCCCAAACTCAGTCCAAAAAAAGGCACGATGAAGACATTTTTTACCGATGCTGGCAAAAATCCCGTCACCAAAGTTGTGAGGATAAAGGGTACTAAGGTACTGAGGCGCCAAACTGAGTTGTCAATCAAGCGACGCAAGACCGTCATCAAAAAGATTCCCAGCATAAAGGCCAGCATGGTCGCTAACTTCACTTCTACATCTGAGATCTGCTGCCCAATCAAGCCGACCGATAGAAAGACCACATTCCCTGTCTGTCCTGCCGCCAAGGTCCCACCCCGACAGATAAAGGTATAGGCATCTGAAAAACCAGCACACATGGTCAATAAACAAGCGAACGCCTTGGTCCGCGAATGAAACTCCCTTTTCATTTCCATTCTCCCTAGGAAAAAGAGGGAGCGGTACAGAACGTTACATAACGTTTTTCGTACCACCCCCGCAACATTGATGGAGAACTCTTCCGAGTCTTTTAGCGAATGAAGAGCCTCACCAACTACTGCGACATTCCGTAATTCCAACTATTGTTATTGGATTGGAGATCGATTTCCCTCTTTCTCCCTATTTTTATTTTCCTTCACGCGCTTCGTTGAGGATTTTTTCAATCTTGGTTGTGATCAAGTCAATCGCAACCGTATTGGTTACACCCTCAGGAATGATCACGTCCGCATAGCGCTTGGTTGGCTCGATGAACTGGTGGTACATCGGTTTTACCACACCAAGATATTGCTCAATGACGCTATCGAGACTCCGGCCACGCTCCTCCATATCGCGCTTGATACGGCGAATGATCCGCACATCATCATCGGTATCAACGAAAATCTTGATATCCATCAAGTCCCGAAGGCGCTTGTCTTCAAGGACTAAGATTCCTTCCACGATGAAGACATCTTGTGGTTCCTGACGATAGGTCTTGCTACTGCGCGTATGCTCTGCATAGTCATAAGTTGGAATATCTACCGGACGACCCTCCAAGAGTTCATTGATCTGCGCAATCATCAAGTCCGTATCAAAGGCAAAAGGATGGTCATAGTTAGTCTTAATCCGCTCCTCAAAGGTCAAATGACTTTGGTCCTTGTAATAAGAATCATGCTCAATCATGGCAATCTTTTCATTCGGGAAATTGGCCAAAATGGCACGAGACACACTGGTCTTTCCACCACCAGAGCCACCAGTAACACCAATAATAATAGGTCTATTTTGCATTTTCTACTCCATTACCTCTAGTCGTCTGAGAAGAAATAGACATCTCAGATACATCTTATCCATTTTACCATATTTTTGCCTAGACATGAATAGTTTTTCAGTCAGAAATTTGGAAACAAAAAGGACCTTGCGGTCCTTTCATTATTTCACTTTTTCTAATTTAGCAGCAAATTCATTACCACCACGTAAGACGAGTATATTTTTTCCACCGTTGACAGGTACGAAACAATAATTTGAATTAGCTTGTATATAGACTTCCTTAGCGCTCTTCACTTGATAGCCTTCTGATTTCACCGCTTCTTGAATGACTTCAAATGTGTGTTCAATCTCTTCTTTAGAAGTCGTGTCTCCATCATACTTTTCTTGATCAGCTAGAGAATAGAATGCGTAAGCCTTGTTATCGTAATACTTATCACTTATAATTCCATGATCTGAAATTTGAACAGTTGTATTATCTCCTTCTGTCACATTCTTCCATTTTCCAACCATGGCCTTTGGTGTTTCAACCTTGTGATAGACCAAATTTTCTTCAAAGTTTCCTTTGTATGACTTATAAGTTTTCAAGTCAAATAAATCATTTCTTAAAATAATATTGCTTCCGTCTTTTTGGAGCAAGTTATAGCGTGTGTTCCCACCAGACTTAATAACAACTATTTCTGTCGTCTTCAGATTAAATTTCTTATCGACATCCGCAAGTGAATGCAAGTCCGTTGCATTTAACAAAGAAAGTGCTGTATTAAATTCTTTTTTCGCTTCATTGCCCTTGAGAACCTTTTTGATGGTCTCGCTACCATTGACTTTTTGTTTCTTTCCACTTAGTTCATAAGTGACCGGACTTGAATCCGTATTTCTCAACCAAACCCCATCTAGACTTGGTCCACCTGAAAAGAAAAAGAACCAAGCAAGAGCAATCACTGCGACAAGTCCCGCAACTGCGACACCAATTTTGGTTTGCTTATTGAAAGAAAATGTCAATTTTTTCGGTCTTGGAACAGGTTGCAAGGTTTTCGCAGATGGTTGTGGTTGAACAAAAGCTATCTGATCTTGTGAAAGAGGTGCACTAGGTGCAACAGGTGCTTCCTGAGTAGGAGCCTGCGCTTCAGTGGCTGGAGCTGGTGCCTCAGTTGATGAAGTCGGCGCTTCTTTTCGCTCTACGACAAACTCCCCTTTTTCACGCGCTTCTTGAAATTCTTGCATACTTGGCTTACGACCATTGATCGCTTCAAAGTATTCAACCCAATCTTTTTGATTCATCATATCCCCCTTATTGATTCATCATAAAAACTAATCATATTATACCACAAATCCATGGTATATTTTGTGATTTTCAGAAAATAAAAGAAAAAATCCAAGTAGTTTTCCACTTGGACTTTCTTCCTTATTTCAAAACTTTTTGTGTTTTCGCGTAATTGGCTTCGACAGCTTCTTTTTCAGCCTTCCACCAGTCTTGGTGGTCTGTGTACCACTTGATGGTATCTTCCAAACCTGCTTCGAAGTTTGTGAATTGTGGTTCCCAACCCAATTCTTCACGCAATTTGGTTGAATCGATGGCGTAACGCAAATCGTGACCAGCACGGTCTGTTACACGGTCGTAGGCGTCTTTTGGTTGACCCATTTTTTCAAGGATGAGCTCAAGCACTTCCTTGTTGTTCTTTTCACCGTCAGCACCGATCAGGTAAGTTTCACCGATACGGCCTTTAGTGAGGATAGCCCAAACACCAGTTGAGTGGTCGTTGGTATGGATCCAGTCACGAACGTTCTTCCCTTCACCGTAAAGTTTTGGCTTGATGCCAGACAAGATATTGGTGATTTGACGTGGGATGAATTTTTCGATGTGTTGGTATGGCCCGTAGTTGTTTGAACAGTTTGAAATCGTTGCTTTGACACCAAATGAACGTACCCAAGCTTTCACAATCAAGTCTGAAGCAGCCTTGGTTGATGAATAAGGTGATGATGGGTTGTATTTGGTTTCAGCAGTGAATTTTTCACCAGGACCTTCCCCATGTCCAGGAAGATCTTCGCGTAATGGAAGGTCTCCATACACTTCGTCTGTTGACACGTGGTGGAAACGAATATCGTATTTACGAGCCGCTTCCAAAAGTGTATAAGTTCCAACAAAGTTTGTGTAGATAAATGGAGATGGATCTTTGAGGGAATTGTCATTGTGGCTTTCAGCCGCATAGTGAACAATAGCATCAGCCTTGGCGGCCAATTTGTCAACTAATTCAGCATCAGCGATGTCTCCCACCACCAACTCAACACGATCTCCAAGGATTTCTTCGATATTGGCACGGTTTCCAGCATAAGTAAGTTTATCAAGGACAGTCACATGCACGTCTGGATGGTTGTTGTAGACATAGTGTACGAAGTTTGAACCGATGAAACCAGCGCCACCGGTTACGATGATGTTTTTGTATTCAGTCATTTTTTCTCCAAATAATTTTTAGTTTTGATTGTTCCTTTAGCTAGTGAGGGACGCCAGCAACCTTTCGGTTTCATGGCTAAATCCGAAGCCAAAGTCTCCGGATTTCCTTACAAGATTCCCTGAGGGAATCTTGTTTTCACTAGGACAGGAACAATCTTATAACGCTCCTTGCAGTCGCGATACTGCTATGCAAGGTTCATTCTTACAAATCTTCTGCTTTTAGGGGTTTAACATCTTTGAGCAATGGGTGATTTTTGTCTGCTTCTGAGACTTCTGCTTCTTCCAAGTTTTCCCATTGGATGTCTAGGCTTGGGTCTGCGTAGTTGACAAAAGCATATTTTGGTTTGAGTTCCAGTGCCCAGTAATCATTGACTAAGTATGTATAAGCAACTTTGTCTGTCAAAACTTGGAACCCATTGGCTACACCACGAGGGACGAAGATGCCTTTTGAAGCATCGATCACGGTTTGGTAGGTGTTCCCAAAGGTCTCACCTTCACGAAGGTCTACCCAAGTTCCAAGAACCTTTCCTTCATCTGCTACAGAGATGTACTTGTCCCAAGGCTCTGCATGCAAGCCACGCAAAACATTCTTACGAGAGAATGAAATATTGTTTTGCAACTTGCCTTCTGCAAAGAAGCTTTCAGGGAATCCAAGGGGAAGCATTTTCTCTTTTTGGAAGTTTTCTTTAAACCAACCACGGTTATCCCCGCGCACTGGAATATCAAACTCCATCAAGCCTGGGATGGCTTCAATTTTGCGGGCTGCTAATTCTTTATCAAAAAATTGTTCCGTCATTATGCTTCTCCAATCAAACGGAGCAAGTATTGTCCGTATTCGTTTTTCTTCAATGATTGCGCTAATTCATGGACTTGTTCTTTGGTGATATAACCCATGCGATAGGCAATTTCCTCAAGGTTAGCCACTTGGACATTTTGCAAGCGTTGAACAGTTTCGATATATTGAGATGCTTGCAAGAGGCTTTCGTGAGTTCCAGTATCCAACCAGGCAAAACCACGGCCCATGAGCTCAACAGAGAGATCTCCACGCTCCAAATAAGCCTTGTTGACATCGGTGATTTCAAGCTCGCCACGAGGACTTGGTTTGATGTTTTTGGCAATTTCTACCACATCATTGTCATAGAAGTAAAGTCCTGTCACTGCAAAGTTCGATTTTGGATGTTCTGGCTTTTCTTCGATAGAGATAGCGTTCATATCCGCGTCAAACTCTACCACACCAAAGCGTTCTGGATCTTTAACTTGGTAACCAAAGACAGTCGCTCCTTTTTCTTTCGCTTCTGCCCGTTGCAACATCTTGGTTAAGCCATTTCCGTGGAAGATATTGTCCCCAAGGATGAGGGCAACATGATCGTCACCGATAAAGTCTTCCCCGATAATGAAGGCTTGCGCCAAACCATCTGGACTTGGTTGCTCTGCATAAGAGAGAGAAATTCCTAGTTCAGAACCATCTCCAAGAAGCTCTTCAAAACGAGGAAGGTCTTGAGGTGTTGAGATGATCAGGATATCTTTGATCCCAGCCAACATAAGGGTTGACAGCGGATAGTAGATCATTGGTTTGTCATAAATGGGCATCAATTGTTTAGAAGCCGCACGTGTCAATGGATACAAGCGAGTTCCTGAGCCCCCTGCTAAAATAATACCTTTCATAATGTTAGGCCTTTCTACGTAGTCATTACCCTTATTTTATCATGTTTATATAAAAAAGTCACCTTGCATTTGTGTTACAAGGTGATGACAGGAGATGAGAGTTGTAGAATTGTTCGCATTGGTCTTACTCATGATTCAAATAGATTACTGCTCCTTGACTGAGCCGTCTGAAAACCTTACCTTTACTCCAGATTTGGTCGTGCCTTTCCTAGAATCCATAAAGCTCTGAAATTCCTCATCTTCATTATGATAGACCCCTATCTTCATTTTATGAACATCTTTATCATAGGCTAATTCGTGTTTCTTGCAAGTCCCGTCAACAAATGTGAGTTTCACCTCAGCTCCCCATGCGTCTGAAGGAATAGAGCTGTAGGATGGATTTAGAATCTCAATCTCCTCAATACCCTCGTAAGACCTCTTCAAGGTCTTTACAAGGCTGACTTCGTACTCTCGGTTCCGTTGCTTTTCCTCCAATTGTTTGTTCATATGAAACAAAGAAATCCCAGCTACCATAAGGAGAGCCAAGGCGATGACCAACATCCTTTTGCTTTTCTTTTTAAACTTGATTTTTACCATAAGATGATACTCCTTACTAATGAAGGTCCCTTTGAGCTGTATCTGACTATCTTTTTCTCAAAGACAATAACAGCAATCAAAAAGAGAGTGGGACAGAAATCGGTAATTCGTTAGAATTCGATTTCATCGTCCAACCTCCGCACAGTTGAGTAGGGCTGTAAAAGCTGATAAAATCAGCGTAGAGAGCCCACTCAACCACTGCGTCTTGCTCGACAATCCAAAGACAAATGAGAGGCTAGGACTTTTGTCCCAGACTACTTCGTTACATATTGTTCAACTGGATAATCTGCTGGATTTAGGCGCACCTTTCCTCCTGCCACTAGTTGGGCCAGGTGCCACCCAATAAGGGGACCAGTTGTGAGGCCAGACGAACCTAGGCCACTGGCGACATAAATACCAGCTTGATCGGGAAGTGCTCCCCAAAAGGGCGAGAAGTCGCTGGTGTAGGCCCGGGTACCCACGCGCTCACCGACAACTGTCGCTTGAGCTAGTTTTGGATAGTAGGTCAAGGCTTCTTCTTCCATTTGATTGAGCAAAGCTTGATCCATCGACAGGTCAAAGCCCATCTCATTCTCATGAGTAGCTCCCATACTGATCTTGCCTTGCTGGAAGGGAATGATATCTAGCTCTCCTTCTGGCATAACCACAGGATAATTATCCGTATCTAGGTCTAGCTGATAATCCCTCAACTGTCCTTTTTGCGGACGGACATCTACTTGGTAGCCGAGTGGCTCAAGGATTTGCCCCAACCAGGCTCCTGTCGCTAGGATGACTTGGTCATAGCTCTCTCCTGCTATCTGATAGCCATGATCCGTGACGGAGAGAGCAACCTCTTCCTTGATGACTCTTGCCCCACTTGCTTTAAGGAGAGTTTCCGTTAGAAGGGTTCCCTCTACATGGGCCCCACCCGAGGCATAAAGGAGCTGTTCAAAGCCTTGCAGACCTGGGAATTGTTGGGCCACTTCTTCTGTAGTAAAAATCGATAAGTCTCCGATTGAGGGAGATTCTTCCCGTCGACTCAGCGCCAACTGATAGAGTTCATCTAATTTCTCTTCCTTTTTCTTAAGAAGATAGACCCCTGTCTGCTGGTAAAAGTCTGTTTTGATTCCGTCTTTGGCTAGGTCCTCTACTAATTCTTGGTAGAAATCAGCTCCTAGCCGAGCCAGGCGATACCAGGCCTTGTTTCGCCGCTTAGAAAACCAAGGGCTAATGATCCCAGCCGCTGCCTTGGTTGCTTGGCCTACTCCGTGATCATAGACGGTGACATCTATCTGTGCTTCCTTGGATAAATAATAGGCTGCAGTGGATCCCACGATCCCTGCACCGATAATGGCAACTTTCATGATAACCCCTTAGATATGGTAAAAAGGATTGGTACTGACTTGACTGCCCAGCACTTCGATCTCCCACGCTTCCTCCGCTTTCCACTGATTGAGTTTTTCGACTAGTTTCGACACAAAGAGAACTTCGATATGGTGACCTGGATCCAAGGCCAGGAGACCATCGCTCAGCATGTCCTGAGCCGTGTGGTAGTAGATATCTCCTGTGATATAGACCTCTGCTCCCTTGGCGAGAGCATCCTTGTAAAAGGACTGGCCACTTCCGCCACAGATGGCGACGCGCTCAATCACTCGTTCCAAATCCGCCTGGTCATAACCAACCAAGCGCAAAGCATCCAAGCCAAAGGTTTCTTTAACCTTGTCAGCCAACTGCCCAAAGGTTTGAGCTGGTATTTGACCGATACGGCCGATTCCGAGTCCTTCTCCTGTCATACTGAGGGGCTCTGTATTTTCAATTTCTAAGAGCTGGCAGAACCAATCGTTGAGCCCATCTGGGACGATATCAATATTGGTATGGCTGACATAGACCGCAATATCATGCTTGATCAAGTCAATGTAGATCTGATTCTGAGCCCGATCGGCTACCAAATCCTTAATAGGACGGAAAATGGGCGCATGCTTGACAATGATCAAGTCCACTCCATGGGCGATGGCTTCCGCCACCGTCTGCTCCCGGATATCCAAGGCTACCATGACCTTCTTGATGTCTTTTTGCAGGGTGCCGACCTGTAAGCCACAGACATCTCCCTCCATGGAAAGTTCTTGAGGACAGTAAGCTTCATAGCGTTTGATGACTTCACTTGCTAGCATTTAGGACCTCCTTGATTTGGGCGATACGCTCTTCTAACGATGCTCTGGCGGATTGATTCTCAACTGGGACCTGCTCCAAAGCAAAGGCTAATTTCTCCACTTCCTTGGACCACTTTTGGACAAAGGCTGGGGCCTGTTCCAGCATCAAATAGGGACCAAAACGCAGTTCCTTGGCTGTCAACTCTTGAGAACCGTGTTCCACCACGAGGATCTCATAGAACTTCTCATTTTCTTCCAAGATAGCTTCATCGACAATGCGAAAATCATGATCTACTAACCAAGCCCGCAGTTCATCCTCTCGATTATTGGGTTGCAGGACCAAGCGAGAGACACCGGCTAATTTCTCAAGCCTTGCTGCTAGGATATCTGCAATCAAGCGTCCTCCCATGCCCGCAATAGTGATACAAGAAATGCCGTCTGTTGGTTCAAAGGCAGCCAAGCCATTGGCCAGACGGACCTCTATCTTATCTTCTAAACCATTATCGGCAACATTTTGGAGAGCAGACTGATAAGGTCCCTCAACCACTTCTCCTGCAATAGCAGCCTCAATCTTGCCTTCTTGTAATAGGGCGATTGGGAGATAAGCATGGTCACTTCCCACATCCAACAGACGCGCTCCAGCTGGGACGAAACTGGCCACCAAGTCCAATCGATTCGATAATTTTGTAAATTCCATGTGCTTCTTTCTATACTTTTATTCCACCCTTTAGTATACCATGTTTGCACCATTAAAAAAAGGCGCGACGGCGCCTTGTCAAATTGCTTCTATATTGTTCTAGCTAGATAGATAAGTTGAGAAATCTCTTATTTTTGGAGCCAATAAAATACGTATTGAGTTTCCGCAGTGAGAAAAGTGCATGGAACTATTTTGTTTCATGCACCCGGGAGTTTTGAAACCTTAGGTTCAAAACTAAGTCATGGAACTTCTACGAAGTTCGCTGACGTCCGGACTCACCTAAGGAAAATCTCAATACAATAGAATTATCTATGCTTAGACTTTAGTCAATTTCCTTATAGTCCACTTCCAAGCCACGTTGTACTGCTGGGCGATTAGCAATTTTCTCTGTCCAAGCTTGCAAATGTTTGTATTCCTTCACATCTAGGAAAATTCCAGCACGATCCCAGACCTTGTCTTGGGCTAGACGGCCATACCAAGACCAGATGGCAATATCCGCTATGGTGTAGTCATCTCCTGCAATATAAGGTTTGGTCGCCAATTCCTTGTCCAGTAGGTCCAATTGGCGTTTGGCTTCCATGGCAAAGCGATTGATGGCATACTCGATTTTCTCAGGCGCATAATGGAAGAAGTGACCAAAGCCTCCCCCTAAAAATGGTGCAGCCCCTGTCTGCCAGAAGAGCCAGTTGAGCACTTCTGTCCGTTTAGCCCGATCAGTCGGGATTAATTTGCCAAATTTCTCGGCTAGATACAGGAGGATATTAGCTGATTCAAAGACACGAATGTCTTGATCGCCTGATTGATCTAACATGGCCGGAATTTTCGAGTTAGGATTGATGGCTACAAAGTCACTACCAAACTGATCTCCCTCACCAATCTTGATACGATAAGCGTCATAGCCTGCATCCACTCCCAGCTCTTTGAGTTCTTCCAGCATAATGGTAGCCTTGATCCCATTGGGTGTTGGAAGGGTATAGAGTTGGAAAGGTTGATCCCCTTTTGGAAGGGTTTGTTCAAAGCGGGCACCTGCTGTGGGTTGGTTCAAGCCACCCCAAGCTCCTCCCATTTGGCTCGGTGCTTTCCATACTTCTGGTAATTGATAGTCTGACATCTTTTTTCTCCTTTATTTCGCTACTCCTAGCATATCAAATATCGGCCTCCCTTTCAAAGATCTGCTACGCGAAGGCTACTTGACTTTTTTTGCCAAAATGATAGTATAGAAAAAATACAATTTTAAGGAGAAAACCATGTCCACGATCGATTTTCATAGTTTGGCAAAGACAGAACTTCACTGTCACTTAGACGGTTCCTTGTCGCTTCTAATCATTCGCCAGTTGGCAGCTATGGCCAATATTGACCTCCCTGCTAGTGATGAAGAGCTCAAGCACCATGTCACTGCGCCTGCCCACTGTGAGAATCTTTTGGACTATTTGGAGGCCTTTGACTACATTCGGACCCTTCTTCAAACCAAAGAAGCCTTGACGCTTGCTGCTTACGATGTGGCCAAGCAAGCTGCTCTCGAAAATGTCGTCTACATCGAAGTTCGTTTTGCACCAGAATTGTCCATGGACCAAGGGCTCACCGTCCCAGAAACTATCGATGCAGTCTGTGAAGGACTGCGTCAAGCCCAGGAGGAATTTGGCATTGTTGCAAAAGCCTTGGTCTGTGGTATGCGCCAGTCAGATCAAGAAGTCACCTCTCGCATTCTTGCAGAAGCCAACCAAGTTAGTGATCAGGATTTTGTTGGTTTTGACTTTGCCGGAGATGAGCACAACTACTCTCCAGAAGATATTCGACCTCTAATTGAGCAAGTCAAGAGTTACCATCGGCCCATGACGCTTCATGCAGGTGAGTGTCATTGCCCACACTTTGTTGCCCAATCGATTGCATTTGGCATCAAACGCAATGGCCACGTGACAGCTCTATCTCATGAACCAGCCTTACTCCAGTCTTTTGTTGAAAACGAAGTCACCGGTGAACTCTGCTTGACCAGCAACTTACAGACAAAAGCAGCACCGACTCTAGAAGATTTCCCTTATCTGAAGATGAAGGCAGCCGGTGCTCGGATCAGTATCAATACCGATAACCGGACTGTATCTGATACCGACCTCACCAAGGAATACGCCCTCTACCATCAGCATTTCCAAACTAAGGAAGCTGACTTTTACCAGCACAATGTCGATGCCCTCCAGGCTTCCTTTGCTAGTGAGGAGGAAAAACAAGAACTCCTTACCAAACTAGAAAAAGCTTACGCGGACTATCTATAAACGAAAAATGCTAGCAATATATGACTGCTAGCTTTTTGTATGGTTAAAAATTATTTTTTCAATTAAGAACCTATTTGTTTCAGTAAAAATAATGTCTTATTTTTAAAACTATTCAAGTATAAACTAAAAACTTTCCGCCGTGAGAAAAGTGCCTGAAACACTATTGTTTCAGGCACTCGGGAGTTTTGAAACCTTAGGTTCAAAACTAAGTCATGGAACTTCTTCGAAGTTCGCTGACGTCCGTACTCACATAAGGAAAGTTTCTAGGAAGACTTAACCTTCCATCTGCAGCTAGCACTCAAATGAGTGCTAGTTTTTTTTAATCCTTCCACAAATCCATGGCCTTCAAGAAATCGTCTGAAACCGTCACATTGCGTGGGTTGGCTTGCTCGCGTTCTTGTAGTTTCGCCTCTACTTGGACCAGGCTGTTGATACCTTCACTGCGCCAGTTTCGCAAAATGGCCTGGATATATTTCCAGTGAGGCTTGCCATTAAAGACGGCTTCTCGTAGCGCTGCCTTGATCACATCTGGATCTGTCTGATCCTCGCGCACGGTCTTGGTCAGGTCTTCAATCTCAAAAGGCGTCAAGAGTCGTCCAAGCTCCTGTTGGAAGGTTTCCACCAAGTCCTTGATGACATTTCCCTTAGCAGGCGCGCTCTGTGTCTTCCCTTGTGATTGGGCTTCTAAAATCTCATCCAAGCGCTCCAGAGCAATGGTCGCATCAAAGATGGCTTCAATCTCGCCATTGAGCTCAATGGTCCGATATTGAAGAAGTCCCTTGGTGGTCAAATTGGACATAATCCGATTGACCTCTGTCACCGTTTTTCCCAGATGACAAGCAATCTGATTAGGTGTCAAAGCCTCTTGACCAGTCGTATTTTGAAGGAAGAAAAACTGCCAAACCAAGTAGTCATCTGCTTGGTCAAACAATTCATGATAATGAAAAAGCAAGGCACTTGGAAGAACCAAGTTGCCATACTTAAATGCTTGTGAATATGTCATAATTCCCCTTTATAGGTAACCATAAAATGAAATATCTTTTTCCAATTCTTCCAAGCGGTAAGGTGTTTCTTGATAAACCGCATAGTTGATCCAATTACTAAAGAAGGTCGTTGCAGCTAGATTCCAACGAATGCGAGGCTCTGTATTAGCGTCATCCCCATCAAAATAATTCTTGGGAACGTCCGGATCCAAGCCCGCCTTGACATCTCGGTGGTATTCTTTTGCCAGCGTATCGCGATCATACTCCAGATGGCCAAAGCTATAGACCTCACGCATATCTGGACTGGCAATGATGGAAAGGCCAACTTCATTTCCTTGAGCGATCACTTGAAGATTGCTCTTTTCAAGGACTTCCTTCAAAGGAATATCCGTATAGCGAGAATGAGGGGCAAGGAAGCGATCGTCAAAGCCTCTCATAAGAAGACTATCGGGACGCACCACTGCTTGGTCATAGATACCGGATAGCTTGTCACAGAGTTCTACTTTTTGAATCCCGTAACGGTGGTACAGTCCAGCCTGGGCTCCCCAACAAAGGTGCAAGGTCGAAAAGACATGACGCTTGGACCATTCAAAAACCTGGGTCAATTCTTCCCAGTAGTCCACTTCCTCAAAGTCCATCTTTTCGACAGGCGCCCCTGTCACAATCAAGCCGTCATAGTAATTATCCTTGATATCCTCAAAAGTCTTATAGAAGCTCTCCAAATGCTCTGCCGCTGTATTTTTAGACTCATGGCTCGCCATGTAGAGGAAATCTACATTGATCTGCAAGGGCGTGTTAGCAAGGAGCCGTAAGAGCTGGGTTTCTGTCGCAACCTTGGTCGGCATCAGATTAAGAATGAGAACATTCATCGGCCGAATATCCTGGTGAGTCGCCCGAACATCATCCATGACAAAAATATTTTCTGAACGAAGGATATCAACTGCTGGTAATTTTTTATCTAGAGTAATTGGCATAAAAAGCTCCCATCTTACAAGTTCTTAACTAACATTATATGATAGGAGCTTATAGTTTTCAATTATGGTTTTTCTGTAGCCAGTTATAGTATTAGACTATATTAGTAATGCATCAAGACTTTGTAGTCGTAATCGCCGATCGCTTCGCGACCTTTCAAATCATCCAACTCGATCAAGAAGGCACACCCTGCAACAACTCCACCGAGTTTTTCGATCATTTCGATGGTTGCTTTCACCGTACCACCAGTCGCCAAGAGGTCATCAACGATGAGGACACGTTGACCTGGTTTGATAGCATCGGCGTGCATGGTCAAGGTATCCACACCGTATTCTTTTTCGTAGTCAGCAGAGATGACTTCACGTGGCAATTTACCAGGCTTCCGAACAGGCGCAAATCCAATTCCCAACTCAAAAGCGACCGGACATCCAACGATGAACCCACGCGCTTCAGGACCAACGATCATGTCAATTTTCTTATCCGTTGCGTATTGAACGATTTCACGAATCGCATAACTATAAGCATTGCCATCTGCCATCAAAGGGCTGATATCACGGAAGGTAATACCTTCTTGTGGATAGTTTTCAATACTTGCAATGTAATCTTTTAAATTCATGGTTAACTTTCTTTCATAAAAAATTTTTTACATTCCATTATACCATGAATTCTACTAACTTGCATCATTTTTTGCCAAATCATTTTCCCACCCTCCTGCAAAGTAAGCAAAATCCCACATCCGCAAAAGATGTGGGATTGGATTAGAAAAAATCTCTTACTTCTTTTCTACCAATTCATTGTACTCGATTGTCATATCGCCCAGATTTTTCAAAGAATAGCGCGAGCTACCATTCTTGAACCAGGTACCAAGGATGTATTGTTCGGCGACCTTCTTGCTTTGGTTTCGAAGCCAAGTGAGGTCTTTACCGTAGCTAGCAAGTTTCTGTAAAAAATCACTCCCCTCGACCGTTTGATCATCCTCGTAAAGATACACTTTTTCTTGAATCAATGCTCTTTTTTTAGAATTGTATTTGAAGGTCATCCAAACGTATGCATTTTCGTTTAGATGGTATTCATACCAGTAAACCCATTCAGAACTGTCTCGAAACATCATGACGGATAGGTCTTCCTGACCACCAACAATGTCATCTGAATAGGGATAGGACTGAAATCCTTCATCCTCCTTCCAGATGCGATCACTACCGATTGTCTCTGTAAAGGGCCTAAACATCACATAGCGCATCCAGCCACCATTTTCAGCGTAGTTGATTTCTTCCATGGGGTTCCTCAAGCTCAGGTAGATTCCCAACCAATAAAGAGCTAAAAGCAACAAGGGGCTGAGACAGAGGAATTTTTTTAGGTGTTTTTTCATGAGGGCTGTCCTGTCAGATAGTCGTAGATTTCACGAACCGTTCCAAGGGCCATCAACTCCTGCTCTTTCACCGTTTGTTTGAGGTTTTGGTAGATGCTGCTTTCTGCGATTTCGCGTTTTTCTGCTTCTTTATTGACCTTCATGATGCCATTTTCAATGGTCACAAAGCCCAGCTCTTGGAAGATCTGAATCATTTTGACCAAGAGGATTTGCTGGATCTTGAGATAGGCTGCTAGGTCTTTGAGTTTGTAGCGGACATCGAACTCTGGGTACTGGTAGATGGTTTTATAGAGTTTGGCATACTGGTCCCTGCTACCGTATCCTGTTAGATAGTAGGCTTTGGCGATCTCATTTTTGAAATAGACAGCCTGGAAATCATGCTCTTGGAAGATTTGCCGTAGTTGCTCTATATCCTCAGGGATATTTCCAACTACAACCGCGGGTGCGCCTGTCAGATCTGGCAGTTCTTGGGTAAAATCCAGAACGGGAACACCTGCAGGGAGGCTGGCATTTTTAGAGCGGATATTGAAGAGCTGCACACCGTCCACACGCGCATCAACCAGCATGAGCTGGAGAGTCGTTTGACCATTCCATTGGTTGACCGACAACTGCACAGCTAACTCCAGGTCTTGCGCCTGCGCAAACTCTGCCTCTATGCTTCCCAAGCCAAAGGCCACCACCTCAAAGGTCGCATCTTCTTGAGAAATTTTGAGTTTCAAGTGGGTATTGCCAGCTCCCATCGAGCGTGCCCCTTCTACCTTGAAATTACGGATCAGAAAGACTGGTTTTTTATTGTCCATGCCAAAAGGACTCAAGCGATCAAAGCTTTTCAAGGTTTCAAGCGTTAGTTCTGTTAGATGCAGTTCCTCGTCGATGGCTAAGCTAGACTTGCTGCTGAGATCAATCTCTTGTTCTGCAATGTAATCCGTAAGAGCCTGAGACAAGGCAGGGAGTTGGTCCACCTCGAGCGTCATCCCTGCTGCACCGGCATGCCCTCCAAAGGCGACAAAGAGCGACCGGTGGGGATCGAGGGCCTCAAAGATATTGACCGACTCAGGACTCCGAGCGCTTCCTTTAGCCCGTCCATCTTCGATACTTAAAACAACTACTGGCTGATGAAGCTCTTCTAATAGACGACCAGCGACAATACCAAGGACCCCTGGATTCCAGCCTTCCTTGGCCAAGACCTGAGCGGATAAGCTCGGCTCGACCATGGTTTTTGCTTCATCGTAGATGCTTTGAACAATCTCTTTTCGTTCTTCATTCTTCTGATGAATCATGAGGGCAATCTCGTGCGCCTCTTCATCGTCAAATCCTGTCAGGAGTTCAATGGCCGGATTGGGATCATCGAGGCGTCCAAGGGCATTGAGACGAGGAGCAATCTGAAAACCAACTGTTTCTTCATTGATATCCTCCGGACGAATCCCTGCGATCTCCAAGAGTTCCTGCAAGCCCATGCGCTGGGTATGTTGGAGAACACCCAGGCCGTATTTGACCAGAATCCGATTCTCATCTGTCAGGCTGACCATGTCAGCAATGGTCCCAATTGCTACCAGGTCTAAGAGATCGACTGGTACTTCCTCTAGGAGGGCACAGGCCAACTTAAAGGCCACACCACATCCTGCTAGATAATGGAAAGGATAATCCGCATCTGGATGCTCGGGATGAATGATCGCATATGCATCCGGTAAAACCTCTGGCATGGAGTGGTGGTCGGTCACAATGACATCAACTCCCATCGCTTGAGCCATGGCAATGGCTTGATTGCCTGCCACACCATTGTCCACCGTGACAATCAGGGAAATGCCTTGCTGCTCGATAAAGTATTTATAGACACTCTCATTGGGACCGTAGCCGTCTGTGAAGCGGTTGGGTAGGTAGACTTGCACCTCTGCTCCCATCTGCTCCAAGGTTTCCTTCATGATAGAGGCCGAGGTCATCCCGTCTGCATCATAGTCTCCGTAGATCAGGATCTGCTCATAATCTTCGATAGCCCGTCGGATGCGCTCCACTGCCTTGTCCATATCATGGAGCAAATATGGGTCGTGTAGCTTCTCCAGCTTGGGTTCTAAAAAGTCTTCTAAATCCTCTTTGGTCTGAATGCCACGCTCATACAGCAAGGTTGCTACGGACGCTTCCAGGCCTGCTTTTTTGGCAAGGGCTAAAAAGACCTCATCTGCACTTGGCGAAGCTAACTGCCAATCGTATTTTGAAGTGATCATCTAGCTTTTGGTCTCCTCTTTTTCTTATCTGAATATTATAACATGAAAGCCGAAAATGACGGGAAATAAAAGGTCGACCTATACAAAAACCAAAATCAACATTTTTCCTTATTTTTGTTGCATTTAACTTGACTTATCACACTAAAAGAATATAATAATATCGATAATAATCTTTTAAATATGCAATGGGATGATTATTCTGTTAAGTTTGCACTGCTTATTATCATTTTATATTATGAAGCGTAAATTTCTTCCGTTTTTCTATCGAATCATTGTTTTTAGAAAGTTTGTTTCAGGTCCAACCAATCCTCTAGTATGGACAGACTAAAGATAGGATATTGAGGTATGCCCCCATATTTTCTCAATAGAGGTCAGGTCCTTCTTCTCTAAATACATGTTCAAATAAAGCAACTGATTGTATGGAGCAAAGATCAGGAGTTTTTCAGTTTTAGGAGATATCACTATATAGAAAAACTTTACGAAATTTATGCAAAAGAAAGGAAATGAGGCCAATTGAAATTTCTATATAAAAAGATAGTTGCATTTGTAGCTATCATCGCCGTGGTAGCCTTAGGCTTGTCTGTGATCAAACCTGTTAGCGCGGCTACTGTTTCACCAACTGTTACCAATTTAAAGGCTCAGGCAAGTGGACAAAAGGTTACCTTTTCATTTGACTGGGATTTAACTGGGAAGTCAGTTAAAGAAGGCGATACGTTTACCATTGATGCTCCAGAAGGTGTCAATATCACTGAAGTTGCAACCCAATCACTCCAAGCAAATGGAGCTGAAGTCGCAACCATTTCGATGACAAACAAAAAGATTACTTTTACTTTTAAAAAAGCAATCGAATCCATGAACCAAAACGTTAAGGGGGGCTTCTCATACAAAGCAGAATGGGACAATACTCCAGGAAATCCTGGCAACAAGACTGCCACTTCTAAGGTTGGTTCCGAATCCGTTGTCATCACACGTCCTGATGGTCCTGGAGTATTTGAATCTGTGTTGAACAAGTACAACCTTACTGGTGACTATGTAACTAAGCAATTCAAATTAGATGCATCTGAAAACTATGCATGGTTAAATGTTGGAGATGACTACTATCTGACAAAATGGTTCATCCGTATCAACGGAGATGGTAAGAAACAAGCCATCACAAACCCTGTTGTGTCAGATAAAATCCAAGCTCCTGCAGTCGATTACTCAAAAATCACTTTTGCTCCTGCTGCAAACCATGCTGCAAATGAATTCTTTGTAGGAACTTACTTGAAACCATCCTTCACTTTAAGAAAAGGTGGACAAGTGGTTGCTTCAGGTTGGGATTTCTGGAAACATGTGAAATTCGATGCAGATGGCAATGGGTTCACTGTAAACTTATCTGATGTTAGTGATGTATTCAAAACAGCATCTAGCGATGAATTGATCGTTGAATACCAAACATTGATTCCTAAGACAACTATCCGTGTTGATAACAACGCTACTTTGACTGCTGATGAAATCAAAACACCACAAACAGATCCTGCATTTTGGAACAACCCTGAATTGAAATTCTGGGTTAGCGGTGATAAAACTGTCACTGTTCAAAAAGAATGGGTTGGTGACGAAGAAGCTGACCGTAAAGATATTACTGTTCAATTGTATGCGGACGGCAAAGCTTTGGATGGGATGACACAAACCCTTACAAAAGCTTCTGGCTGGAAAGCAGCATTTACGAAATTACCAGGTATCAAAGATGGTAAGGCCATTGAATATTCAGTAGTAGAAACAAACACTCCTGAAGGTTACACTTCTAAAGTTGAGAAAATTGATGATGACAACGTGATTAAAGTGGTCAACACATCAAACAAACCAAAGGTGACTGAAACTACTGCAGACCTTGTCGTTAAAAAAGCTTTCGAAGTAGCTGGTGATCAGGAACATAAACAAGTTCCAGTCACAGAAGGTCAATTTGAGTTTGTCTTGAAAGACGAAAACAACAAAGTAGTCGAAACTGCCAAGAACCAAGCAGACGGCACTGTTAACTTCAAGTCTCTAACCTTCAATAAAGAAGGTAGCTATACATACACGATCACTGAAAACAAAGGTACGGATGCTACTATCAACTATAGTACACAAAGTATCACGGCTACTGTCGATGTGAAGAAAACTGACGACAAACTGGTCGCTACTGTCACTTACTCAGGTGGAGATGGTGAACAAAAAAATACGATCACCAATACTCAAAACAAACCAAAAGTTTCAAATGCTAAGGTGACCTTAAACCTTAAAAAAGCATTTGAAGGTGGCGAACTTAAGGGCGATGACTTTGAGTTTGTTGCAAAAGATTCAAACGATCAAGTTGTTGGTACAACTAAGAACAAAAATGATGGTTCGATTACTTTTGATAACATCACCGTAGACAAAGCAGGGACATTCAAATATACCATCACTGAAACAAAAGGTACGGACAAGACCATTACTTACAGTGATAAAACCATCACAGCTACCGTTGTAGTGGTTGAAAAAGACAATGCTTTGGTTGTAGAACAAGTCACCTACTCTGATGGTGAAAATGCCACTGATACGTTCACCAACAAAAAAGAAGCTCCTAAAACAGAAAGTACAAAAGCTAGCCTTCAAGTTAAAAAGCTTCTTAAAGAAGGTGAAACAACTATACCGTTGACAGACGATCAATTTGAATTTGTCTTGAAAGAAGGTGACAATACCCTTGAAACTGCTAAAAACAAAGCAAATGGTACTGTAACCTTTAAAGAACTTACTTATACTGAAGAAGGCACACACACTTATACCATTACCGAAAATCAAGGTACGGATACTTCAATCAACTACAGCAAACAAATGATCACTGCTACCGTTGAAGTGAAAAAAGAAAACGACAAACTCGTCGCTACTGTGACATACTCAGGTGGGGATACTGAAAAAGGAGATACGTTTACAAATACAAAAACGCCTCCGACACCTGTTCCTCCAACAGTGAAACCAACGACAGCTCAATTCAAGGCTAAAAAAGTATTGGCAATCAACGGTTCGAGCGATCGTACATTGAAAGCAAACGAGTTTACCTTCCTTCTCAAGGATCAAAATGGTACGCTCGTTGATACCAAGACAAATGGTGAGAATGGTGATATTCTCTTCAATCCAGTAACCTTTAATGAAGCTGGTACTTTCACCTACACAATTGTTGAACAAAAACCAGCTACACCGGAATCAGCTATTACTTATGATGAAACGGTTCATACTGTAACAGTAACTGTTACAAAAGACGAAAATGGACAATTGAATGCGGATGTGCAATACGACGGTAAAAAGGATACTCCTACTTTTACTAACACGTATACACCTCCAACTCCTGTTCCTCCAACAGTGAAACCAACGACAGCTCAATTCAAGGCTAAAAAAGTATTGGCGATCAATGGTTCGAGCGATCGTACATTGAAAGCAAATGAGTTTACTTTCCTTCTCAAGGATCAAGCTGGTACGCTCGTTGATACCAAGACAAATGGTGAGAATGGGGATATTCTCTTCAGTCCAGTAAGCTTTAATGAAGCTGGTACGTTCACCTACACAATTACTGAACAAAAACCAGCTACACCAGAATCAGCAATCACTTATGATGAATCTGTTCATACTGTAACAGTGACTGTCACTAAGGATGCAAATGGACAATTGAATGCGGATGTGCAATACGACGGTAAAAAGAATATCCCTACTTTTACCAACACGTATACACCTCCGACACCTCCAACTCCAAGTGAAAAACAAATTACCACAAGTAAGATTTTAGAAGGTCGTGACCTTCAAGGTGGCGAATTTAGCTTTAACCTTTTGGATGAAAATGGAACTGTTCTTCAGACAAAACAAAATGCTGCAGATGGTACAGTGACATTTGATGCGATCGCCTACACGGAAGCGATGATTGGTACTCATAAATATACCATTAAAGAAGTCCTACCAGCTGATCAGGCAAATATCCAATATGACGAAGGTCAAGTGGATGTCACAGTGACCGTCACAAAAGATGAAGCATCAAACGCTATCCAAGCAGTTGTTTCATACGGTGCGAAGAAAACCTTTATCAATAAGGTCATCCCACCAACTCCACCAACAGTGAATAATCCTGAATTGAAACTTTACACCCTTAGAGTTCGTAAGGTAGATGAAAAGGGTGATTACCTTGCCGGTGCGGTATTTGGACTCTTTGAAGCGGATGGTGTGACACCTGTTGCAAATCCTTATGGTCAAGGCCAAGCACAAGCGATTTCTGGTCAAGACGGACTTGCAAGCTTCGTTGGATTTGAAGCTAAAGAGTATGTCATCAAAGAGCTCTCAGCTCCAAGTGGTTACCAACTTTCAGATACAACCATCAAGGTCTCTGCAAGCGACTTTGCTTCTGCAACAAACCTTGTCGTTGATAAAGGAAACGTGGTGAATAAACTTCTTCCACCTCCACCATCAACAGATAAACCATATATTCCAACAACAAGCACAAGCAAACCAAAAACTCCATCATCCAACGGAGATAAGCCGAAGCCTGGTGACAAGCCAAAATCTAGTGAAACTCCTAAATCTAGTGACAAGCCTAAAGAAGGTAAACGATCTCTTCCTTCAACAGGAACGGAAGATCATTTAGGACTTCTTGTAACTGGTATGACATTAATCGCTACAGCTATTGCTTCTCTGACACTTAAGAAGAAAGAAGACTTCTAAGAAACATGAAAGATCTAGTCAAACGTGACTAGATCTTTTTTTGTATCTGCTTCTCTTATTCTGGTTTGTTTTGATCTTCATAAAAAACAACTTTCCCTTCTTTAACTTTGAAGGAGTAGCTGATAGAATCGGCGTAACTGCCTTTGGAATAGTAGAAATCATAGGCACCATCCGGTAGTTTGCTAGCGTCTAATTTTTTGGCTGCTGCTTTTAAGTCTTGTTCCTTAACGGATACACCATCCTTTATATAAATAGTCATACGGATTAACTCTTGATCGATTAAGGTCTGAAAAGGGATTTGATAGTAACCAGCAAAGTCCTTTTTCCCTTCTTTGAGATTTTGACTTGCGATACTATCTAGAATTTGCTCCTTCTCATCACGGTTGGAGTTAGATAAAAAACCAAAGAAACTAATATGAAGACCTAGAGATTGCTTCTTTAATTGTCCCTCAATTTCCTTCTCCTTCTTTTGGACAGATTGCTGCTTCAAGTACGCTTCCTTATACTCTGGAAGATGGTCACTAGTTGTATCTGTCCAATCATTATGAAACACCGTATCCGTTTCTAATGTCACTGTTTGTCCATCATAGGTTTTCTCAGAGTAGGTATAAGACACATGATAGGTTGGGATTTCCAAAGCAGTCCAATCCAGTTTGTTTATGGCCACATCCCCATGCAGACCAACCTTAGCAAGCTCACTGCTGACAACTTCCTTCGCTTTTTTATAATCACTCGGTTTCATGATCTTACAACTGGAAAGAAACAGGCAACATAGAATAAGTGGGATTCCTGCTAATAGTTTGAAATAGTTGGGCTTCATAGCCTAACCTCCTTTCGAAATTCAACCTAATCCATTAATTTTTTATATAGTCATATCTGAACAACATGTGAAACGATTGAAAATTCTAATGATAATTGAGAAATTCCTATTATATCTTGACTATTTTTGAATGACCCATTTTGCATCACCATAAACGATCGTAAATGGTCTATCCCCATCTGTTAAATAATTAATTTTATATTTACCCGACTCTCCTGCCTCAAGGACTGTTGGCTGTTTGTAATTTAAAGTATTATTCAACATATAAGCAGATTTGCCATGGCCATCATAGAGATCTACATTTGTATAATCTGGAGTATTTTCAATACTGAGAGGTGTTGTATTCGATATGGTGAATTCGACGATCAATCGATGTTGTTTTTTCCTTGTATCGATACGGTCTTGATCATCCTGAACATCCAAATTTGGATCGTCTGTTACACTATTCAGTGTAACTTCTAAGCCATTAGCAAATACAACTGGCTCTCCAATTACATAACTTTTAACAGGATTTTTGGGATTAAAATTCTTTAATTTTTCTTTTATCTTTTGTCCGTCATTATTATTTCCAGATGGGATGGTCCAAAAGATATTATTCTCATCTTGCTTACCATACTGATTATCCCCCTTCATTTGTTGAGGGATTTGTAAGAGAATAGCCAAGTTTTTTAAATCAATTCGAACATCACCTTGATTTGTCACTTCCATTTCAACTGTGAATTCCGTAGGCGAAGTTTTACTATAAGCATAACCGGATAATGAGGTTGCCTCGAAATTTTTGTTAACTAACTGTTGTAAAACTGTTGAAAGCATGATATAGGAAATATGATCATCTCGATTTATTTCTTTTTCAGCATACCTTTGATGGAATTCATCGAGCCAATCATAGAAGGCTTGATTGAAATCTGACTCATTAGGATTTTTATAATATTTATTCCCTCTCGGTAAAAGCTCTGGGAAGTACGTTGGTACCTGAATGCGAATAAATACTTTGTTTCCCTTAACTGCATAGCCCTTTAATTCATATTTTTTTCCAAAGCTCAATGCATTCGTCATGAGCTTCAAATACATGGGACCATATATTTTGAGGGGGTACTTCTCACCAAGATATTCCACATAAGTATTTGGATCAAAAGTACTACTGTTTTTTTCAATTTTAGGGATAATATAATCGTTCCAGAGTCGAGTATACATATCCTCTTGATTTTTTGCCCCATTGGCCTTGATTACTGTGTCTATTCCCCTTGGATCTACATAGACTCCTTCAACGACCTGCAAAGCTTTTTGAACTCTTCCTTCCTCAGATAGAGAGACTTCATTCGGTTGCTGTCCATATATTGAAATACCATCGCTATCATCTGACCTCATATATTGTGGAAGTTTTTCAAACGTTATGTATCTGATACTGTTCTTTGCATCCCAATCAAATGTTGCTGCAGGTCCTGTCTTGTCAAAATGAATGTTTTTTCGATCGATTTTCTTCTGTACTTCTTTATTCGAAGAACCTTGTTTTTCTACAGTTCCTTGTTTGCAGGCACTCAAACATACTGGTATAAGTACCGAACATAAGACAAGTCCCCATTTTATTTTCTTCTTCATTCCATCTCCTCCTAATCTCATCCTCATTTTACCATCAATCACCCCTTTTGTCAGTCAAATAGATAAGGCTGGGACAAAAGTCCTAGCCTCTCAATTGTTTTTGGATTGTCGAACAAGGCGCAGTGGTTGAGTGGGCTCTACTACGCTGATTTCATCAGCTTTTACAGCCCTACTCAACTGTGCGGAGGTGGGACGACGAAATCGAATTCTAACGAATGCAAGGAGCCGTTGATAGACAGTAGGGAAGGTCGCTAAAGCCTCTGTTAATAGTCTCCTTCCGATACCTTGACGCTGGTAATCTGGTCTTACCAAAAGGTCCTGCACAAAAATAACCGAGTAGCCATCACCTACCAAGCGAATGTAGGCGACGAGCTCTTTCTCATCATAGACGGCCAACTGCCAGAGACTGGCTTTGACAGCTTGTTCCAGCATAGTTGGGTTGTTGGTATAATTGGTCCATCCGACCGAGCTGTAGAGTGCGAGTAGGTCTGTCATCGCTGGAATTTCTTTTTTATAATCTAACATCTTAACTCCTTTTTAACCTATAGTGCTGGAAGAAGGCGATATCCCGGTAAGGTGACTCTTGGCAAACGGCCAGCTCCATCTTGAGCATAGACTCTCGCCAGCCTTCTTGGCCCTTGAAGCGATTGTCCTGCAAGGCATAAAAGACTCGGATCCCTTGGTAATCCTGAACTTCAAGGGCTAAGTCTTCTACTGCTGCACCGAGATCATAGGCCTGGGCCAAACCCATGGAGTGGGTTTCCAGGTCTTGACCTGCTAGGAGATCAAGAGCCTTTTGAGTATCATTTTCAAAGACGACTGTCTGCAGGACGCGGCCAACCTCATTGTGCTTAACGATAGAGAGCAGGCCTCCTGGTTTCAAGAGACGGGTGAATTCCTTGAGAACATCCTTGCGATCCTCCACATACTCCAAGACATTGTGGCAGAGAATGACATCAAAACTGGCATCTTCAAAGCTCTCTATCTGGTCCAGACTCCCGACGAGTTGCTGGTAGGGACGGTCCTGGGCCCGCAAGGCCACCATTTCCTCGTTTGGCTCCACAGCAAGGACCTCATTGTCTTTCGCTAGGTGGTTGGCCACCAGTCCAAAGCCACTGCCAAAATCAAGCATCCGTTTTCCCTTGATGTCTTTTAATTGTTCAAAAAGGATATCATAATAGATCTGTCCCCAAGGTTGCCGGAGGTTTTCTAAATAAGCTTGAATATTTGCGGCCATCGATCTCCTCCTATTTGAAATTGAACATCTTGCTGGCTAGCTTGTCCGAGATGCGAGGGAAAAGGGTATAGAGCTTGTGGGTCAGGTTCAAGAGCCAAGGAAGATTGAGCTCACGTTTTGGTTTTCCAAAGTTTTTGACAATCTTCTTGGCCACAAAGTCCGGTTCCAAAATGTAGTGATCCACAGCTTTGACATAGCTTCCGTCTGGGTCTGCCTGGTCAAAGAAAGTGGTCCGAATGGGGCCTGGATTGACCGTCGTCACATGAACACCAAAGAGCATGAGTTCTAGCCGCAGGGCATTAGAGAAGCCAATGGCCGCAAACTTGGTCGCCGAATAAAGGCTGGATTTGGCAGTTGCGACGAGACCCGCCATGCTGACGATATTGACAATGTGCCCCTTGCCTGCTGCCTTCATGTGCGCACCAATCAAGCGTGAAAGCTGCATGAGAGCAAAGGTATTGACCTCAAACATCTCTCGCACCTGCTGGTCAGAAATGTTATCAAAGGCCTCAAAAATCCCATAGCCTGCATTGTTAACCAAGATATCAATCTGTCCATAGCGCTGAGTCAGCTCTTCGACTAGCTGTTGGACAGCTGGTGGATCTGTGATATCGATCCCGATGCACTCGGTTTGAGGATGATTGGCATAGAGTTTTTCCAGTTTTTCTTGATTTCTGCCTAAGAGAATCAGCCGGTCTTCAGGGAGGAGCTTGACCATTTCCTGTGCCAAGCCTCCACTTGCTCCTGTGATAATGATGGTTCGCATCTTAGATCTCCACTTCTTCTAGATCTTTGACCACATAGACATTTTCAAAAATGCTGGACGCATCCTTGCGCAATTGACTGATGTCTTTTGATAAGAAGCGAGCACTGATGTGGTTCAAAAGAAGGCGTTTGGCGCCAGCTTCACGCGCTACTTCTGCCGCCTGCATATTGGTCGAGTGGCCGTGTTTCTTAGCAATCTTCTCATCTCCTTTGCCATAGGTGGACTCATGGACCAAGACATCCGCATTGACTCCAAGGCGAACGCTGGCATTTGTCTTTCTGGTATCTCCTAGGATCGTGATAATCTTACCAGGTCGAGGGGCTGAAATATAGTCAGCTGCAATGATCTTAGTGCCATCTTCCAGGGTGACGTCTTGCCCATTTTTGACCTGACCAAAGAGCGGTCCAAATGGAACACCCGCTGCCTTGAGCTTGTCTGCGTCGAGTGTCCCTTCGAGGTCCTTCTGCATAATCCGGTAACCTACACAGAAAATGGTGTGGTCCAAAGCTTCCGCATAAACCGTAAATTTATCGGTTTCTAAAATCTTGCCTAGAGAATTTTCATCGAATTCATGAAAATGGATGCGGTAAGGCAGGCGAGAACCCGATACGCGAAGACTGGTCATGACAAAAGATTTGATCCCTACTGGTCCATAGATATCCAGATCCGTCTGCTCTTCATTAGCCTGGAAAGCCCGGCTAGAGAGGAAACCTGGCAAACCAAAAATATGGTCTCCGTGTAGGTGAGTAATAAAGATTTTGCTAACCTTTCGCGGACGAATGGTCGTTTCTAAAATTTGATTCTGTGTCCCTTCACCACAATCAAAGAGCCAGACTTCATTGATCTCATCTAGCAATTTGAGCGCTAAGCTCGATACATTCCGGGCTTTTGAGGGTTGCCCAGCTCCCGTTCCTAAAAATTGAATGTCCATTGTCTACTTTCTATCTATATAAATCATGGCCGTCCGGTTCTCTGAACGGAACGAAAGGTTGAAAGGATAGGCTTGAGCCTGCTCAAGCAGCTCTTCTTGGTTGTAGCCTGACAGTTTGAAGCGTCCATCTTCCAAGGTCATCAAGTCCGTCAGGGCTGTGAGCGCTTCTGTTTTGGTCACCACTTCTGGGCCGGCCTCTTGCAGACAGATCTTGCCATCTTTTTCAAAGACCAAACAATGCGGAAAGATCTCTGCGATTTCGAATAAAATCGAAGGGGTAATTTCCGCCGCTGGATGTTCAGCAAAGACACAGGCCATCTCCTCATTTAGGTAGGCCAAGCCATAAGACTGACCTGATATGTTGAGGCGGATAAAAGGTTTTTGTTCATCAAAGCTTTGCTGAACTGTGAATAAGTCAAATGCCCGGCTCAAGTCCAAGAAATAATCCATGGCCTCCTTGGGGCTCTTTTTTTGGTAGAGCTCAGCGAAATAAGCGTTGATCACACTTGGCGGAGGTGTAATCACACGGAGACGCAATTCCTCAGGGATCGTGCTTAAAAGATTGGTCAGATAGACCCGATCGAGGCTGGTATAGCCTCCATATTTTATTGCTAAATCAACGTAATCCGTCATAAAATTCTTCCAACTTCCACTTATTTTTCTCTGCTATATAGCCTTGAATGACCTCGACATCCTCTTCAAATTCGCGCTGGTCAATGATCGCTACTGTTTCTAGATCATGTGTCCGATAAGATTTTGAAAAAGGAACGCGAATGTTAAAGGGAACAAAGAGTTCTCTCAGTTTTTCTAGAAGCAAAGCCTGGAGATCTTCACGGGCTGTCTCAGAGCGCGCTGAAATCAAGCTAAAAGGTGTCTGGGTTGGTGTAAAGTCTGCTACTTTATCTGCTTTATTGTAAAGCGTCAAGCGAGGGATCTCCAGCATATCCAGGTCCTTCATGATCGAAAGCACCGTCTTTTCATGCTCTTCATGATTGGGATCAGACGCATCGATGACATGGACCAGGAGGTCTACATTCTTACTTTCTTCCAAGGTCGACTTAAAGCTCGAAACCAACTCTGTTGGTAGATCCTGGATAAAGCCAACCGTATCAGTCAGCGTAACTTGCAGATTGCCTGTTAGATGGATGCTCTTGGTTGTGGCGTCCAAGGTCGCAAAGAGTTCATCGGCTTCATACTGGCTCTTACTGGTCAGCTGATTCATAATGGTCGACTTTCCTGCATTGGTGTAGCCGATCAAACCAATCTTGAAGACAGGTGATTCCAAGCGTTTTTCACGAAGGGTTTCCCGGTTCTTTTCAACTGCCTTGAGCTGGCGCTCGATATCGGTGATTTGATTGCGAACGCTCCGGCGGTTCAACTCCAACTGACTTTCCCCTGGACCACGAGAACCAATTCCCCCAGCCTGACGGCTGAGCATGATCCCTTGACCAACAAGGCGTGGCAAGAGGTATTTGAGCTGGGCCAAGTGCACCTGCAACTTGCCTTCATGACTCCTAGCCCGCATGGCAAAGATATCTAAAATCAACTGCATCCGGTCAATGACCTTAACCCCAAGGATTTCTTCTAAGTTGACATTTTGACGGGGGGTCAGGCGGTTATTGACCACTACCGTTGTAATCTCATCTGCTTCGACCATTTGTGCGATTTCTTCGAGTTTTCCTGAGCCGACAAAGGTCTTGGTGTCGTATTTCTCCCGTTTTTGTGTGTAGGAGCCCCGGACATCTCCACCGGCTGTTTTAGCCAGGCTTGCCAACTCTTCCATAGACATATCAAAATTGTCCATGCCTTGAAGTTCCACACCAACCAAAAGGATGCGTTCTTGTTTTTTTTCTGTTTCAATCATGCTGTAAATACTCCTTTACATCTGCAAGAACCTGCTCCTTGAAGTGGGGGGCAGAAATGGCGTAAAATTTTACTTCCATCCGATTTCGAAACCAGGTCAGCTGCCGTTTGGCAAAACGACGCGTATTGCGCTTGAGGATCTCACTGGATTCCTCAAGGCTCTGCTCTCCCTTAAAGTAAGGAAAGAGTTCCTTGTAGCCAATCCCTTTAGCTGCCTGAACCTCCGGATGGTCATCATAGAGCCACTGGGCTTCATCCAGCAAGCCTTCCTCTAGCATGCGATCTACTCGACGATTGATGCGATCATAGATCAAGGACCGATCATCATCTAGACAGATGAGATAGGGGTCATAATCGGTCTCTTCGTTTGCGAAGTCCTGCCCAAAATGCGCAATTTCAAGAGCCCGCATGGCTCGACGGCGATTGATCTGAGGAATGACAAGTCCTTGCTCCGCCACTCTTTGGTACAAGTCTTCGTCCGACAACAAGTCCAATTGAGCGCGATAGGCCAGAATCTCTTCATGAGGAACTTCACCACCCAGATGATAACCTTCGAGCAGACTTTGTATGTAAAGGCCCGTCCCACCTGCAATGATAGGAAGCTTACCTCGGGCTGTGATCTCTTCAATCGCAGTCTTGGCTTCTCTTACAAAATCAAAAGCTGAGTAAGACTCGGTCACCTCCCGCACATTGATCAAATGATGGGGAGCTGCAGCTTGCTCTTCTGGTGTCGCCTTGGCTGTTCCAATATCCAGCTTGCGATAGACTTGTTGACTATCGCCACTGATAATTTCACCATTGAGGGCTTGCGCCAAATCGATCGCAAGAGCTGTTTTTCCAACCGCGGTCGGTCCCACAATCACAATTATCTTGGTTTTCATCGTTTTTCCTTGCAAAATTCACGTTTTTTCGTTACCATATATTATAACATAAATATTTAAAGTTCAGAAAAGGAGAAATTCTCATGGCTAAAGGATTTGGTAAAGGTTTTGTTACTGGTGTTGCTGGTACAGTTGCTGCTGTCGCAGGTGCAGTTTACACATTCAAGAAAAAAGTAATCGAACCAGAAGAACAAAAAGCAGCTTTCATCGAAGAAAACCGCAAAAAAGCAGCACGTCGCCGTGTCTCACACTAATCATTCAAAAAGCTCCGGGAAACCGGAGCTTTTTTTGTATCTGTTAGTTGCTTTTACATTTTAATAAGTCAGTCGAAATATCCAATGAATTAGTCAAGTAATCCCACAATTCTCTATGTCATCATTTACATATTTTTCTTTCCGCAGTGACAAAAGTACCTGAAACAGGAGCTGTTTCAGGTACTCGGAATTATTGAGAGTAAAACAGTTCGGGGAACTGTTTTAGCCTGAGCTAAGAATTTCAAGAACGAAGGGGCTCAATAATTAGCTATGGAACTTCGTAGAAGTTCGCTAGCGTCCGCCGTCACCTAAGGAAAGATAAAATATAAAGAATGAATTCACCGTTCTTTGATCATCTTCGTTGCGATCTCCAAGAGTTCGACTCCCATCTGAAAATGCTCGTCTAATAAATCATAGACGGCATCTTCGGACAAGACACCACATGGTAGATCTGCTGGAAAGTCAGCTTGATTGGACAAGTCCAAATCATCAAAATAGGCCTGACTACTATAATAATCGCGCAGTTGGATATAGCTTTCTTGATGCTCTCTTAGCTGATCCACTGCTTTTTTGGTTTCTTCCAAAGTCTTGGCATAGTCATTCAAATAACCTTCCATTCTTTGGATCCGTTCGATGTTTTTCTGTGCAATTGCCATGATTTACTCCACTTTCACCACTTCTAGATGGGGGCCACCTAGAAGCACGAGGTATTTTTCTACTTGCTCTTTGCCATAAGAACGACGAAGAGCTTCTGCATAGAGATCGAGCTGATCCCGGTAGCGTTTGACCAATTGACTAGGGACCTTGTAGTGATCCGTCTTGTAATCAAAAAGTAGGATCCGGTCTTCTAGCACCAAGTAACCATCCAGGATCCCCCGCACGACAAAGTCCTCTCCACTAGCTGGATCTTTCTTCAGCATGGCAAAGGGAGCTTCGCGCCGGACTCGAGAGGCTTCTTTTTGAAGCAAGGTCCCCAAAGGTGTCTCATAGAAAGCAAGGATGGCCTCTAGCTTGATGCGGGCTTTGACCGCTGGCTCCGCTTGAACTTGCTCCAAGGCTTGATGCAGCGTCTCTAGCGTGATTTCTTCTTCAAGAGGCACGCGCTGCATGAGTTCATGGACAGCACTACCGACTTGGGCTCCTGTCACAGCTTTTTCTTGACCAAAAGTTGGAAGCTCAAAGTCAGGCGAAACAAGCTTTGCATCCATGATCTGGACGCCATTGGCATCCATGACTGGCTCGTAGAATTTCTTGATCTGACTTGGAGTACGGACACTTGGTAAATGAATGGCCGGAGCATAGAGCTGATTGAGCCGATCAACATTTTCCAAGATATCCAAGGCCCGACGAATATCCTCTGACTGACGGATATCCTTGAGCTGATCCAGGCGGGAATTCTTCTCCTTCTCTATGGGCTCCAGCTGGTCTGGTGTCAGGTCTTCGTCTGTCACAAAACGCGTGTCATAGGCCAGGGTATTCTTGGTAAATACATCTTGAATAGCAAAGAGCCAGTCCTGATAAGAGGTCCATTCTTTTCGCTTCTCTGGATCTAGCTTGCCATTGCGACTGGTCCCCCAATCGGTATCACGCAGTTTGTCCTCCCGGCCTTTTCCGACCAGATAGAGCTTGAGCTCGGCCCGTGTCATAGCGACATAAAGAAGACGCATCTGCTCCGAAATTGTGGCCAATTTTGTTTCTTCCACGTTCCGTTGGTAGCAAGGCGTTTCGATCTGCAGGCGAATGGATTCTGGAGCAGCTGGATTCTCTGTCTCAACCGGCAGGTTCGCAACATATTTAAAGCCAATCCCTTTTTGACGACTGAGGATAATCGGTCCCGATTGATCCTTGCGGTTAAAGGCCTTGTCCATATTGAGGATAAAGACATACTTGAATTCCAGCCCCTTACTCTTATGGACGGTCATGAGCTGGACGGCATCTTTTGGAGCCGCAAGAGGGACGCTGGCCAAATCGTGTTCATTTTCGATCACCTTGTCGATCATGGCAATGAAGCGCGACAAACCCTTAAAGCTGGCTTTTTCATAATCATTGGCTCGAAGCGTCAAGGCATAGAGGTTGGCCTGGCGCTGGGCCCCATTTGGAAGTGCGCCGACATAGTCATAGTAATAGCGATCCTCATAGATTTTCCACAGCAAATCATAGAGCGAAGAGGTCTTGGCAGCAGCTCTCCAAGTAGATAAAACTTTGAGGAAATTCTCGATTTTAGCTGAGAGCTTGGCATCAATCAACCGTGCCTGCTCTGCAGTCTTTTCAAGGGCTAACTGGACCTTGTGGTAGAAGGCCACTTGCTTTTGCTCTGGAAGCGTCTGTAAGGAAATCCGTGCCAGCTCATCTTCATCAAAGTCAAACATGGGGGATTTCATGAGGGCCACTAAGGGATAATCATGCAAGGGGTTGTTGATGGTCCGCAAGGTATCCAACATGACCATCACTTCCAGCGACTCAAGATAATGCGCCTGTCCGCTATCTGCCACAATCGGGATATGGTACTGGTCAAAGGCTTCCAGAATCGCATCATTTCGCGTTCGAGTCGCCGTTAAAAGCGTGATCTCTTTAAAGGGCACTTTTTCCACCCGATGGAGACGTAAAATTTCTTTGATAACCAGGAGAATTTCTCCCTTGGAAATCGTCTCGACTCCAAGAGGAGCTTCCTCGTCTTCGGTCTTTTCTTCCTGATCTTGAGAGCCATCATAGAGCAAAAATTCTGCCCGATGTTGTGGCAAGGCTATCCGCAGCTTGTCGCTTCCTGCGACCAGATAGTGGGTTTGATTATAGTCAATCTCTCCTACCTCTTCGTCCATCAAATGGCGAAAGACATCATTGGTCGCATCCAATACCTCCACATGACTCCGGAAATTTTCCTTGAGGAGGATCAACCGCCCTTTCGCCCCTTCTTCTTGATAGGCTTTAAATTTATCATTAAAAATCTGTGGATCTGCCTGACGGAAGCGGTAAATGGATTGCTTGATATCCCCCACCATGAAGCGATTGTGGCCATTTGACAGCAAGTCCAACATCCGCTCTTGAGTATGGTTGGTATCCTGGTACTCATCGACCATGACCTCATGATAACGCTCTTGAAAGGCTTGTCTCACCTCTGGGAATTGCTCTAAAATTTGAATGGCAAAGTGACTAATATCCCCAAATTCATAAGCTTTTTCTTGAATTTTTCGCTCCAGATAAGCGCGAGCAAAGTCTCTGATAAAGTCCCGGAGCAAGGAGAGCATGGGGCCTTCTTCTTGGTGGAAGGTTTGTTGAAATTCCAGCTGATAGAGCTGATTTTCCAAGTCTCTGAGGCGGTTGATATGTATGGTTTTATCCTGGTTATAGGCTGTGACTAGGTCTTTTAGCTCTTCTTTTCGGGCTCTATTGGTCAAGGCTCCCCCATTTGAAGCCCGACTAATCGCGACGACCGCCTTTAGGACAGAGGTTAGTTGCTCTTTATTGGTGCGAACTGTCAAGCTTCCAATCTGATCGAGCACCTCTTCTACAGCTTCCAAATACTTTGCCTTGCCAAATGCTTGGCCTTCATTGGACAAATGAAAGGCAAAAAAGCTTTCTGCTTCATAAAGGGCCTGCTGGATGCTCTCCATCAGATCGCCTTCAACCTGGTCAAAATCAGTCACCTCATAGCCTTTTAGGAAATGCTCCTCCAGCCATTTCTCCGGATCACTGGTCGACTGAAGAAAGTCATAGATCTGGTAGACCTGTTCTTTAAACAAGGTCAAATTTTTGCGCTGGCCGGTGAAATTCTTGACCATCTGCACAAAGGCTTCTTGGTTTTCCCCCTGGTAATAGCGATCAAAAACAGCTTGAAAGACTTCATTTTGTAAGAGGCGTTGCTCACTAGCATTTTGTAAAATGCGAAACTGAGGTGCCAACCCAAGCAAATAGCCATAGCGCGTCAGGACCTTTTGGGTAAAGGAGTCCATGGTTCCGATATCGCTGGTGGCGACATCTGCGATTTGACGGGCCAGGTGTTGCTTGAGCTCTGGATCATCGCTCGCTTGCAGGGCTTTTCCAAGTTCACTTTCCAAACGCTCCTTGAGCTCACCTGCTGCCTTGACCGTAAAGGTCGAGATAAAGAGCTCCTGAATCGAAATGCCTCGCTGGATCTGATCCAAAATCCTTTGCACCATGACAAAGGTCTTCCCTGAACCAGCTGAGGCCGATACCAAGATATTGGTCCCCGAACTATAGATGGCATCGATCTGTTCTTCTGTTCGCTTTTGCTCTTTGGTAGAGGCTGCCTCTTGCGCCTGAAGGGCCTTGATTTCTTCTCTTGTCAAAAATGCTTGTTTGATCATTTGTTCAAGACCTCCTTCATCTTCTCGATCCAAGCGGCTTTCACCTTTTCACCGCGTATTCCTTTTTGGTCTAGTTTGGTCAAGAATCGTGCCTGACCGAGGTGACGATCGGCTTCAAATCCAGTGATGGATTTAAACTGCTCCACGAATGGTGCAATATTGCGCCCATTTTCACTATAGGGATTGATGGCAAATTGCCCTTTGAGAATCCCTTCTGCTGCTGTTTTATAGAGATAAGCGTTGTACAAGAGGAGCAGGTCCAGCTCTTCCTTACTCAGCATCATAGCCTTGTTCTTATCATAGGCCTCGTCCAGATAAGGCGCCTGATCTGCCATAAAGAGCCCCTTGTACTGTTGACTTTTCATGGTTTGGTTAATGGCATCCTCTACTGTCTTGGTCTTTTTCAGATCCACTACAGGATCTCCCATTTCCAAATACATGGCCCCGAAAATCCCCTGCTCCTCTTGGTATTCCTTCAAATCCTGAATCGCAGAAAGATAGGTCGGCAATTGAGAATTCAGGCCATTAAAGAACTTGTCATAGTGGAACTGCGTCAGACTGGACTTGTAGTCCACGACTCCGAGGGCTCCCCGATCCCTCAATTGATCAATGCGATCCACCTTGCCTCGTAGCTGCAGGAGACGGCCATCGGACAATGGATAAGAGGTGTGGGTACTTCCACCAAAGAGGGTCTCCTCACCGATGGTCTCGATACCATTTTGCTGGGCGAGGACACGCCCTGTTGTTTTCGCGGTATCAAGAAGCAAGTTGCGAATAAACTCGGTCTCTCCATTTTCTCCATACAATTGCTGGAACTCTGCTTCTTGGCTGGTTTCTCGAATCGCCTCGTTTAAACGCCGATCAAACGCTTGATCGGAGCTATCTTTTAAGACTTTTTCAAAGATCCGGTGCAAGAAATTCCCATGACTGCGGGCATCTGGCCGGATGGTTTCATCCTCTTGTAAGCCCAAGACATAGCGCAGATAAAAGGCATACTGGTGCTTGTAGTATTCATTCAAGGCAGAAGCGGATAAGGTCAAGGCTTTGCCCTCTGGATAGAGCGCTTGAAGCGTATCCGACTGAAGCTGACGGCTCTTTAATTCTGTTGAAATCTGAGGAATCTGGATGCCTTCAGCGGCTAATTTCTTGCGCAAGACCCGTACCGCCACACCCCAAAAGTTGGCTTCTTCAGGAGACAGCTCACTCGTGATCTCCTCTTGGTGGAGTTCGATCACGCGCGCTAAGAGGGCTCGGTAGGTCCCGATGTCATCACTCGAAGCTTGGGCTTGTTTGGTTGTCCACTCGATAGCAATGGGCTCCTTGGCCAATTCGACAAGGTAAGGAGAGACACTATCTTCCATTTCATTGACCAAGCTAGGGGCCGATAGGACCAGTTGGTTGGTCGCCGCATTGAGAAGCGAAACTGCCACAAAGCGATTTTTCTTGAGATTTTCGCTGGTCACCACCTGGAGCTCTGCTCCTTCTTGGGTGGCCTCATTCAGTTGCTGGCGCTCTTCTTCACTGAGCAGAGAGGTGTTCTGAGCAATTTTTGGAAAACGCTCCTGGGTCAGCCCGATCGCGTAGACATAAGGCGCTGTCAAGGGTTCAATCAAGTCATAGGACTGAACGGTCACCACATCAACAGTAGCAGGAACTGTCCGGTATTGAGACAATTGCATCCCCGATAAGAGGAGAGCTAGAAAGTCATCCACTGTCAGCTCTTGGTCCTCAAAGACCACGTTCAACTCCTCTAAGACATGAAGGAAGGCCTTCCAGACCTGGTCATAGCGCTCCTGCTCCTCCAAGGCTAGATCCTTGATCAAAGCTTGTAGATTCTGAGAAAGCTGGGCCTCTTGCAGAAATTCTGTAAAGGTGGTTAAGAGTTGGGTCACCTTTTGTTTGCGCTGTGAAAAGAAAGGAACTAGAGGTTCTACGACGCGTTCCCGGAGGGCATTGAGCTCCTCTAGATTGAACTTACCCTGACGATTGCTAGTAAAAGGCTTGTGAAATTTTGTAGCACCCTTTACTTCCGCAAAGCGAAGGTATTGCTCAAAAGCATCAACTTCTTCTTGCGTCAGATCACTATACAGACCCGTTTTTAACAGATTGATGACGTCTTCCGTCTGATAATTGAACTGCTTGATCCGCCCTAGCGATTCAATGACCTGAATCAAGGGATGGTGGACCATGGCCTCACTTCGTCCCAAGTAAAAGGGAATCTGATACTGGTCAAAAATGGTCTTGAGCTGCAGTTGATAAGCTTCCACATCGCCTAGCAAGACCCGAATATCCCGATAGCGTGCCCCATCATGAAGACGCTGACGGATGGATTTAGCGACATATTCCAACTCTTCTTTTTGTGTATTGGTTTGCCAGAGTTGGACCGCTGTTCGATCGTCCTCTTTGAGCTCATTTTCCACTTGTGAAAAATCATAGCGCGCTTCTAACATGCGGGTAATGCGACTAAAAGAGTCTTCGATCGCTTGCCCACAATACTGAGGCTGTACCTCAAAAGTCTTTGCCAGCTGGAGGAGAAAGTCAACACTGGCTTGGTAAAGATTTCCCTCTCTAAAGCTTGCCCGATAAGCTTTTTCACTGGCATAGACCCCGATGACAATCTCTACTCCTTTTCGGTGAAGGAGACCAATCAATGCCTCTTCTTCTGCAGAAAAACGCGTGAAGCCATCGACGACGATCGCCACATTCTGTAATTGCTCTTCCAGCTGCCCTTCTTCGACCTGATTGAGGAAAAAGGCCATCTTGGACTGGGATTCATACTTGTGCTGTACCAGCATCTCAGAGACCGCTTCAAAAATCGCCAAGAGGTCCTCTCTTTTTTCAGCTTCCTCGAGCAACTCCAAATCGGTAAAATCCATCTGGGCCGTCTGCAATTCATGATAGAGCTGGACTAATTGCTGGATAAACTGAGGATCCTTGCGCAGTGCCCCGTAAACTTTGAGATCCTGCTCCTTCATCTGGGACAGAGCTTTAAAAAATAGCATACCTAGACCGATGTCATCCAAGGGGTGCTCCTCAAAAACCTGATTCAGGATGAAATAACGGGCCATTTGGGCAAAGCGCGTGACGGTAATGGCAAAAGAAGCCTGACCTTCTAAATAGGACAAGACCTTGGCTTCTTTTTCAAAGGAAAGAGAGTTGGGCGCAATGTAAAACACACGCTTGCCCTGTTCTACTAACCCTACGGCTTCTTGTGTCAGGACCTGGGTCAAGGGGGTCCGAACATCCGTATAGAGTAATTTCATCCGATCCGTTCTCCTTTTGGCATTTTCTTGAGAGCTTGTTATTTTCTTATTATATCATTTTCACAGGAGGGACTAAAGCAAGAAGTCATGCTCCTCTTGGCCCCATTTTAGGAGATTTGTGCTACAATAAAAGTTGAAGAGACAGAAAGGATACCACCTATGACCAGCATTTATGATTTTTCTTTAGAAAACCAGAATGGGGAGGAGATTCCCCTTTCCCACTACCAAGGTAAGGTCCTCATCGTTGTCAATACAGCAACAGGCTGTGGCTTGACCCCGCAATACCAAGGACTGCAAGATCTCTACTTGCGCTACCAGGAAAAAGGGCTTGAAATCCTAGACATTCCCTGTAACCAATTCATGGGGCAGGCACCAGGAACTGCAGAAGAAATCAATAGCTTCTGCAGCCTCAACTACCAGACCACCTTCCCACGATTCGCTAAAGCCAAGGTCAATGGCAAAGAAGCCCTTCCTCTCTATGACTGGCTCAAAAGCCAAGCAGCTGGGCCACTGGGCAAACGCATCGAATGGAACTTCGCAAAATTTGTCATCGACCGACAAGGCCAAGTCGCCCAACGCTTCTCCTCCAAAACAGAACCAGCTGCTATGGAAGACTTGATCCAAGAATTACTTGAGAAATAAGCAAAAAGCCTGAAAGTGTAGTCAGGATTTTTGATGAATGGCTATTTATTTTTTTAGAATGTTGACAAATTATTTTTTACATAAAACAACCTAAGTGATGTAGAAAAATTAAAACCGACAGATACTCACAGAGTCATTTAAACATACATTGAAACTTTCCGCCGTGAGAAAAGTTATAGAAACATGATTGTTTCTATAACTCGGGAGTTTTGGAACCTTGGGTCCAAAACTAAGTCATGGAACTTCCTGGATTGCTGAAATCATCCACTGGATAATTTCACTTAACGTCCGTACTCACCTAAGGAAAGTTTCTAAGAAGTCATTATCCATAAGCCAAAAAAGCCTGAGCTAACGCTCAAGCTTTTTTATTATTAATCAATTTCAAGTCCACCGGTGTACAAGCGATAATAGGTGCCACGTTCTGCCATCAAGGAAGCATGGTTGCCTCGTTCGATAATGCGTCCGTGGTCCATCACCATGATGACATCGGAATTGACAATCGTCGATAGACGGTGGGCAATGACAAAGACAGTCCGACCTTCCATCAGGCGATCCATCCCTTCTTGCACCATCTTCTCTGTCCGTGAGTCAATAGAAGACGTCGCTTCATCCAGAATCAAGACTGGCGCATTGGCAAGGGCTGCACGGGCAATGGCGATCAATTGTCGTTGACCATTTGATAGGCCAGCCCCATCATCCGTCAAGACTGTCTCATAGCCCTGATCCAAGTGCTTGACAAAGGAATCCACATTGGCAATCCGAGCCGCTTCAAGAATCTCTTCCCGTGTTGCATCAGCACGGCCATAAGCGATGTTTTCCGCAATCGTACCAGTGAATAAGTGGGTATCTTGAAGAACGATTCCGAGAGAACGACGAAGAGAATCTTTCTCAATCAATTTAATATCGATTCCATCATAAGTAATCATTCCGGATTGGATATCATAGAAGCGGTTGATCAAGTTGGTGATGGTTGTCTTTCCTGCACCAGTCGCTCCGACAAAGGCCACTTTTTGACCCTTATCCGCGTACAAGTTGATGCCATGAAGGATTTGTTTCTTCCCATCATAAGAGAAATCAACATCATCAAAGACCACATTTCCGACCATCTTCACAAGCTGGTAATCCCCATTTGGACGAGGGTGTTTCCAAGCCCATTTGTTGGTTTTCTGATCGGTTTCGACCATTTCTCCATCGACTAGTTCATAATTGACCAACGTCACTTTTCCTTGGTCGACTTCTTCTTCTTCATCCAAAAGATCAAAGACACGATCTCCACCAGCCAAGGCCATGAGGACAAAGTTCAATTGTTGAGAGACCTGGGCAATCGGACCTGTGAAGGAACGGTTCAATTGCAGAAAGGCCATGAGACCACCAATGGTTAAACCACCGACGCCGTTTAGCGCAAAGAGTCCACCGATCAAGGCTGTTAGAACAAAGGAAACATTTCCCAAGTTCCCAAGAATTGGCATGAGGACATTGGCATAGCGGTTGGCCTGGTAAGAAGACTCAAAGAGTTGGTCATTGATCCGATCAAAATCTTCAATGCTTTCTCTTTCATGCACAAAGGCCTTGACCACTTTTTGACCAGACATCATTTCTTCAATAAAGCCGTTCTCAATCCCCAAGTTCTTTTGTTGGGCGCCAAAGTAACGACCTGACTTACCAGAGACATCCTTGATGATAAAGACCATGACGATGACCATGAAGAGAACAATCAAGAACAAGAGCGGACTAACCGTCAGCATGGTAATCGTTACCCCAAGGATGGTAATCGCTGAGGATAAGAGTTGAGGAATGGATTGTTCAATCGCTTGGCGAAGAGCATCAATATCATTTGTATAGATAGACATGATGTCCCCGTGTTGGTGGGTATCAAAGTAACGAACGGGCAGTTTTTGCATGCGGGCAAACAACTGATTTCGAAGACTTCTAAGCGAGTCTTGTGAAACAGTCGCCATAATCAAGGTAAAGCCATAGTTGGCAAGTACCCCGATCAAACAGATCAAACCAACCCGTGTCAAGAAGGACAAGAGCGGTCCAAAATCATGGCTATTGCTTGTCAGCATGGGCTCCACATAGACGTCAACCAAGGACTGAATCGAAGCTGTCACATTGACCGTCGCAAGAGACGATAGAATGATTAAGATAAAGGAAACAATCAAGGATACCTTGTAGTTTTTCCAAAGGAAGTCGAGCAGGCGAAGGATAGAGCCTAGATTTGCTTTTTTCTTAGTTTTCATCTGCTTCTCCTTTCCCTTGTGTTTGCATTTCATATACTTCTTGGTAGATGGCATTGGTCGCAAGCAATTCCTCGTGACGACCGATCGCATCGATTTGGCCATCATTCATCACGATGATGCGATCTGCATCTTGAATAGAAGAAATCCGTTGACCAATGATGATTTTGGTGGTCTCTTTCAAGCTGGTTGCCAATCCTTGACGGATCAAACTATCCGTCTTGGTATCGACCGCCGAAGTCGAATCATCCAAGATCAAAATCTTCGGATTCATAAGAAGAGCACGCGCGATACAGAGACGCTGGCGTTGACCTCCAGAGACATTGGATCCCCCACGCTCAATCATGGTGTCATAACCCTCTTTGAAATCTTGAATAAATTCATCGGCTTGGGCAATCTTACAAGCTGCGATGATCTCTTCATCTGTCGCATCTTTATTTCCCCAGCGCATATTTTCTTTAATCGTACCAGAGAAAAGGACATTGGTCTGAAGAACCATGGCCACTTGCTTACGAAGGGAATCAAGATCGTATTCTTTGACATCGTGGCCTGCTACTGTCACCCGACCAGACTCGACATCATAAAGACGAGGAATCAACTGAACCAAGCTCGATTTCCCTGATCCTGTTCCTCCCAAGATACCAATCACTTCCCCTGAACGAATGGAAAGATTAATCCCTTGTAAGACATGGGTCTTGTCGCCATTTTCATCGGTATAAGCAAAGGTCACATCCTCAAAGTTGATCGAACCATCAGCGACTTCTTTGATCCCATTTTCTGGGGAGTCAATCGTCGTTTTGGTCGTTAAGACTTCATTGATCCGCTCAACAGAGGCCATGGAAATCGACAACATGACAAAGATCATCATAAACATCATGAGCGACATGAGAATGGTCATGGTGTAGCTAAACATAGAGGTCAAATTCCCAGTAGAGAGTTGACCACCAACGATCAGATGAGCCCCGATCCAAGAAATCAAAAGGAAAGAAGCATACATGGAAAGCATCATAGCTGGACTACTCAAGACAACGACACGGATAGCCTTCATAAACATGTTATAAATCAAACGTGAAGCCTTCTTGAATTTAACGGTTTCATCTGCTTCCTTAACGTAAGACTTCACCACTCGCATATTGGTGATGTTTTCCTGAATGCTGTTGTTGAGATTGTCATAAGCTTCAAATACTTCTGTGAAGAGCGGATACACAATCTTCATGATGATGCTTAAGACAGCTGCCAAAAAGATGGTCACATAGACAAAGATCATGGCCATTTCCGCATTGATCATGAAACAAGCTACAATGGCAAAGATCAAATTGAGCGGTGCCCGAACACAGATCCGAATGACCATTTGATAGGCATTTTGCACATTGGTCACATCCGTCATCATCCGAGTGACTAACCCACCTGATGAGAACTGATCAATATTCTCAAATGAGAAGGTTTGAACCTTTTTGAAAATCGCCCGACGAAGGTTTTTGGCAAAACCAGCCGATGCATAGGCGCCATAACGGGCAGACTGCATCCCACAAAAGAGGGAGAGAAAGGCACAGACCAGCATGAGCCCACCGTAAAACAAAATATTGTTCATGTTTCTTTGTTGAACACCCTGGTCCAAAAGACTCGCCATGACAAAGGGAATCGAAATCTCAAACATGACTTCAAAGACCATGAACAAGGAAGCCAAAATCGAGGGCTTCTTGAATTCTTTGATCTCGGAAATTAAGGATCGAATCATTATTACCTCCAATGTTATTCATACTTTTTCCTGCGGTAGAAGCAAAGCTTCTTTCCATCGAAAATAGGTCAAAACACACAAAATTCCCTGAGGGAAAGACCCTAGGGATTACGCGTTTTTTATAGTCTTCATTGTAACCTAAATTGCAAAAAAATGCAAGATTTTTAGACAGCATCCGTTTTTCTGTTTATCTAGTACAAAAGAGGCTGGGACAAAAGTCCTAGCCTCTCAATTGTTTTTGGATTGTCGAGCAAGACGCAGTGGTTGAGTGGGCTCTACTACGCTGATTTTATCAGC
>JAWDWJ010000029.1:0-24359 GCA_032477695.1 Streptococcus parasanguinis
GGCTCTACTACGCTGATTTCATCAGCTTTTACAGCCCTACTCAACTGTGCGGAGGTGGGACGACGAAATCGAATTCTAACGAATTACCGATTTCTGTCCTACTCTCTTAAACTATTCATTTGATTGATCCCTTTAGTCATCGGACTCCGCAAATACTTGAGTGGCTTTGACTGCTTTCTTCCACCCCTTGTACAATTTCTCTTTGCGAGCTTCATCCATCTTTGGTTCAAAGATTTGAGCTGCTCCATGAAGAGATTTTAATTCTTCCAAGTCCTTCCAATAGCCTACGGTCAGACCTGCTAGGAAGGCTGCTCCTAAAGCCGTTGTTTCCAAGTTTTTCGCGCGGGCAATCGAAATTCCAAGAATATCTGCCTGAAACTGCATTAAGTAATCATTTTTCGCTGCTCCTCCGTCTACTTTTAGGACAGGGATAGGAGTTTTAGCATCTACCTGCATGGTGTCGATGATATCGCGTACTTGATAGGCAATGGATTGAAGGGTTGCTTTGATAAAGTCTTCCTTGGTCGTTCCCCGGGTAAGTCCGAAGACAGAACCACGCGCTTCTTGGTTCCAGTATGGTGCTCCAAGACCCGTAAAGGCAGGGACCACATAGATTTCATTCTGGTTCTGGGACTTCAAAGCATAGACCTCAGATTCAGGTGAATTGTCTATCATACGCAGGCCATCACGGAGCCATTGAATGGCACTTCCAGCGATAAAGATCGATCCTTCAAGGGCATAGTAGACCTTGCCATTGATCCCATAACCAATCGTCGTCAGCAAGTTATTTTCTGATAACTGCATCTCCTCACCCGTATTCATAATGATGAAGGATCCAGTTCCATAAGTGTTTTTGACCATCCCAGGTTCAAAAGCCAATTGACCAAAGAGGGCCGCTTGCTGGTCTCCCGCCATCCCTGCAATCGGCACTTGTCCACCGTAGAAATGGAAAGGCGCTGTCTTGCCATAGATTTCAGAGTTTGAACGCACTTCAGGAAGCATGGCTTTAGGAATGTTGAGAATGTCTAAGATTTCATCGTCCCATTTCAGTTCCTTGATATTGTAGAGCATGGTACGGGCTGCATTGGAATAGTCTGTCACGTGGGCAGCTCCATCTGTCAGCTTCCAAACCAACCAAGTATCAATGGTCCCAAAGAGCAATTCACCTTTCTCCGCACGCTCTTGCGCCCCTTCTACATTGTCCAAGATCCAACGAACTTTAGTCGCTGAGAAGTAGGCATCAATGACTAGACCTGTCTTTTGGTGGAAGGTTTCTACATAGCCTTGGTTTTTAAGTTCTTCAGCCAGTGGAGCCGTTTGCCGTGATTGCCAGACAATGGCATTGTAAATAGGAAGCCCCGTGTTCTTATCCCAAACAACTGTCGTTTCCCGTTGATTGGTAATGCCGATCGCCTCGATTTGATTGGGCTTGATGCCACTTTCAATAAAGACCTCAGCGATCACCGACTGAACCGAGTTCCAAATCTCATTGGCATTGTGCTCCACCCAACCAGCCTGCGGAAAAATCTGAGTGAATTCCTTTTGACTAGAGCTGACTTGCTCGCCATTTTTATTAAAAATGATAGCCCGCGAACTAGTGGTTCCCTGGTCAATCGCCATGATGAATGTTTCTTGAGACATAAACTGCCCTCCTGAATTCGATACTTAAAAATCTTGTTCTTTCATAAACTAGTATACTCTATTTCATCTAGGATTTGTATCCATTTTTTTAAGAAAATCCGGCCTAACATTTTCCTACTGCTTCTAACTTTGTCAGACCAAGCAAAAAGAGCCCCGAGGCTCTTTTAACTAGTAGTTAAAATGCTTATCAAGATCTGCTCTGATCTAACCGATTTAAGAACTCCATGGTCGGACTGTCTTGGTAAAGTTCTTTGAGAGGAATGTTCTGATAGACAGCTATTTCGTCCGCAGTCACACCATAACGAATCAATAGATCATAAATACGATTTAAATCATACCGTAATTCATCCGTTATGAGGACATTATCGCTTGTTTCTTTTGTTTTCCAATAATAAGATGGCAGCACTTCCTTGGTTTCAATTAAAATAGTTTGCAACAAAGTCCCACCATGGCTATCCTTCTGAGAAATATCAGCCCCAAGTTCCAACATTTTCTCAAAAACCTTGAAAGACTTGTCAGCTTTTTCCTTAGACGAATACATCTCATATTGGCCATTCCAACGTTTGATCATACGCCTGCAGTCAAATACAGCTCGTCCACCCGCTGTTTGGAGGACTGGTTGACAAAATGGATTCAGCTCTGTCGGCTCTTCAATAAAGTTAAGATCTGCTCCTCTATCAATGAGTAAGTCTGCAATATCTAAATGTCCCGATTTGATAGCGACTTGAAGGAGCGACTGCCCCTGATCTCTTTTAGGTTTGTCACCCGAAACAGCATTAACTTCTTCAGGCTTTTTATCCAATATCTGACGGACTCCTTCGATATCTCCTCTTCGCAATAACTGAAAAGTTTTTTGCATGGTCTTTTCCCCCTTACCTAGTAAATAAATATCAGACTGTGTTAAAACTATGGTCCTACCTCTAGTTTCTTCGTTAAACTGATTATACCATTTTATGGACTCTACATTGAAGTCCTAAAGGGAAAATAAGACAAACTCTCACAGAAAGAGGTTAAACTTTATTTTTATGATTTTCGTATTGCTACTAGCCAAGAGGATAATAGGATTTCGAACATAACCAGAAGGATAATCTGAGGAAGAGAACTCTGAACCAGCATAAGGACAGCCAGACTATCGATCAGCATATGAGCGAGGATACAAGGAACAGCACCTTTCGAGTACTCCTTGAGAGCTCCAAATAGGAAGGTATTCCCTAAAATCATCAAGTAAAAGATGAGATAGTTGGACGAACCTGCTGTAATCCAAGGGAGTTGATAGATAGGAATATGCCAGAGGAACCAGACAAGGGAAAGAACCATCATTTTAGTTATAAAGTGCTTGCTAAAGGAAAGATGCTCTTGTAAAAACCAACGCCAACCTACTTCTTCCAGACCTCCATATAAAAAGGTCCAAGGGAAATAGAGGAAGAAGTTCAAGAGGGAATTCCCAGTAAAGCGAACATTCATGAGCAGGATGGAGATCCCATAATAGATGACGGGGATGAGAAAAGCTAGGATACAGGCCATGGAACTTTCTTTTTGAAGAAAGACCTTTTTGAAAAATTCACCCAAGGATTTAGTTTCATCTAAGACGATGGAAAAGCAAAGAGCCGTTATCATGGGAATCAAGTTCATTAGGATAAACAAGAGTGAGGCCCCCATACTACTCCTATCTGGGAAAAACCAAAGGATAACTTGCCCTACTAGAAAAGTAGCAAGGAGGGCTGTCAGTGCATACCAGATAGCGACTGATTGTTTTGAAGTAAATTTGCTCATTTTTCCTCCTTTAGAGTTACATACTTCTTTCTTGCAATCATGATTGCTAAACTAATAATAAGAATTTTACTGACTATAGATAGCCATCCATCTTCATTCACTAGAATCTGAGACAAGGAATTAATACAGGCATGAGTCATGACACAGATCCATAAATTTTGCGTTTTATGATACAAGGCCGATAAGATAAAGCAGTTAGTTAGCAGTCCAACTAGAAACGGAAACAACTGAATGACAGCTAAAGAACCATCAATGTAAAAGTAAAAAAGATGCCAGCTAGACCAAGCTAAAAAGGTGATCAAAGTAGCTAAAAGATAAGGTATTCTTTCTTCCAAAGTTGGTTGAAAGAAATAACGCCAGCCAATTTCTTCAATCCCACCAAAAAGAAGAGCTTTGAAAAAGAGCACCACTGGCAAGACCAACGATTGAGTGTTAATCTTACCACCTAAGATAAATGGGAAAAAGTCGAGCAGCAAGAAAAAGATCACTAAACAATAATTTGCCAAACTGTCTTTGACTTGAAAAAAATCTTTTAGAACTTGTTTGAAACTAGATTGATGGTAGCCAATACTGGCAAGACTACCCCACAAAGCTGATGACAAGCCACCTACAATAATAGCGATGATCCCAAATGATGATGTAAAATCAACCTTGACTCCTCCTGCTCTTAAAAACCACACCAGAAGGCTGACACCTAATACTTGACCAAAGGTCCCTAACAAATACATAGATAGGGCTTGCTTTCTACTCATTCGTGATTCCTTTTTCTTTCAATTAATTACCAGTGCTATCTACCTTAAACCCATACTTGCCTGCATTTCGTTTGAGTTTATTCACTAGCTCTTCATTCTGCTTGCTTTTTCCAAAAAAGAAGGGAATAGTCTTTCCATTTCTGAGTTCGATATAGAAAGCATAGCGACTCCCACCACCAGATCGTCCACGAAAAATTGCATACGTGATTTGCTTGATTTCTTTCAGTGGGATCATTCGCCGACTGAAACACAGAGACACATGAATGTAGAAGGCCCCACGATTAATATGGAAGGGAGCAAAGAAGGGACCGCCGCTACGTCTCACAATTGCCCTTCTTCTCAGGAAAAGGAAAAAATTGAAAATGAGCAAGAAAACTAGCACATATATAATTGGAGTATACATCATCATCTTTCTAAACTCTAACACGCTACCCTTCATTCTCTACTTCATCTCAATCCATTTTTCATTGTCCATGATAAAGGGCTTAGCCAGACCTTCGCCTGTGTAGTCTTGGTACTTGGTCTCCAAGTATTTGTAGACATCTTCCTTGGTCGCAAACTTAATGGCTTGATAGGGCTCTTCAAAGGTCAGCTTTTCGACAAAGAGATAGCCGTCCTTAGCAGGAACCAAGACACCGACGTGACCGACAAAAAGGGTATTGCCATCTAGGTTATCATGAACAATAACAGAAAGCATGCGCGCATTTTCATTGAACTTGAAGTGAGAAAAATACTCTTCCATCTTCTTAGCATGGACCTTGACATCCGTTGTAGCTTCTGTCGGAACCCGTGAATACAGAATGTTAAAGGCTTCCTTGTCTGCCTCATCGAAGACCTTGCCTTTGTCAATGGCATCATTGTCCACGAACAAGAGTTCACTATCCGCTTTCATCTTAGGGATCTCGATGCGATTCTTCAGAAGAGTATAGCTATTGATCCGGCAGTTGGTCCCGACGAAATCGCCCTTTTTCTTGGTCCACAAGTCACTGATCTTCTCAACATTGTAGTCTGTTTTCTTGAAGGTGCTGAAGTCACCCGTTAAGCCGACCGAGCCGACAATGCTATCGTAATCTGTTACCAGACCCAAAAATTTATCTACACTGTCCTGATCCAAATAAGCAGACAAGAGAGTCCGCACTTCTTCGACACTCGCCTTGCTGTTGAGGTTGCTGTAGCTTCCCTTGTAGCGCTCCTTATCTGAACTAGATTTCTGTACAGTGGAACTTGCCTGCTTTTCCTTGTATTGCTTTTGGTTGCTACTACAAGCCACTAAAGCAAAGATCGCCAAGGCACAGCTAGTAAGGAGCATGATTTTTTTAGATGGTTTCATAAACTGGTTCCTTCTAATGATTGTTGTAAGAATCATTTATTTTAAAGTTTCTTAAGTTCATTATAACAAGAAACAGATTGAAACAGAAAGAAAAAACATTTTACTTTTACACTGAGAATGCTAGCATTAAAATAGCTGCGGTGTTATTGACTGATGAAAAGTTGGCGATCTACTCTAATAAGAAAAAAGACAATATTAGAATTCTGGAATTCAGAAAACTAATATTATCTTTTTTATGTCAAACAAGCTTAATTTTTCAATAAAAACAATAGTATATGAAGATCATTCTTAATGAACAATAATATCTTCAGACTTTATAATATTTAATTCTTCATCAGAAATATCATTATATTGTGACAATCGATTCGCTTGGTTGGTAAAAGCCTTCTCAAAAAGATTTCTCATTTCTCTACCATTTGCAAAGTTCTCACTTTTTTCATTACTTAATTTGCTAAGGTATTGTGTTAAATAATCCCTTGCGTCGCTAGACAATCTCATATCATTTAATTTACAGAACAACTCAAAAATATCTAGAAGTTCATTTGGTGAATAATCTTCAAATGTAATACTTTTATTGAATCGAGATTTTAAACCTGGATTTGATTCTAAAAATCTATTCATGGGCTCTGAATAACCCGCAACAATTACAACAAAATCTTCACGCTGGTCCTCCATGGCTTTTAAAAGTGTATCAATAGATTCTTGTCCAAAATCATTTTCTCCTTTAGCCAAAGTATAGGCTTCATCAATAAATAGTACTCCTCCCATAGCTTCATTAATTTTCTCCTGAGTCTTAATTGCAGTTTGTCCAACATATCCTGCTACTAAACCAGATCTATCAACTTCAACTAATTGTCCTTTTTCTAACACACCCAATTTTTTATAAATTTTTGAAAGTAGTCTTGCAACTGTTGTTTTGCCTGTCCCAGGATTTCCCAAAAAAACTAAATGCTTAGAAACTTGGGGTACCTTAAACCCTCTACTTTCTCTTAATTTATTAATTTTTAATATATTTACTAAAGAGCTCACCTCTTCTTTTACACCTGCTAGACCGATCAATTCATTCAGTTCATTTAATAAATCCTCCAAAGATTCTTCTTGATCGTCATCTTTTTTATTACCATCAATTGATGTCTTATTATGTATTTCTTCATTTTTTATTATACTATTATCTAAATTTTCAAAAGCAATATTTTGAGATTCTTTATTTAACTCAGTGTACTCTTTAAGCATCTTTAAATAATTCATAAATTTTTCTTTATCAACAGTATTTTCATCTTGTTTATTTAAAGAGTAGTACTTTCCAATTTCATAGATTGTTGAAATAAATAATGACTCAATATGTGAAACCCTATTACTACTTATTTCTTTACTAAGATTAAAAAGTAATTTAAAAAATCTAGGTGTTTCTATCTCTTGAACTTTCGGATAAAGGTCAGAGTATGAAGTGTTTAGATATGTAATTTTAAAAAGAGATATTCTTTCTTCTGAATCCTCACTAGAAATGTAATGAATAAAAGATAAAATATCTTCTATCATCATCCTATCTATATCTTCTATATCTTTTGAAGATGTCTTGATTGTATTACAGATGAATAATAAGCTATCAAGGGAATTTTTAATATCAATATTCATAGGTTTCCTCACACCAAAAGAAGCTCTGCTTGTTTTATTACATTCTTGTAGATATCTGATATTTCTTTACTATCTTGATCTTTAAAGGTATCTCTAATAGTTTCATCTATCAGTTCTTTCATTTCTCTTGTACTGTTTTCACGGATAGCCTCCAAAACATGAATTTCTCCTACACACTTAATCAATTCCTGATTATCGACAACTTCCTGAAAAGCTTCATTAACTCTATCAATTAGTTCAGTATAATATATATCGACGCCAATAGTATCTAAATCCGTCTCAAATACAGCGTAATCCTGCAATTTCTCTATAAACCACTCTTCAGTTAATTCATTATAGATGCTCATCCATTTATCATGTGACGAATGCCAAACATCTGTATCTATTAGAATATTATGATTATTAAAATAATATTGCTCATCAAAATATTTTAAAGCAACAGTAAACATTGAAAGAAGTGAAAAGATGGAAACGATTAGTAGATGATTATTTGATGCAATGTCTTTTCTAAATAAGTCTGTTAGTAATTTTAAAGCAGTGTATAGTTTTTGAACTAAAAAACGCATTTGTTCTTCAGAATATGGCTGTTGACGACGTCTGCAATCAAGCATATCGGTATACTCACCTAGAACTTTTTCAAATTCATAAATAGCACGAACATCATGCTCCTGTTTGACTACATTTTTTAATTCATCAAATTGAAGCTTCATCTCTGAGCTAATATTATCAAGTTTTTCATACATAATAGCGAATCCAGCACTCGTGGCTGCTAAGTTTAAACCATTCATCACAATCCCTAATTTACTTACCGATGCAAGTTGTTGGATATTATGCATGGTAATTTGAGATATATTCATTTGATCATTAAGCATATTGGAAAAATTTTTATTAAAAACTCCAATTGCTTTTTCACTAATCTCTTTATTTCCCTTTTGTACAATATCACTTAATGCAACTTTTTGAAATGCTTTGATTCTATTTTTTTGCCCTCTAACAACTATTTCAATAATTCCTTTATCGTTTTTAAACTGATTAAATTGTTTCAAATAATCAATTACTAGTGTTTTATTCATTACTGTACTCTCCTATAATTCTTGCATCTTTGATCTTGTTAAGAAATATAATGGACAGAATTAATGAACAAACTTCGAAACTATAGAACCCTTTATCCTTTATGATTCCTTGACTTTTTTTATTAAAAATTGAAAATAAATCTTCTTCTAATATACTTTCCATACATGGAATTATGATCATTTCATCAAGACACCTGGTTGAAAAATCAAAATTGGTAACCTCTTTATTATTTTGTTTTACAATCTCTACAAGAAGGCACATCAAAATTCTATTATAATCTATTATTTGTCTCACATTATTAAACTTTAAAGCTCTTAATTGTTTAGCTTTTTCAAAATATCTTTTAGTCCTTGGAACTATAACAGACGTTATATCCTTATTCTTTCTGGTTGTTTTTTCTGGTACTCTTTTTGCAACGAAATTTTCTAAATGATTAAAATAGAATTCTAGTATTTTTTCAAATTTTTTATTATTTTTTAACTCAACCTTTTCAAAATAGTCAGTAATTTTCTCTGCTAAAATCTCTCTTGTGATTGAGCCATCTTCGATAAATTTAAAGTCAAAATAATCAGCAATCAGTGTATCTTTTAAATAAAGAAATGATTTTGACTCAAGTTCAATCACACATTCTTTTATAATTTCTCTGTAATCCATAATAACCTCTTTTTCAATGAAACACTTTATTCCTCTTGAACTACTTTAATTAGTATTATATCATGAAATATTGTTCATTTTTATTTACTAGTGTAAAAGTCTTCATACTAGTAAACAAAAAAGCGACTGCAATATTTCAACTACAATCACTCGTTCAATTGTGTGATAAAAAATTAACAAAGTATTATATAAGATTTTTTAATCTTGTGTTTGTTCATCTTTTCTTCAAAGACTTCCGTCATGATGACACGCAATTCCTCCCGTTCTTTTTCAGGAAGGTCTCTTTGACGCTTGGCCACGGCATAGAGTTCAGGATAGCGCATAGCCACACGTTCGATCGTCTTTGTTGTCGCATGCCCTCTGACAAAGAAAGGAATACGCTTGATCCATTCTTGCGGGCCAAGAGCGAGCAACTTCTTCGCCGCTTCCTTATCAGAAATCTCAGCTGTGCTCAAACCTCGATTGATTTGTTCTTGTTCTTTTTCTGTATAGTTCTAAAAGTTAAAAATGTGTTTGTTGATAAATTTGATTGTAATGGAATAACATTTAGATAAAAACATATCACTCTTATATTTTAGTTATCCCAATCTATTTTTGCATGTTCTATTGCATACTCAGCTTCTTCTTGAGTAAATTTTCTATATACAACAAGTTTTTCTAATAACTTTTCTTTCGTAATCTTACCACCGTTTGCATAAAATTCCGCTTTTTTCACAGCTTCCTCTTTCCAATCGAAATTACCTTGTTCTATGGCATAATCAGCCTCTTCTTGAGTAAATTTTTCAATATTTATAAGTTGCTCAACTAATTTTTCTTTCGAATAATGAAACTCTTGATATGATTTTGCTTTTAAAAGTGCTTGCTCTTTCCAGTCTACATTAAGCTTATTTAAAGCGTACTGAGTAGCATCCTCTGAATACCTGTCATACTTAGTAAGATATATTTTAATTTGCTGCTGCGATAAATGCTTTTTTGACCAAGATTTAGCTTCTTCATATGCCCTTGTATATTCTGGATATAGTAAAGTTGGAGGAAATAGTCCTTTCATAAACATATTCATTAATGATTCTAAATCATCCTTATTTCCATCACTTGAAGAAGAGTATTTTTTATAATCATAATTCTGCGTACTAGAACTTGAAGTAGCGTATTCTTGTTTTGATGATTCAAAATCATCCTTATTTCCATCACTTGAAGAAGAGTATTTTTGTTCAGGATTAGTCAACTGTGATCCTGAACGCGAATTTATCCATTTATTATAATTTATTTCATAATCAATTACTATAAGAGCTAGCATTCCTGCAAATAATCCAAAAATTGTAAAAATAAATATCAAAAACTTTTTCATCATGACTACCTTTACTTGTTTTTCTCCAATGAAATTTTCATCCCTCTGGAACTGCTTTCATTAGTATTATATCATGAAATATTGTTCATTTTTATTTACTAGTGTAAAAGTCTCTATGGCTAGTAAATAAAAAAGTGACTGCATTTCAACTGCAATCACTCATTCTATGTGAAATAAAAAATGACAAAGTATTATAAAATCTTATTTAATCTTGTGTTTGTTCATCTTTTCTTCAAAGATAGCTGTCATAATCTTGCGGAGCTCTTCTCCTTCTTTTTCAGGAAGGTCCCCTTGACGTTTCGCCACGGCATAGAGTTCAGGGTATTGTTTGGCTACACGCTCAACTGTCTTAGTCGTCGCATGCCCTCTGACAAAGAAAGGAATGCGTTTAATCCATTCTTGCGGTACAAGAGCAAGCAATTTCTTCGCTGCTTCCTTATCAGAAAGCTCAGCCGTGCTCAATCCTTGCTTGATTTGTTCTTGTTCTTTTTCTGTAAAATCTTTCAATTCCATAGTAAACTCCTCATTTGTTTATCTAAGGACACATTATACACCTATGGAGGGGAATGTACAACTAAAGGATTTCGGAAAATAGCACACAAATGCGTCCATTAGAAATAGTTTTATACGTTTAGCTCTTCTCTATAAATAACAAATCCATTTGGCTGAATGATCAATCGATCATCAGAAATTCTTCCATGGCTGATCAGATCTGCTTGTTCTCTTTCTAGGACAACGTTTTTCTTGGAGTGGTTAAAGTAGGCTTTGAGAATGTGGCCTTCATGCTGCCATTCTACTGACACCACATCCGGCTCTACTTCTTTCAGACCCACTTTACCATGCTGGATCAACTCTGCCACTTCTTTTCGTAGCTGGATCAAATCCTTCATAAAGTTCAGCATATCATTGTCCGCTGACACGCGCTCCCAAGGCATGACACGACGACAATCTGGGTCTGGACCACCAATGAGGGCTAGCTCTGTTCCATAATAGATACAGGGCGTTCCGCGTTGCAGATAGAGGAAGGCGAGGGCAGACTTGACAGACTGGAGATCGCCTTTAGCCGTCGTCAGGATACGCTCTGTATCATGCGAGTCTAAGAGGTTAAACATAACCTCAGAGATCTGCTGCCTGTAGTACATAGACTGGCTATTGATCTCCCAAATGAAGCGTTGGGTCTCCTTATGCCCCCGCAGAAAATAATCCTTGATACTTTCAGAGAGGGGGTAGTTCATCACTGCATGGAACTCATCGCCCTTGAGCCATGGTTGGGACGAATGCCAGATTTCTCCGAGGATATAGAGATCCGGCTTCTTGGCTAAGACCGCCTTACGGAAATCCCGCCAGAATTGATGGTCAATTTCATTGGCCACATCCAGTCGCCAAGCATCAATATCAAACTCTTCAATCCAGTAAGTCGCAACCTTCAAGAGATAGGCCTTCACCTCAGGATTAGCCGTATTGAGCTTAGGCATAAAGCCCGCAAAGGCAAAAGTATGGTAAGACAAGTCGCGACTATTCCACAGATTTTCTGAGGAGACAGGAAACTCTTTAATATGGAACCAGTCCTTGTAAATCGAATCCTCCCCGTATTTGACCACATCCTGCCATTGGGGTGAATCATAACCAATATGGTTAAAGACGGCATCCAGCATAATCTTCATCCCACGCGCATGGGCCTCTTTCACTAGCTGGCGGAAGGTCTCCTTATCACCAAAATGGCGATCAATTTCAAAATAGTCAATGGTATCGTACTTGTGATTGCTCGGCGATTCAAAAATAGGACAAAGGTAAAGCCCTGTGATCCCTAACTCCTGCAAGTAGTCCAGATGATCGATGATCCCTTGTAAATCTCCACCAAAGAAATCCAATACTTGAGGAGCAATAGACGCATCCCAAGGACGGACACCTTCTGGCGAAATAGCTGGATTCCCATTAGCAAAGCGCTCAGGAAAAATCTGATACCAAACAGTCTGAGCCACCCAATCCGGAACTGCACACCCATCAATCTCATGGATAAAGGGAAGCTTAAAGCCATTCATGACGAAGTCCAGGTTCTCCTTGGTGTAGGCTGCCACACCCCGGTCTCCATACAAGATCTTCTCTCCCGCTGTATCCTCTAATTCAAAGAGGTACTGGATCCGGGCATGGCCAACAGATACCGACACTTGCCAATAATCAAAGAGATCGTCGGTCGTCACCTTGTCCATTCCCTTGGTTGCTTCATATAGATCCTCAATAAAAATAAAAGGATCCCCATAGTGCAAGACAATCCGTTTGATATCCTCTTTCTTAGTCCGGATGCGAATATGGAGCTGGCCATCCTTATAAAGATAGGCATACTCCGATTCAGGCCGGTGATAAATCGCTGCTAATTCCATTTGTCCTCGTCTCCTACTATACTCTCTTTTCATCATTTACCGTTTTATGCAAACGATTCCATAAACTATTTCTAGTATACTACTTTATAAAAACGTTTGCAATATGTTGAGAGAGATAATTTTAGACTACTAACTTTATAAGATTGTATTGCACACAAAAAGCCCAGTATTTGGGCTTAAAGATTTTTGTTGAAGCAATGACTTTACCTTATAAGCATCACTTTATACTGTTTCCTACTAAAATATACTACAGATCTATATTTCTGCTAATAGTTTATTGAACAGTTGTTCGAGCTTACTAGTATCTCCATAAACTGTTCCATCCATATATAAGTGATAGATATCATCATCTAAACCAATTGAAATTTCACATTCATAGCCTTTCATCAAAGCTAAAGAACGGATAACTTCTCGTTGAGTACGACCATTTCCTTCTCGAAATGGGTGAAAATAATTTAGATTATCTAATATCTCAGCTAAACTTTTACAAATCTCAATTTTATTTTTTGCGTTAAGTAAATAGTTTGAAAGCAAGGTATTTAAAAATTTTTCTGCCATATCAAAAGACTGAACTGGCATAAAAGCATTTCCACTTTTAGAGATATTTACTTGACGGTATTGACCTGCCCAAGTATACATTCCTTCAAAAAGAAACTTATGAATCTTTAAAATATCTGAAACAGTATTTACTTCAATTGGATTAATAAACAGTTTTAAACTTTGACTTGCTACTAAACGATATTCTAATTCTCGTGCTTTATTATCATTTTTCTCATTAAATTAATTTATGAGAACAGATGAATGGGGATAGGTGTATAAATTATCAGGGTCTATATAATCATACCCATCATATATTTTTCTGACCATTATCCAACTCCTAATGCAACTGCCTCTTCTCTCAGTCGCTCCACATCTTCTACCGTGGGATGCCATCCTTCAATCATATTGGTGCTCAGAGCAAACCAGACGCTCTTAAAAACCTTTTTGTTGTCAAAAATCACACCCATAATCATCATTTTTTTTATATCTACATCTAAGGTCATATTCTACCTCCGTCCTATTATTATAGCATATTTTCAATCATTTTAGTTCTCCTATTTAGTACTTACCCAACACAAAAAGCCCAGTATTTGGGCTTTCTCATCATCTAAATGACTGATCCTCATTCCTTACTTGTATGCCGTTTTCCAAGACTGAGCGCTTGCTCTTCTGACATTTCAACTACTTTCGCAAAGTTGGTATTTCGTGGCATGCTATCTTTAGAATACCAATAAACATCAGCACTCCCATTTCTGGCCACATAAACAACTGGAGCTAGTTGACGAGTTGGCTCTGTAGGCTGGACAGGTTGAACTGGCTGTGCAGGCACTGCTGGCTGACTCGGTTGAGGGGCTTGACTTGGTTTCGTCTCTACAGAAGGACTGGCTGGTTGTGGTTGACTACTTGGTTCCGTCGGCACTAAAGATGGCTTGGCTGTCCCCTTCAGATAGTCAATAGTCGCATTCTTAGAGTAGTTATCCAAGGTAACAGTGGTGATCCCATAAGCATCTACCGACTCTTTGGGACTACTTAGATGGATAGGCAGAAGGTTGCCATCTCGATCAATTCCTACATATTGCAAGGTCACCTGCCGAGGGATCAATTCATCCCCCGTATAGACAGGCGTTACCTTATAATCCAGCCAATAATTGGGGTGGGTGGCCAGCCAGCTATCGAGTCGTTTCTCGTAGTAGAGCATGCCCTCCACATTACTATCCGCTGTCCCTTTATAATTCCCCGTATTGGTCCAGGCAGTTAGAGGAACCAGATTTTTCCCTTCATCGGTCAGTCCACTAAATTGATAACCAATCAGATGCCCTCTATGGAACAGCCAGGCCTTCTTCCCTTTGTTTCCATAAGCAATCTTATAATTGTGCCAGCCAACCGGATTATAGTTGAGACGTGGTTCTCTTTTTTTCTTTGGCTCATCCTTGTCCTGAAGCTGAATATGGGCTGAGGTCGCACGACCTAAATGATCAAAATCCCCCAGTACAAGCTGCTTACTGCCATTAAAAGGCAGTAGATGAAGGCTCTGGTAATCGAGGCCCGTTTGCTGGGCTTGAGCCCCTTGAACAACGGCCAAGGACATAAAAACCGAGACCAGCGTAACAATAACATTTTTCAAAAACCGTTTTGTAACCATGATTGAAACTCCCACATTTCTATCTAGTGATATTATAGCAGAAAACAGCGGTTACAAACATAGAAGATAGGCAATTTATTCTCCTATTTCAATTAGATTTTATAATGAGTTTATTTTACTTTAATATTCTTTAGTATATAAAACACGGACTATTATTTTAATATATAAAACAATACACAACTATTCTAAATCAACTTATATTCATACCACTCTTCATCTACTTTCTGAAATCCCAAAGCCAAAAACATTCTTTGACTTTGAGTATTAAAAGGATAAATTTGAGCAGTTACCTTAACCATTTTTTTCTCTTTGGCCAGCTGTATCATTTCAGAAATACACCGTCTTCCGATCTGTAAATTCTGATACTCTTTGCTGATCACTATAGAAAGCTCTGAATTATCTTGAAGTGTCACATCTCCAACTAACACTCCCTCATATTGGATATAATAGCACGAACCATGTGAAGTTAGGTAATCATACATTTTATGAAGTTTTGTTACATCGTAAATCTGATCAGTATTATCCACTTGTTTGCAAACCTCACTATCCTGATACCAAAGAAGGGAGATGTCATCATTCCTATAATAAGGAATAAGAGTGATCTGTTCGTCTACTATTCTATTCATCATGACTTGTTCTTATTTCTATTTAGAGATTTATTCCGATACTTCAATATTCCCCATCAACCAATTGGACATCTTTTTGCCTTTGTCTTTATAAGGGTTAGGAGGAAACAAGGTGAAAGGGGGGATACTGGCATCTGGGAAGAATAGTTCTACGCTTATCGTTTGCTCGCGATTATGATTGACGTAGGCTGTAAAATAGATATGGTAATGTCCACTCACATCACCACCATTATCATACTCTCCTCTAGCAGTATTTGGCAATAAGGTAACAGATTCTATGTCCTGCTTTTCCCGGGCTAAGTGTGCGATGATCTCACGCTTAATGGCAGCCTCATGACTTCTGACGAAATTCCCATCATCACTGTATCCAGGATGCTCACTAAGAGAATAGAAAACAATGACCATCAGAAAAGGTAGAGAAATTAAAAAAATAATTAGCTTATTCGATTTTAACATGGGGTCCTCATCCTACTTATAAAAAATCTTGACCCAATCCTGCTTTGCACTGAGTATACGAGCAACATACACTGTATGCTTCTCAATATAATAAAATGCGAGATAGTTCTCTATTGGCATATAACGATAGGGTTTCCCATCATTCGTCATCTCACCATAGCCCCGGCTTGATACCAGAGGACAGGCTTCTGGAAACAGTTCTAGGGTCTCAAGAGCACTTAATAGCAAATCAACTTTGCCATCTGCAGCTTGCTGGCTATAAAAATTCACAAGAATATAGTCGTGAATGCCACGCAAGTCCTGCTTAGCCTGATCTGCAAGAAAGACCTGATAGCGTTTCAACTTAGTCAAGACCAAATTCCTTTCTCACATCGGCTACAGAAGTGACTTTTCCTTGAGCAATTTCCTGGTGCCCCACTAAAATCTCCTTCTTCAAATCCTCAAAGGCTACTTGATACTGCTTGTCCTTCAAATCACTTGAAACAAATTCTCTTGGATCCACAGTCCCGTTGGCAATTTTTCGAAGTGCTGCATTTAGGACATCTGACACAGAAATTTTTTCATCTGCAAGTAGCTCTTTTGTTTTCTGGTAAAACATCGCATCTGCTCGAAAATTCACTGCTTTCGTGTTTGCCATTTCCACCTCTCCTTTGTACATACAATTTGTATATACATTCTACCATACGAAAGAGAAAGTATTCAAGTGAAAGCTGAGTTTATGACTGGCGACAAATAGTTTTAAACAGAAAAAGGTGATAGATTGTTCTGTCTATCACCTTGTGTTTGCTATTGATCATATTATAATTGTGCTTTGCTTTTCTAAATCATGACACATACTCATCAATAATATTCTAAAGGGTAGGAATTATGTCAATATTTTGTCACATGCTTCATTTTATCTATGACCTCTCTTTCTTTTCTCGAAAATGAAAAGGTCTTTTTCAATCAAATTTTTTTAAAATAATCTTGTTTATGACCTTACGTCATGATGTATAATAGGTATGAGGAGGTGGGTAATGATGGCTAAATATAGAGCAATTCCGGAAGGATTTATGACAGTGGGGGAACTTGCTAAGAAAATGGGCATTACCATCCGTACTCTACAATATTACGATAAAGAGGGGCTACTTTCCCCATCGGCAGAAAGTGAGGGAGGTCGCAGGCTTTATACCGATAAAGATATAGTGCTACTCCATCAGATTCTATCATTAAAATCATTAGGCTTTTCTCTCAAGGATATAAAGAGCCGTTTGATCTCTTTAAAAACACCTGATGATGTTGCTAAAGCTCTTACGGAGCAGGCAGATGTTCTTCGTAAAAATATAGAACAACTTAAGGATTCTTTGGTCGCAATAGAGCAGTTAAAGGCAGAAGTTTTACAAATACAAACGGTCAATTTTAAGAAGTATGCAGACATTATTGTCAATCTACAGATGAAGAATGACTCCTACTCTCTCATTAAGCGCTTCGATGATGATACGCTCGACCAGATACGCAGTCGATTTGACAAGAAAAGCGGACAAGACTTTATGGACAGGTTGAACCGCCTAAGTGATCAAATCGTGGAGCTTCAGAAAGAAAACGTACTAGCTGAAAGCGAACAATGCCAACAGGTTGTTCAAGAATACTGGAGCTTGATTATGGAGTTTACAAATGGTGATATGAGCATGCTTCCGAAGTTGATGGAGATAGGGAATATTGATACCGCCTCAAACGCTTGGGAAGAAAAGCAAAAAATCGTTAATGATTATTTAGGGCCTGCTTTACAAGTCTATTTTTCAAGGCTTGGAACAAATCCTTTTGAGGAGGTAGAACCATGAAAAACGCAATAGAGGTTTCTGGATTAAAGAAAAGTTATGGTAGCAATATGGTTCTTAGTGGTCTCGATTTTCAAATCAAACAAGGAGAAATCTTTGCTCTGCTCGGAGTGAACGGAGCTGGTAAAACAACAACGCTTGAATGTATCGAAGGTCTGAGAAAATATGACGAAGGCACTATAGTTGTAAATGGGAAAACCGGAATTCAACTACAGTTCTCCTCTCTACCCGTCCACATCAAACCAATGGAAGCCATAAAGCTCTTTGCAAAATGGAATCATACATACATTGATGATGCTATGCTAAAGGCCCTTGGAATAAAAGAAATTGAACAGTCGCAATACATAGAATTATCCACCGGTCAAAAAAGGAGATTACATCTTGCTCTTGCACTTATCAGTAACCCGGATATTATTTTTCTCGATGAACCGACAGCGGGACTTGATGTTGAAGGACGACTATCTCTCCATGAACAAATCCGAAAGCTCAAATCACAGGAAAAGACAATCGTCTTGGCAAGCCACGATATGGCCGAAGTTGAAACCCTATGTGACCGCATTGCTATTTTGAATAGTGGAAAGATTGTCTTTTGTGGTACTCCTTCAGAACTGACAGACAGGTTGGGAAGAAAATATTTCATCCATTTAAAGACCCGGGACGGAGAGGAATCTTTTGAAACAGATACGATCGAGGATAGCTTAATTTCATTATTGGAAGAATGCAAACAGAAAAATATCCAGATATTGGATATCAAGGTTGATCGTGGCACACTGGAGCAGCATTTCATTGAAATGGCAAGGAGGGGTTTGGAATGAATGGTTTTTTATATAGCCTAACATTACAGTGGAAATTGGACATACGAAGTAAGTCTCTCTTGGTTACTTACTATATTGTACCGATTATTTTCTTTCTTCTCATGGGTGGTATTTTTACTTCCGTTATGCCTGAAATGGGTAGCACACTTATACAGTCAATGATTGTCATGAGTGTTTCAATGGGAGCCTTTCTCGGTTTACCGCCTTCCTTGATTGAAACATACGGAAGCGACATAAAAAAGATTTATAAAGCAAATGGTGTGCCTATTCATTTAGGATTGGTGACCATAGTTCTCTCTGCCTTTGTTCATTTGATAATGACTTGCATAGTGATCCTACTACTTGCTCCAATTTTATTTAAAGCAAGTCTACCAAGTCAATTTCCCTTATTCTTTCTCGCGCTTGCCATCTACATTTTTGTATCGTTGAGTATCGGAAGTATACTGGGCCTTACTGTAAAAAATCAAGCAAAGCTGACCATGATAGCGCAACTTGTATTTTTACCCTCAATTATGCTCTCAGGAATCATGTTTCCCATCACCTTACTGCCTGATTTTCTCCAAGTAATAGGGCGTCTTTTCCCCGCTTCTTGGGGATTCCGATTGATGGTCGATTATGGTTTTGGTCTTGAAAACCTTTGGTATCTGATTCTTGTATCCTGTATCTCAGTAATGACTTGTATCCTCCTCTTGAATCAGCAAAAATCTAACTAGGTGCCTGAATAAATCCATGGCAACATTAACTTTTAAGCAAAAGCGACGAGATTGTTACTTATCCCGTCGCTTTAGTGTTTTTGATTGTCTTTATCTAATCTCTGTTATGTTATTGAAACTTCTTGCTCCCATCGGCTAAGCACATCTTTTAAAGGCTCATCTAAATAGGTATAGGCTTTATCCTTAATCCAATCAGGGATACCATATGCGGCCTCTGCTATACTCCCGGTGATGGCAGCAAGAGTATCACTATCCCCACCAAGAGAAATGGCATTTCGAATAGCATCTTCAAAATCTGTACTTTCAAGAAAGGCAATGATGGCCTGAGGTACCGTATTCTGGCAAGTTTCATTAAAACGATAAGTAGGACGAATGTCATCTAGTGTTTGAGAAAGATTATATCCATACTCCTTCTCTATTTTTTCCTTGATACGTTTCTTACACTCTATAGGGTTATCATTGATTGGTTGCCCGTAGTCACTACAGTAGCCCCCAAAGTAATACCGACACATAAAGATAGCATCAGACGTCGCCATAGCTCCTTTGACGCCTTCTGGATGATTATGAGTCACCTCTGCGGAAAGTCGAGCAAGAGCTCTGCTAGTTGGCCAGGTACCTGTTCGTGCACAATAGCAACAAGCCATGACCCAAGCACAGGGAGAAACACGCATGGCAGAGCCATTGCCAAAGCTATTATAAGGGGCGCGGTCATTGCTATGAATCCATGCGTCAAACCTAGCACCATAACCAGCATCAGGATACATCCTACCATACTTCTTCATGGCATCAATAAAGTCATCCTTCTGACCGCCATTCATGATGGCTTCAGCAACAGCACAGGTCATAACCGTATCATCAGTAAAAAAACAATCCTCACGAAATAATGGAAAGTCTTTCGTTTTAATATTGTCCCATTCGTAAACAGAACCAACAATGTCTCCAACTATTGCTCCTAGCATCAGATTCCTCCCTATTACATATCAGATTCATTAAACATTTCCAATGAATCGCTCTTTAAAAATGGCTCAACCAAATCAACCCACTCTTGAGGTAGATAAGCTGATAAATAGCCGTGGTTATAGCCTTTAGCTTCATACAGGATCGTATTGGGATGGAGCTGCTGAAATAATTTCGCTGATGCTTTCACACAGTTTAATTCTTTTTCACCGTAGATATACAGAACCTGCGCCTTGCTAGCAGAAATCGTATCCTTGAGCTTGTAACGCCCCATATAGGTTTTGTAAATAGTCACTAATGTTTTGATAGGCGTCCTTGGCAGATCCTCCAAATAATATGCTTTTATCTCCTCTGGATAGGCCAGTTTAGGATAGAGTTTGTTCATCATGCTTAATTGAAGTTTACAAGAGAATTTACTGAACATCAGTTTACCAAATAGTGATACTAGAAAGATGCTGAGTTTAGCTAACCCTGGTTGAGGAATACAGAGGCTTCCGTCTATGATGGCCTTCTCGGCAATTTCGCTGTCTAAGGACAAAAGCTCCATAGCAATTTGACCACCAAGTGAAACACCACCAATCGCAAACAACTTCCCGCCACAGTGTTCTTTGATATAGTCTAGGATCTCCAAAGCAGAATCTTCCGTAGAAACATAATCGAGTTGGTACTCTTCACCGTGACCATTCAAAGTAGGTAAAATAACACGGTATTCTTCTGATAAGATCCGTGCTTGGCGAAGATAATTCCACCAAGAACTGCCACCGCCATGTATCAGCAAGATAGGAGGCAAATTCTTATCACCAAATTCATGGAATTTCATATTTAAACTCCTTACTGTAAGACTTTCACTAGATACATCCCTCGTTTAACGTTATTGTACTGATATATTTAGACAGAGTTTTTATTATCTATCTCACAAAAAAGAATGAACCTGCCACTCCTTTCTGAAATCTATACCTCCACCTATTTCTCCAGTTTTATCACCTTATCATAGCGCTTCAAGTCCTCTTCACTATAGTGATGAATCACTTCTACAAGTGTTTGAGGGAGGGAGAAGAGAAGTTGACTGATTTTCTCTTGATTTTTAAAGTCCAGATTGGCTTTGACCTCATCAGCTAGGATAAATTGGCGATTGTGATAGAGAGCACGGGCAATTTCCAAGCGCTGCTTCTCACCGCCTGACAGAGTCTGGTTGCTAAGATTTTTGTTTTGAAGAGTTTTCAAACCAGTTTGCCGAAGGATTTCATCCATCCTTACAGTATCAAGTTCTTGTCCCAAAGCAATATTTTCCTCAAGGCTTAAACCATCAAAGATATGACTAGACTGGAGAATGTAGGCTCCTGCTTGATAGAGTTCATCCGAGGTTAGCTCTTGCCCATGGTAACGAATCTGACCATGACTAGGCTCAATTTCACCATAGATTAGGTTCAGTAAGGTTGTTTTTCCAGAACCACTTTCTCCGATAATGGCAATCTTTTCACCTTCCTCAATAGTAAGATCACAAGGGGCTAGGATTTTTTGACCATCACGCTCTACACTGACTTTCTCTAACTGGATAGGAAAGACGGAACCTTCGAGAACAGAAGGCATATCCAAGTCTACTCCCAACAATTTTTGATATTTATCACAGAGAGACTTGGCTGATTTTCTAGTATTGATAAAATAAGATAACTCCTGAAATTGATAGCCAATATTATACGATACGAGGTAAATTCCTACAAAGCTGGCTGCAGATAGGTAGTTATAATAGGTCATGAAACCACCAATGACAATGGGCGCAACAGAGCAAAAAGCATCAATTCCATTGATAAAGAGACTATTTATGGTCCGTTGCTTTTCATAGGCGATTTCTTCCTTTAGAGCCTTGTGCAAATCTTTAGAAAACAGTTTGTAAAACAAGCTTTGTCCCCGATAATACCGTATGGAACGAGCACCTGCGATCATATTGGTTGCTTGAGAGACATAGGCTTGATTAGCTAAGGACTTCTCCTTCGTAATTTTATCCAAACGTTTAGAGCCAATTCCACTACAAAGAACAGGTATCGAATAAAAAATGATAAAGAGCAAGCCAAGATAAAAATTAGTCCAAAGAGCATAACAGATAGAGACGGTTGTAAATCCCAAAGAAGAAATGATAATAACAGTCGGCTCAATAAAATTATCTTCTAGCTGTTTTACATCATTTTCCAAGTCTGACAAAACTTCTTCATCCGCTATCCGACGGCTATATAGAAAAGTCTGAAAGATAGCCTTCTTAATACCCGACTTGAAGTCTGTCAGCACTCGTGCATAGTAATAACGTTTCCCCGCCAAACCCAGCAAGAGAATCAAATTTCCAACAATCCCCCAAAACAAGACCTGCCATAGCAAATGCAACTGGTGATTGGTAAAACTAGAGACAATATACTGAATCAAAGCTGGTGTAATGATAGCCTCCAGCCAAGTAATCATAATCGCCACAAAATAGAAGAATAAGTGCTTCTTGGTTACATAAGATCTAAGCATAACGTATAAACCTCCTAAAGTTATTTACCAACTTAGATAGGCGTTTTTTATCTCTTTGCTGGGATACAAACACTTTAAAAATATTTCATTCAAAGATTTCTATGCTTTACCAGCAGAACTACAGATTCAACGTGGTGCTAGAAAGCATCTATATTATAGAACAAAAAGTGACTAGTTTAGCTTTGTTATTAGATTATTGAACGAATTCATCACTCTAAGAGAAGAGTTAAAAGCTGATTACGTCTACTCTAAAATATTATAACATAGAAAAATAAAAGGGTAAATGGAAATTAAACCCTAACAATTCCATCTATCAAACCAAGATACTAAACTTATACTCTTGCTCTAATATTTCCTATGTACACGAGAAAAGCCTTGACCTCAAGGCTTTTTACAATCCCTTTTATTACAAGTTTTTTACGCTTTTACCTACCGTTTCGTCGTACACTCCTTACTCTACGACAGCTATACCCCAGGGCACCTTCTCGCATGGGCGGACTCAAAAGGTTCAATGAACCTTTTGAGGATTAGCTACGTTTCACTAACAAACTCACACACTCTACGTGTGGTGCTAGTAAACTTCTATATTATAGAACGAAAATGATTAAGTTGTTGTTTAAAATTAAACTTTAGAATGAAACTATTTTATAGTTAGCATTTTTCAAACTTTATAGCTGATAATTGTCACTTAATAAATTTACTTGCTAACTTGTAAACTTTTTGAATCTCTTTACTCTTAACGTCCCAACTATCAAGTTCTTCTTTGATCAACTCTGGAAATTTTTTGCTAATATCCCTCAAAGCATTACCAACTGATTTTCTAACATATTCACTAGAATCTTCTTTTAATGTTGCGATTCGTTTAATAGCTTCATCTGGATTATCCTTGAAATATGGTCTACTCGTCCATATTCTCAAACCTTCTGTAACAGCTCTTCTAACATTTGGATTACTGTTTTGTAACCATTCGTCAATAACCGGAAGAGATTTTTCATAACCTGTTTGCTTACAAAATTCATCAAATGCTTTTGCTAATACTTCTTGAACTCTCCAATTTTCATCTTTTGAAACCCCATCCCTCATGAAGATCAAAATTTCTTCATACGATGACAAATGGCCAAAGAGAAATACACTATACATTCTAACTTGATATACATTGGATTTAAAAGCTAAAAATGCTAATTCTTTGGTATATGCATTATCGTTTGATTGATAGTCAGCAAGAGCTCTTTTCTCTTCTTCTTTAAAACCATTTTCTATTAAAGAGAATTCTTTTTCTAAATTTAAAATATATTCTTTCATGTAACTTGACCCCAAAACAACATTTCAAGTTTAAAGATAATTCTCGATAGGTATTAATAAAGAATTGAATTCGCTATAATATAAGCAAATAATCTTGACATTTTTTCAAATTGATATTTAAACTCTTTTATTATTAAGCCTTTTTCTCAATCAAGTACCAACTAGGAATGATTTGATTCAAATCATCATACCATTCTAAAATTTCCTTAGCTTGATGTTGCATTACTGATATTTCTTCAGCTCCGTATGGTACAGCCCATGGCAGAGAACCAACTAGGTTATTTAGAATATAGATAGCGAGAAGCTTCCAAAATAAATCCGGAACCTTATGATCAAAATATCCATCTATCATACCAGACGCAAAAGAGGGAGAGACTTGAGCAGACCATACAATACGA
>JAWDWJ010000030.1:0-19703 GCA_032477695.1 Streptococcus parasanguinis
TACGCTGATTTCATCAGCTTTTACAGCCCTACTCAACTGTGCGGAGGTGGGACAACGAAATCGAATTCTAACGAATTACCGATTTCTGTCCCACTCTCTATTTTTCAATGATGACAGGGCCATCTGGTGTCCCTACAATCACTTTTGAAATCATGTTCAAGAATAAACCATGCTCTACGACGCCGACGGTGTGATCCAGTTCATTGGCTAGAGCTTCTGCATCCTCGATCACCTTGAGATCCAAGTCAAGGATGAAGTTGCCTTGGTCGGTGACAAACCGTTGATCATCCGCGAGACGGAAAGCAGGATGGTAACCCTTTTGCTCAAAGTGACGGAAAAGATTTTCAGCCCCGTATTGCACTACTTCCACTGGAAGTTTGAAAGCCCCAAGAGTTGCAACTTGTTTGGATTCATCCACGATCCAAATGCAATCTTTTGAATTGGTTGCGACGATCTTTTCCATGAGGAGAGCCCCACCGCCCCCTTTGATCCCGTTCAATTGAGGATCCACTTCATCTGCGCCATCCACTGTCACATCGACCACTTCGACATCGTCGATAGCCTTGAGCGGGATACCTAAACTTTCAGCCTGATCATAGGTCACACTCGAAGTTGTGACAGCTGTGATCTGCAAGCCTTCTTCCTTGATGCGACGACCCAATTCAGCCACAAAATAATAAGCAGTTGACCCTGTACCGAGACCGACAATCATGCCGTCTTTGACAAACTCAGCCGCTTTAATTCCTACCTGTTCTTTTAGGTTTACCATCATAGACCTCCTTTTATATTCTATTACAGTATAGCATATTCTGTAATAGATTTCACTAATTATTTGAAAACCTTTCCATCTTTTAGTTCTAAAAGCAAAACCTTGCCCGTCTGCTGACTTTACGATAGAATAGAGATGAATCTACAGGAAAAGAGAAATGACATGATTACTAAAGAATTTGATACCATTGCTGCCATCTCGACTCCTCTTGGTGAGGGGGCGATCGGGATCGTCCGCTTGAGCGGAACCGACAGCTTTGCCATTGCACAAAAGATCTTCAAAGGTAAAGATCTAAGCAAGGTGGCGAGTCACACGCTCAACTACGGTCATATCGTGGATCCAGATAAGGACGAGATTCTCGACGAAGTCATGGTTGGAGCCATGCGCTCGCCGAAGACCTTCACCCGTGAGGACATCATCGAGATCAATACCCACGGCGGGATTGCCGTAACCAATGAAATACTACAATTGGTCATCCGCGAAGGAGCTCGATTAGCTGAACCTGGTGAGTTTACCAAGCGGGCCTTTCTGAACGGTCGGGTCGATTTAACCCAGGCTGAGGCCGTCATGGATATTATTCGCGCCAAGACCGACAAGGCTATGAACATTGCAGTCAAACAGTTGGACGGCTCTCTGTCTGACCTCATCAACAACACGCGCCAAGAGATCCTCAATACCCTGGCCCAGGTCGAAGTCAATATCGACTATCCTGAGTACGATGATGTCGAAGAAGCAACGACTGAGATCATCCGTGAAAAGACCAGTGAATTTGAAGCCCTCTTGACCAACCTCCTCAAGACTGCCCGTCGCGGTAAGATCTTGCGTGAAGGGATCTCTACTGCTATCATCGGTCGTCCAAACGTCGGCAAGTCGAGCCTCCTCAATAACCTTCTTCGCGAAGAAAAAGCCATTGTGACCGATATCGAAGGAACCACCCGTGACGTTATCGAGGAATACGTCAACATCAACGGCGTTCCCCTCAAACTAGTCGATACGGCCGGGATCCGTGAGACCGAAGATATCGTTGAACAAATCGGAGTCGAACGTTCGAAAAAAGCCCTCAAGGAAGCTGATCTGGTCCTCCTAGTCCTCAATGCTAGCGAGCCCTTGACTGATCAAGACCGCCAACTCCTTGAAATCTCTCAAGATAGTAACCGCATCATCCTCCTCAATAAGGTCGATCTCCCAGAGAAGATCGAAATCGATCAACTGCCGGAAGATCATATCAAGATTTCCGTTCTGAAAAACCAAAACATCGATCAAATTGAAGACCGGATCAATGCCCTCTTCTTCGAAAATGCTGGGCTGGTTGAGCAAGATGCGACGTATCTTTCTAATGCTCGTCACATCTCCCTCATCGAGAAAGCTGTTGAAAGCCTGCAAGCGGTCAACGAAGGCTTGGCCCTCGGTATGCCGGTAGACCTGCTTCAAGTCGACCTCACCCGCACCTGGGAAATTCTCGGAGAAATCACAGGGGATGCTGCTCCAGATGAGCTCATCACCCAACTCTTCAGCCAGTTCTGTCTTGGAAAATAACAAAAAATGCGTATGTGTGCAAACATACGCATTTTTTTGTTTTATTTTGCTTGTTCTAATCGCTCGACGGTCTGATACGCTTGGTAGATCAGGAAGAGCCCAGTAGCATTCAAGACTGGAATCGCAATCGGCAACTCGGTCACGATTTGTGAGAAAGGTGAATTGCCAACAAAATGAAGTCCAAACCCAGCTACTAAATATCCCCAGCCTGCTAGAGCTAGATCCTTGCGTCCTCTGCTTGCTTGGACAATCAAGAAGAGCCCTAGCATAACAAGACCTGTGTAGACCCAGTGAGACATGGGTGCATTGGCCACACGACCAAGAATCCCTGACACCGTGTAAGAGAAACCTTCCGGCATATCCTGACGGATATAGGCAAAGTCCTCCACGATCTGGAAACCAAGACCAGAGGCAATCGCCAAGAGGAAGATCGACTTGATGCGACGGACGCTGAACAAATAGAGGACAAAGAAGATAGGGATCAACTTAAAGGGTTCCTCAAAGAGGGGCGCAGCGATGGCACTCTCGTACTGGTTCCAAAAGTCGCTATTTGGAGCGATCGCTTGAATCATATCATGGAAATAAGTATTGGCAAAGCTAGACAACCAACCGGCAACAAAGCCCCCACCTAATACAGAAAATAGAACCGGTACCCAAGACAACTTCCACTTCTTGGCAAAATGAAAGAGAGCCCAAACAGCAGGAAGTGCATAGACCAAAAGGATCAAGGTCGAAAGTCCCACAATCCCGTACTGGCTACCAGACATCCAACCTTCCGTCAGTGACTGGGTCTCATAGGCTAGGCCGATCGCTAGCAAGAGTAAATAGAGAAACAAAATCGATTTGCGTTTCATAAAAGACCTTTCTAAAGTGAAATGAAAAAGGCTGGAAGCCCAGTCTTTTCCGAGTACTATCATTGTAACAGGATCAGCTTAAAAAAACAATAAATGTGGATTCGTGAGAAGAATGTAAAACGTAGATGGCGACAAATGGTTGACTAAATTTAGTTACTTAATCACCAACGCTCCATTTTCCTCCGTTGCCAAGAGCTTCTCGTCTTTATCATATATTTTAAGTTTTATACTGCTCGGTTTGTTTTGAGTTGCATTGTATTGCTTTACTATCTCTTCTTTTAAATCAAAAAGCGTCTTACAATAATCTTTTGGATTTATATTTGCTAAAGATAGCATATTTTCTGATACAGAGAAGACAAGGATAACATACTCTTCATTATAATACACTTTCGCCATCTCAATTTCGCCATTGATTTGATTTTGAAGCATATAAGCAAATACTACATTAGGTTTTTCATTTCCAACCAATGAGGTAGGGGCTTGATTCATCCCTTTGACCACTGATTCTTTACTTTCCTTTTTAGAATCTTTTACATTCTGTTCAGTAGACTGCTCTTTTTTGTCTTCATTCTTCACTTCTTTTTGCGCGCACGACGACAGAAATAGCGAGAGGATGGTCATTGTTGCAAACATAGTTTTTTTCATAGATTTTCTCCTTTTATTTTTACAAGTAGAAAACGACCTGTAATTGACCAAAATTGCATAAGCTTCCTGTAAAAGATATTCCAAACCTTTAATCTTATAACCTAATAGGTCATTAGAACTTTAATAGTTTAAAAAATTTTTATCTAATATTATTCTACCATAATCTCTCTTACTTCAGTACTGCAAGAATCTGGCGAATCATGTCTGGATCGCCGTCAGGCAATGTCACCGTTTCAGCGTGGTCTAAGATCCCTTGGGTAAATTGCGTCATAAACTCTTCACTATTGAGTTCATCCGCAGACTGTTGCCAGTGGCTCGGTACAGGATAGATCGTTACCGTCCCATCACCGTTGGATGCGTAAGTCACATGGCCTTCTGCGGAAATTGGTGTAAACAACTGACGAACATCTTTAGGATAGTCAACTCCTAGCCCACCAAAGTAAATATTTGTACCAGCACTCTTTTCATTAATACTCAATTCTGTCGGTACAGACTTAATCACATAAGCCCAGACACGTGCAGCTTCGACCTGAGCAGCGGTGTAGCCTGGATAATCATTCTGATCTGCCTTCTTCGAAGATTTGACCTCGCCATCCGGGCGAGTATTCCACTTCTTAGCCTTACTCGTTTTAGACGTACTACTGCTATCATCTGTATCAGCTTGCTCCCGATCTTTCGGCTGCTCTTTCTTGCGATAGTAGAAATTGTCATCATCGCCATAAGCTGGTGACTGACCAGCCCAGATCCGATCCTTAGACTTATCCGAAACATCGTCTTTGCCCGCTTTCTGACCTTTTGGAAGGAGCAAAAGACCGTAGCCTCCAACACCCGACTTGGCACTAACCGTCATCTCAGCGATCTGGTCCTTCTGCTTAAAGCTCGATGCATCAAGCTCAACATCCTCGCTGACCAAGCCCTTATCATCAAAGACCAGTTCATTGCCACGACCATCGATCCAAGTCCCCTTGATACTCGAGTAGTCCTTAGCCTTGATGGCTTTCAAATCCATACCAGACTGTTTCTTTTCCGAAGTGCTGGTCTGCTTAGTATCCGAACTCTTAGGCGTCACCGTTCTCTGAGGACGACCACACGAAGCCAAGACCAAAGCAGAAAGCACAATTACCAAACCTTTTTTCATATCAATCTCCCTTCACATACCTACTATTTTAGAAAAATAAGAAAGGAGAGTCAAAGAAAAAGCGGAGGGGGAGAATCAATTAATGACCTAAAAGTCTGTAAAATTATGATTTGAATTTCTCAAGAAAAAGAAGCTCAATGTAACAAGCTTCTATACAATCATTTTTATTTTACTTGTTTTGGGATCATTCGAAACAACACAGCTCTAAAACTAGGAAACATTGATTCTATCAACTCCACACATTCCACATAGACAGTTTCACTTATGTTGTTTAATATGCTTCGAAACTATATCTTATACAAATTATTTAATCTTTCTAACTCTAATACATTCATACATACTTCTACTCCAGTACCTACCCCCTTACTATGAATAATTCCACAAGAAAACACAATCCTATCCTTACTCAAAATATTTGACAATACTACAAATGATTCCAAAACATAATTCTCTATAGTAATAAAACAATTATTTTCATCTTTAAAAAACTTTATAAATCCAATATCCTTACACCTATCACCCAAATGAAACCTAAGTGATTTTAAAAAATAATCAAAAAACACATCTCTCTCCATAGAAAACCCCTTCATTTTTAAAATATTCTGTTATATCATAAAAAAATAAGTTTTAGGACCATTCGAAACAACACGGCTCTAAAACGTCAACACTCTGTCATAAGTGAACTACTCCCCAAAAGTTAGACAGAAAAAATCTAACTTTTGGGGTGCAGTTCAACTGTCAGTTTTATCTTTTCTATCTCTGTCCCCTGCCGAAATATAAAATATGCTTAGAAAGCCTATTCTAATAGGCTTTTAGAAAATTTTGGTCTACTTTTTAGCTATCTTATTTTTTGACTGACCTTCGCTTTAATATTTTTTATCCCTCATAAATTGATTAATTTTATTCTTCTTAGTTGTTCTTTACTCCGGCAATTCCACCTTCAGGCTCATAACCGTCGGTTTTAATACTTTCTGAACAGCTGCGAGAAAGGCCAAACCGTTATCAGATGGGGAATATTGGAAAGTAATATGGATAACTTTTTTATCAAACTTATCGCCATATCTCTCCACATATTGCTTGCTTTCGAGGAAGTGAATGTAATTGTTAATTTTTTCCTGCAGAATTTCCAGATGGACTGCTTCTATCTCTTCCTGCCAGCCGACTGAATCCACCAGAAGAAGCTCTAAATGATTATCAACTATACCAATAGCGTCAAGTTCGCTAGGTTCTAGTTCTGAAACAATAGCTTTTTTTACAAGAGCTTTAAACTCTTCAACATCAAACAACTCACGTTGATCTTCTATATTTGGTAGCATAGTTTCAGGATGATTACGTATATAGTTTCTATCAATATCATCTTGCTTACTTAAGGGCCAGTGCCCTGTTTCGGCATAAATCATCACCTCATATGCGTCCCTAGAAGATTGAAATGCTTTATCCATTAGCTCCTTAGTAATGGGGTAGCATACTTCTGGGCCCATAGCTCCTCCAACTTCTTTAAAGAAGCTAATTTCGTAATAACCATCTGTTTCATATACAACAAATCCATCGCCTCTATGTACAATCGTATTGGAATGATTATAATCATCTAACTCATCTGCCTTTGGCCAACGATGATGTTCACAATAAAACATTACTTCTAAAGCATCTTTTTCTGATTTTGAAACACGTTCTGCTAATTTTTGGCTAATGGGAAAGTTAAGCACTTCTTTCCCTCTACTCCACAGGATCTGATAATCATTCTTGTTTTTTAATATCGTACAATTTTTGTATTGTTGAATTTCTGTTGTCATACTATTTCTTTTTGTCTATTTCAATGGTGATACATAATCATCTGGAAGTTTACCCATTGATTCTATCCATTGTTGTTCCGCTTTGGGAATAAGTATTTCAAGTTCTTTGTTACTAAAAAGCAACTGATTTTTACGGTTAGAAATCAGCACAATTGGCTTTTTTCTAGCTCTATCTTTTCTAATTTCGTTCTTTTCTTCTTCTGACGGTGGCCAAGAATCGTGTTTAATCTTCCAAGATACTTCGCTTAGCGTTCTTTCCCCACTATCTAATAAAACAAACAGCTCATTTGGTAATTCATAGACAACTAACCAAGAAACTACGGTTCCTTCTTCTAAAACCAAATAATACTTGTCCTCATCTCTCCATATATGCTGACCGTATCCTTTTACCTCTTCAAACTTGGTAACATCTTCCCATTCTAGTTTTGTTGGTTTCATTTGTATTCTCCTAGTGCAAGTTATTCTCTCAACCAGAATATCATAAAATCAGGCTTCTTTTTTTCTTCCTCAATAGGCGATGCCATCTTTTACCCATTTTCTAGTTTCTAACTCCAAATTAAAATAGAAATCTCTTCGACCAGATTTATCAAAACAATCCTCTTTAAGAGCCTCGCATACAATTCCCAGTTTCTTCTTACTTATCTCAGAAATATATAGCATAGTAAATCCTGCAGGAGATTCAATTTGGTCGATTTTCTCACCTTCTAAATTATAAACCTCTAGTTCTGATGGAACGTCAAAATCGCTGGATGAGCGAAATATACTGAAGATTCGCTGATATTTAGGGCTAAAGCGAAGATAATGTAAATGATGAAAACTAATCTGATGCTTCCCATTATGATTCCAATCTAGGGTTCCTTCTAGTATATTTTGTTGCCCTAACAATTTTCCTTCTAAACTAAAGTAGAAAATGATTTTGCTTACAAAGTTTTCTCCACTATAGACGATAACAATGTTCTCATCTTTATTATATTCCGCATGAATGATATCTGGTTGTTCTATCTTTATTACACAACCATCCCACTCCCATATGACCATCCGTTCACCGTAATCGATTTTCATAATCCTTCTCCTACTCTAACTCAGATAAATTCGAGATGCATTGTTTGCTCAGTCATCATGGACTGCACTTCCTCGACAAGTTTATCAATCTCGTTCTGTGTGATACGAATGTGGTTGAATGATGCCTCACAATTCTGTATACTTGACCTATATACAGTAAAACTTCCATCAATCAACAATTCTCCCTTTTGCTTTTAAAACATTACCATTTTCATAATCAAAAGTGATGATAGACCTTGGACTAGAAATTTTCATTTTCCTTCCTTTTCTTATATCCCTTTTAGACTAAACTTGCAGAGCACTCATAATCTTCTTAATTTGGTATTCCAACATGATAGAATTACCTTAAAAGACAATGTTACGTTTTCCACTATTATACCATACAAGAACTTTCCCCAAGAACCATCCTTGCATAAACCAACAAAAAAACACTGAAGATTCAGTGTTCTTTTCTATTTATGTCCCCTGCCGGAATCGAACCAGCAACTACTCCTTAGGAGGGAGTTGTTATATCCATTGAACTAAGGGGACCGATAAAAAAAGAAGCGAGATCACTCCCGCCTCCTTGTTCGTCTTAACGACGGATTTCTTTAATACGAGCTGCTTTACCTTGCAATGCACGAAGGTAGTACAATTTCGCACGACGTACTTTACCGTAACGTACAACTTCAATCTTTTCTACACGTGGAGTGTGTACTGGGAATGTACGTTCAACACCGACACCGTTAGAGATTTTACGAACAGTGTACATTTCAGTGTGTCCTTGACCTTTACGAGCGATAACAACGCCTTCAAAGATCTGGATACGTTCACGAGATCCTTCGACAACTTTCGCGTGTACACGAACAGTGTCACCAGGACGGAATGCAGGGATATCAGTACGAAGTTGACCTTCAGTCAAGCTTTGGATTAATGGATTCATTTTATTCTCCTATCTTCGTCAATCTTGAGGGACCTCCCTCAGCGGATAAACTGTATTTTTGTGCTTCCATTACGCACAGAAACTATCATATCAGATAATTTCAGGTTTGTAAAGCTCTTTTCTCTACTTTTTCGCAACTTTTTGTCCGGAATAAATGCTCCACTCTTTTGGTAGGCAATAGGCGATGGCGCAAGCAATGACAAAGAATGGCAGGTTGGCATAGCCAAAGACTTCTCCTCCGATCAAGATCGGTGCGAGCAAGGTCGTCGTCGCACTGCCAAAGACACTGGCATATCCGATAGCAGCCACGACTAAGACTGGAAGACCTAGCATAGGAGCAAGGAAGACTCCAAGCGTAGCTCCGATCGCAAAGAGCGGGGTCACTTCTCCCCCTTGGTATCCAGCAGAGATGGTCACTACGGTAAAGAGGAGCTTCAAGATCCAGTCATAACTCTGCGCACTGCCCTGATGAAAAGCCATATCAATCAGATTGGTTCCAAGACCACTGTATGTTCCGACCTTGGTCAGCTGGAGGGTTAAGAGGACCAAACTAAGTCCAGCCCCTATAAGCGCAATCCGGATATAAGGATTAGGTAAGACTTGAGCGACTGTTTTCTTCAACCATGAAAGGCTAACAGCAAAGAGTTTCCCAGCGAGACCAAAAGCTAGGCCAAGAAGGGCAACTTTGATCAAGGTCTCTGGTGTCCAGCTCAGCGTTTCTTTTAGTGGCACAGCAAATTTCTCCAAGCCAAGGGCATGAGAGGTGAAGCTAGCCACGATTGAGGCAATGAGCGCTGGATAGAGAGCCATCAACTGCAACTCCCCAACCGTCAGGACCTCAAGAGCAAAGAAGGTTGCTGCCAGTGGCGTCTGAAAGAGACCCGCAAAACCGGCTGCCATCCCGGTCATGAGAAAGATACGCGAAGCATCTGGAATCTTGATATGACGCGCAAAACGATGCGAAAGGGTCGCTCCGATCTGGACCGCTACGCCTTCCCGACCGACCGAACCACCAAAGAGGTGGCTCATCCAGGTCGTCAGCATGATCAAAGGTACCAAGACCAAGGGGATTCTCTCCTCACGCGCGTGTCCGACATCAAAGATGAGGCCCATCCCTTTTGAAGCCTTGCCACCAAAACGTTTATAAAGATAAACGATGACAAGCCCCGCTAAGGCTAGAAAAAGAATCAAAGGCCAATGCTGGCTACGGAAATCTCCTATCAAGAGAAGACCTTGACCAAAAATCATGTCAATGGCACCGACCAAGAGACCAATGAATAGCGCCATCCCTGTTAGGACCACATACTGTTGTGCTTTTTGCTTGATCGATAGACTAGTCACGCGCCCTCACCTCCTCTTGATAGTCTCTCGAGCGCTTCATCATATCTTGAAACTGAGCTTGAATGGTCGCACGATACTGTTCATCCGTCACGAGAGAGCCGACTTTCTCAAGTACCTCTCTTTCCCTTCCTTGATCGAGCACAGGTAAGCGCTGCTGCTCCTTATATTTTACAATCTGACCGACACAGACCATCCGTCTTTCCAGCAAGGCTACAAGCTCTTGATCGATCTGGTCAATGTCCTTACGAATCTGATCTAAATCCATGTGTCTCCTCTTTATTTTGGATATAAATCGAGGCTGTAATCCATCGATCCAGCCTCTTTGTCATTAATTTGCTTTTGCTACAAGTTCTTCTGCAAAGGCTTCTAATTTTTCAATATCTTCGTCTTCTGCAGACAAATCAACTTTGACACACTCAGAACCTTTTTCAGCACCAGTCGCAGCGAAGCAACGGTCGAAATCATCAACTGCTTTACAGAATTCATCGTAGAAGGTATCACCTGATCCTACCACACCGTAAAGTTTGCCTTTGAGATCAAGGCCAGCCAAATCTTCGTAGAAATCTTGGATCTCATCTGGAAGCTCTCCATCACCGTAAGTATAAGTCGCTACCACTGCGATATCTGCATCAAGGAAGTCCTCAGCATCCACAGTTGTACACTCATCCACATCTACTTCGACACCAAGATCACGGAATTTGTCCGCTACGATATCCGCAATTTCTTCAGTATTTCCAGTCATACTAGCAAAAACAATCTTCGCTACAGTCATAATTTCCTCCCAAAAGCTATTTCCCGTATTATACCACTTTTTCAAGCATTTTGCACGAAACCTTCCCCGATAAGGTGAAAGAAGGGACACGATTCAAGAAATTGGACCGATTCAACCTAATCACCCTCGTTCTCTTCTTGAATTGCTTTAATAGTTTCGATTTCTTCATCCAATCTCTTATCAAAATCAGACTTATTTTTGAACGGATACGAATAGGTGCGCCAAGTGTACCATTTTAGTCCTTCTTCACCCTTATAGTACCACTCGATTCTAGTAGGTAAAAACTCTTTGTTGTAGGTGATGCGGACTTTTGAAAACTGATTCTTTTTTCGATATTTATATTGCAACTCAAATTCTGGCGGGTATTTCTCTTTTAGAAATTTTTGATTTATTAAAGATTCTGGAGATCGTTCGATCTGAAAATGATGCTTTTCAATCTCTTCAGGCGTAACCTTTAAATTCAATAATATCGATGATATTCCACCATTTAGTGCACGTGCATAAAATCCTTTAGTCGTATAGACTCCACTTTTACCATATAATTTATTATTTTTAATCACAGTGCTAAAAGACACAAATAGGTTCTCTTTTTGTAAATCAAATCCTGCTCCTGCATCGTTACCTTGTTCCAAATCATCTTGATTTTGAATAAAAACAAATCTCTGCTTTTGTAAAATAGCATAAGCATCCTTCGGTTGTTTTTGAACATGGTTGACTATTCGGATACTTAAAACAGTTGCTATTATTATGACTACCACGATTAAGAGAAGATGATTCTTCGATAGAGCTTTTAACTTTAACGAATTATTTAATACTTTCATATCACTCTATAGACTAATCTTCCTCTTTTTCGCTTTCAATCTCTTTTATCAGATGGATTTGCTCATCTAATTTCTTATCGAAGTCAGATTTGTTTTTAAATGGGTATAAATAAGTGCGAATTGTATTCCAACTCATTTCTCCATTTTTTTCATAGTATCCTTCAAGCTTTGTTGGCAGAAATTCTTTATTATAAGTGACACGAACTTTACTCATCTTATCGTGTACATAATAATTTTCTATATATCCTTTCTTTAAATCAGAAAGATAATTTTGATTGATAAATATACTTGCTTTAAATTCCAACGTATACTGATGATCCAAAATATCCCTTTTTGTAATCGGAATATTCATAATTCCATATGTTACCATGTCCTCCAATTTACTTTTATACAGAACAGTTGGCGTGTATACGCTATTTACATAAATTTTCCCATTTTTTATAGCATTAGTATTACTATAAAATTCATGTAATTTCAAGTCAAAACTAACCTCATCTTCGGGATATCTACTATCCTGAACTGTAACAAATTGACGGGCTTGCATTCTTTCATAGCTCGTTTGTTTTATATCCATATCCGCCTTTGAAATCACGAAAAATCCTACAATACATATGAAAAGTATGCAAATCGATAAAATACTTACAACTCTTATTTTTTTCCACATTTACTATTTCACCTTTTTTGATCTTTAACCATCCTCTCCTTCCGCTTCGTGTTCCTTTTCAATATCTTTGATCCTCTTGATTTCTTCATCTAATTTTTTATTGAATTCAGATTCATTCTTATAGGGGTAGGAAAAACGGCTCCAAGTATACCACTTCAACCCATCTTTCCCTTTAAAATACCATTCAAGCTTGACTGGCAAGTAATCACGATTATAGGTGATCCGCACTTTGGTAAATTGGTCTTCTTTATCTAAAACTCTAGACTCAAATTCAGGTGTTATTTTTTCTTTCATTAGTGACTTAGTGATTAGAGATTTCGGATCTCGTTCAATGATAAAGTTTGACTTCTCGATCTCTTCTTTTGGAACCTTTAAATTCAGAATTGCGGAGGTAACTTCCTCATAGAGAATACCATTATAACTATCAGACGAAGAAACGGACGCATATTCTCCAAATTTTTTCCCATTTTTAATCGCTGCTTGAATAGAATTATAATAATTCTTATTTTTCAGATCAATTCCAATCTCAAAGTTATGATTATATTGATCTTTGTTTGTTGAATCATCAACTACAATAAACCTTTGATGCTCTAATATCGATTTTGAATCTTCTTGAGTCTTACCTCTTTGGACAACTATAATAATACTAGCTATAGTAAGCAATAGAAGAGTCAGCAATAAAATGGATTTTAGGCTAAATCGTCTCTTTTTAATTTCTTTCATCATATCTATCACATTCTAGCAAAATATACATCCAAAGTGAAGTGTTAAACTATTCAAAAAGCTGAGACATATGTAAGCTCAGCTTTATCTCAAAACTAGTTTAATCTCCCTCATTTTCCTCTTGAATTTCTTTAATATTTTCGATTTCTTCATCCAGCTTTTTATCAAAATCAGACTTATTTTTGAAAGGATACGAATAGGTGCGCCAAGTGTACCATTTTAGTCCTTCTTCACCCTTATAGTACCACTCAATTTTTGTTGGTAGAAATTCTTTGTTGTAGGTGATACGGACTTTGGAAAACTGACTATCCTTGATAGAATATCTACCTTCAAATTCAGGCGGTTGTTTTTCTTCTAATAATTTTTTATTGATCAATGAATCAGTTGAACGAGTGATTTGATAGTTGGAATCTTTTATATCTTTAATATTTATTTGGTGATTTAAAAGTGCTGAAGTGAGCTCAATATCCAAAGCTCTTTTATAATACTCCGCAGCACTATATTCCTGACTACCACCATACAATTTATTATTTTTTACTGCAGCTCCATGGTAATAAAAAAATTCTTTTTCTTTTAAATCAAAACCCGCACTGATTGATAATTTTTTATCATTATCTGAAATACTTTGAGTCTCAATATAACGTTTATTTATTAATATTGAATGAGTATCACTTATGCTCTTTGATGTACTCAGGGCTACGAGTATACTTATTATACCCGCGATCGCTAGGCTTAATGCCACTAGCATAACTTTTATATTTATTATACTCTTCCATTTTTTCTTTTTCTGACATTCCTTTTGTATTACGTTGCCATGCTTCATAGTCTTCATGTCCTCCTCCTTTTACAATATCCGCAAATTGACCTACATGAGCAGTTTTTTCATCTGTTTTACCCAAATCATTTTCGTAGCGAAATAGTCTTTTGGCTTCAGATCGAGTAGCTGGCTCAGGAGTACCATCCACATCAAGCATTCCATGTTTTCCTTGATAAATTCCCGAAACATCCGTATTATTACCTTTTGAAGGGCCGTAATTAAAGGACTCCGTATTGGCGATTTCTCTTAATTCTTCATTAGAATATTTTCCTGGATTGGAATCATAGCGACCATCTGCTAGTTTATGATTGTCATAGGCATCCCATTGACTCTCAAACTCGCCGGTATCCAAATTCACAATAAACTCCACCATCCGGGCATTGTTCAAATCTTTTCCTTTAGCTGAATTGCCCTGAGGGACTTGAACCTTCATATTATAGGGGCGTTTGAAGCCATCTTTTGGTTTAAAGCGATTATGGTAGTTAGAGCCAGTTGTGTAATCAAATTCAATATTATTTTCTTTACCATATGCTAACAGTTTTTCGTAATCATTCGCGCCTTCGTAGTGACTCCGAATATAGTAAATTGCTTGACGATCCAGATAGTAGCGGAAGAAATGGACTTGCTGCCTAAGTAAATCTTCTTTGTAATTAAGATGTTTATCACCGAATGCTTTTACAACATCACGTCTAAAATACATGTTGAAATCACCGTGTGGTGGTAGGTTCTCTGAAATCTTATGCGTTTTGCTTGTCAAATGCATAAACTGATTACCATCCGTTTCTGCACCTAATTGCTTAAGAACAAGTTTTACTTTCGCTTCTGAATCGAGTTTACTACTAGCGTACATCTCTGTATAGATATCGGATCCAATCTCCTTTGTTTCCGCATACAAAGCATCTCTCCTTGCATTTAACTCACTGCCTGTCTTGATATCAGCTGTTCTTTTTGAAACGCCTTTGACATAACCTTTGATAGCGTCCTTATCCCAGCCATCTATTTTTTTAAGGTTCACTGATTGTTCACGTAATCCCGTAAGAAATTGGTTATATTCAAACGCTGTTACATCCTTTGGTTTCTTTGGCAAATATTCATTTTCAAACTCTTTATTCTTAATCGTTTCATTTACGAGATCTGACCAGGATAAATCCTTTGGAATAGAATACATTCCAGTATTTGGATCCCACGCTACGTTAATTTGATTGACAGCTATTTGAATAGCTTGGGCTAAGACATCAATTTCCCAGAAGATACTTGGCGATGTCGCATTAAATGCTCTGAGTTTATTTAATTTTTCTTGTAGTTTGTTTCTAGCAGCCTGAAAAATACCATTTAATACATTTAATCCTTGAATCCTTTGTAATCTCTGCAACCGTTGAAAATCTCCAGCACTAGTCGATTTACTAGCAGCAATTTCATTGATCTCTGCATGAAAGATAGCAATCATCCGATCACACTGTTCAATATCAGAAACCAACTTTTCTTCCTGTAAGTCCTCGTCAGCCACCTCCGAGCGATAGGATGCTGGAAGCTTCTTCACACTTTCTTGTGTAGCTTCTGCTAAAGCTACTCCGGCCTCCTTCAATGGCTGGACAACACTTGTCACAAAGCTTCTAAAAGAGTCGTAAGCTTGGCCAGACAAGCGCGAGGCAGAATTTTCTATTTGAGTTAATGATGTTTCTAGTGATTCATAAGCTTTCAATTGTTGCTCAATCATCGTACCTGTGCTACTAGCTTGGCTATCCAAACTACCGCGATAAACTTCAATTCCCATCGTCACACTCCTTTTCAATCATTAATTTTTTCCGTTCATGATAGATATCATTTAAATCATCTTCGACTTTTCTTTTTTGAATAGCTAATTCATCCAGCTCTTCTAAATAACTATTTGAAATTTTTCGTGATTCATGAAGAAATCCCTCTTGAAGTTGGTCAAAAAAATTTCTAGAGGAAGGATAGGATTCAAATGCATCCCATAAATAACGGTGCGCATCAGAGCTATAGCCCTCAAAGCGGTTCAACTCATCTTCCAGATTTCTTTTTTCTCTTACAATTTCTCTTTCTTTTTGGGAAAGTTGGTCTTCTTGTATTCTTAATTCCGATAGTTGTTGATCGTGATTCATCTTCCTACTATTTCAAGCTATTGAATGCTCGCAGCAGTCGCTTCATCCACTGCTGTAAATCCAATTGAAACACTTTGCAAGTTGGTCCCGATTGATTCAATCGCTGCTGCAATTTCTTCTGCTTTGGTTTTAGCAGTATCAATGGCTTGATGGGCCGCATCATTACCAGATAGTTTGGTTTGTTCATCTTTTGAAGCTGATGCAACTCCCGAAAGTGCATCTCCACTACTTTTTAAAGAAGCCGCTAACTCTTGCGCCGTATCAGCATTACTTTTAATTTCAATCATCCTAGTCCCTCCCATACTAAATCTATTTATCCATTCTACCAAAATATTGAACTAATGTAAAACCGCTTCCACAGCTCCTAATTAGTGATAAATGCTTGCTTGATGGGCCTTTCTTATGTTAAAATTGACAGAGAAAATGAGGTAATGTATGAACGTAATGAATGAAATTCTTGAAAAAATTCAAGCTTATGACACGATTATTATCCACCGTCATCAGAATCCGGATCCGGATGCGATTGGTAGCCAGGTGGGCTTGCGGGATCTCCTGCGTGCGCACTTCACTCAAAAGCGGGTTTTGGCAACTGGCTATGATGAACCGACCTTGACTTGGCTTGCTGAAATGGATGAAGTCAAGGATGAGGACTATGCTGGAGCTTTGGTGATTGTCTGTGATACGGCCAATACTCCCCGCATCGATGACAAGCGCTGTACAAAGGGTGATTTCCTGATCAAGATCGACCACCACCCAAATGACGATGCTTATGGCGATCTGCTCTGGGTCGATACTGAGTCTAGCTCTACCAGTGAGTTGATTGCACTTTTTGCTAAGGAATTGGATCTTGAACTTCCTGTAAGTGCTGCGCGTCTTCTCTATGCTGGGATTGTCGGCGATACGGGTCGCTTCCTTTATCCTGCTACTTCGACTCGGACCTTTGAGATCGCTGCAACTCTTCGAAGCATTCCCTTTGATTTTACAGCACTTGCTCGTCAGATGGATACGATCAATCTCAAAACAGCTAAGCTTCAAGGCTATGTCTATGACCATCTTGAGATCGATGAACATGGTGCTGCGCGTGTGACCTTGACACAAGAGCTCTTGAAGAAATTCGATCTACGGGATTCAGAGACTGCTGCAATTGTCGGTGCCCCTGGACGCATCGATACCGTATCTGTTTGGGCCATCTTTGTCGAGCAGGCCGACGGTCACTTCCGTGTCCGGATGCGTAGCAAACGAAAAGTGATCAACGAAATTGCCAAACGTCATAATGGTGGTGGCCATCCACTAGCTAGCGGAGCCAACTCCTACTCCCTCGAAGAAAACGACCAAATCTACAAAGAGCTACAAGAAGTGGCTCGCACGAACGAAGGCTGAGAACGGTTTCTCAGCCTTTTTATCTTGGTCATGGGGTTTTCATTTGATATTTCTTATGGTAAAATAAAGCTAATAAATTTTAAGGAGACTTATTATGGAAAAAAATCGTTTGTTTATCATTATCTCTGCTGCGGTAGCGATTCTTAGCTCTTTCTTGCCATGGGCAAGCCTTAATGCTGGTGCCTTTGGTTCATACAGCTGGAATGGCCTTCACGGAGATGGATGGTTCGTTATTATCTTCGCAGTCGTTGCGATTGTCCTTGCTTGCTTGAACGATGTGAAATCTTCACTACCAAAAGGTTTTGCAATTGGTGTTATCGTATCAGGGGCTCTCTCAACTATCGTAACATTGATCGATCTATTTGGTGTAAACAAATATGCTGTTAACTTCAATGGTTATGGCGTTTCAATTGGCTTTGGTTTGATCCTTGCTTTAATCGCATCAATCGCTATTGTTGTAACTGGTCTCTTGGCGATGTCAGGTGGTAAAATCACTAAAGGAACCTTCGAAGAACTTGCTGAATCTGGTAAAGGATTTGCCCAATCAGTTGGACGTGTGACAACTTCTACTGTAAAAACTGCTGTAGATGAAATCAAAAAAGAAACTCACGAACACACTGAGGGACAAGCTGATCAACCGGTTGAAGCACCAAAAGATCCAAATCAATCTGAACAATAATAATATCAGAATCACCTTGGCTTAGCCAGGGTGATTTTTTTGACCATTATTTTAAATAAAATTAGTGAAAATACTTGTCAAGATCCTGGAAATTTGGTAAACTAGCTTAGTAACAATCTATGGCTCGGAAAGAGACCATGGCAGAAAGGAAATATTGCAAAATGAAAAAAGATATCCATCCAGAATATCGCCCTGTTGTCTTCATGGACACTACTACTGGTTACAAGTTCGTCAGCGGTTCAACTAAGTACTCTAGCGAAACAGTTGAATTCGAAGGTGAAACTTACCCATTGATCCGTGTTGAAATTTCATCAGACTCACACCCATTCTACACTGGACGTCAAAAGTTCACTCAAGCAGATGGACGTGTGGATCGTTTCAACAAAAAATACGGTCTCAAATAAGAACCAACACAGAACCACTTCCCTTTCGGGAGTGGTTTTTTTGATCTCCGTTTCTTTTATTGTGAACGCACAAAATAAGAGGTTAGGATGTTGATCCCAACCTCTTTTTTCATCTTAATGGAATTGCATACCACCATCCACTATAATGGTTTGTCCTGTGATGTAGTTTGAGTCAGGTCCAGCAAGGAAGCTGACAGCCGCTGCTACATCTTCTGGTTCAGAAAGACGTTTCAAAGTGATATCTTTAGCGAATGTTTGCATACCCCATTCGTCGTCTTTGCCCGCGTTCTTACCAACTTCATGAGCAATGTCAAACATCATTGGAGTCTTAACAATACCTGGTGCATAAGCATTGACAGTGATTCCTGAATCCGCCAAGTCACGCGCCAAGGTTTGCGTAATCCCACGAACAGCAAACTTAGTTCCACCATAAATGGTCAAGTTTGGATTTCCGACAACCCCTGCTTGTGAAGTCGCATTGATGATCTTCCCACCATGACCGAGTGCTTTGAACTGAGCTTGAGCTGCTTGTGCACCCCAAATCACACCACCAACGTTAATAGCAAATGTACGTGTAAATTGTTCTTCTGTAATTGTATCAAGTGGTGTAGTTGGCGCAACACCTGCATTGTTCACGACAACATTCAAATCTCCAAAATGGTCAACAACTTTTTGGAAAGCTGCAGCCACTTCTGCTTGTTTGGATACATCAGCAACAACTGCAAAAGCATTTTCTGCAGACAACTCAGCAACTGCTTTTTCAGCTGTTTCAGCATTGTAGTCCAATACTCCAACCTTAAAGCCATCTTGCACCAAGCGTTTTGCGATTGCAAAACCAATTCCTTGACCAGCACCTGTGACAATAGCTACTTTAGACATATGATTCCTCCTTGGTATCAACGATACCAGCAAACGTTCCTATCAGAACAGCAAGGGTTGACAACTAGTTTTGATGGGGTCTATTATAAATTTCCGACAAAACTATGCTAACAGTATACTCCTTTGTGAAAAAAGTGTCAAACTCTGGCCTGTTATTTTTTAAAAAAAGTTTATTTATATGATATTTTTATTTAGTGATAAATGAACCGGAACGTGAAATAGAGTATGGCTTTTAACCAAAAAGGATAATTGTTCTATACTGAAAGCTACATAAAAAGAGAGTGGGACAAAAGTCCTAGCCTCTCAATTGTCTTTGAATTGTCGAGCAAGACGCAGTGGTTGAGTGGGCTCTACTACGCTGATTTCATCAGCTTTTACAGC
>JAWDWJ010000031.1:0-18758 GCA_032477695.1 Streptococcus parasanguinis
GCTGATGAAATCAGCGTAGTAGAGCCCACTCAACCACTGCGTCTTGCTCGACAATCCAAAAATAATTGAGAGGCTAGGACTTTTGTCCCAGCCTCTTTTGTTGTATCCTAAATAGGATTTGTGTTCATCGAAGAAAATTTAGGAATTGGTCTCATGACGGATCTGACTCTCTTTCCTGAATATCCAAATCTTGTCAAAATTCCGCTGGTTGAAGAGGAAAAAACAGTCTTCTATATTAGTTATGCCTATCCAAATGAAGGGGAACCCCAAGCGCTTCTTAGCTCCTTTATTGAACGGTTAGAAAAGTGTGAAAAATAAGGAAGCTGGTGTCAAACAGACAAGTAGAGGATAACTTGAATAAAATGAGGCTTGGAGAGAAAGGAAATTCATGATTTCGCTTTGTCTGCCAGCTTTTTTTGGTGTTTTTTGGTATAATTAAACTTGATCATATTCTGTAGAAAGGAGTTCCTATGTCCAACTATTTATCCGTATCCAGTCTGACCAAATACCTAAAGTTAAAATTTGATAAGGACCCCTATTTGGAGCGGGTCTATTTGACAGGTCAGGTCTCAAATTTTCGGAAGCGTCCCAATCACCAGTATTTCTCTCTAAAGGATGAAAAGGCTGTGATTCAGGCGACTGTTTGGGCTGGGATCTATAAGAGTTTTGGCTTTGAGCTAGAAGAAGGCATGAAGATCAACGTCATCGGTCGCATTCAGCTCTATGAGCCAAGTGGGAGTTATTCCATTGTCATTGAAAAGGCTGAGCCAGATGGGGTAGGGGCCTTGGCCATCCAATTTGAGCAACTCAAGAAAAAGTTGACCGAAGAAGGGCTCTTTCAGGACCGGTGGAAGCAAGCTCTGCCACAATTTCCAAGAAAGATTGGGGTCATCACCAGTCAAAGTGGGGCCGTGATTCGTGATATTATCACAACGGTGGGCCGACGCTTCCCTGGTGTTGAGATTGTGCTCTACCCGACCAAGGTTCAGGGTGAAGGTGCATCTAGCGAGGTGGTTGCTAATATTCAAAGGGCTAACCAACGGGATGATTTGGATGTCTTGATTATCGGTCGTGGGGGTGGTTCGATTGAAGACCTCTGGGCCTTTAATGAAGAAGCAGTGGTGCGAGCCATTTTTGAATCGCGGATTCCGATTATCTCCAGTGTTGGACATGAGACAGATACGACTCTGGCCGATTTTGTAGCAGACCGACGAGCCGCTACTCCGACAGCCGCTGCTGAATTGGCCACTCCAGTAACGAAATTGGATCTCTTGTCCCATTTACAAAAGCAGGAAAATCGCATGGCAACAGCCATGTCCAATCGCTTGGCCTATAATCGTGAACGTTTGGCCAAATTAAGTCAATCGGTTATTTTTAGACAGCCTGAAAGACTCTATGATGGCTACCTACAAAAGATTGACCAGTTGCAATTGCGATTGAAACAAGGGATACGCGATGCTTATGGACAAGGGGCTAATCAGTTGCAAGGTCTGCGTCATCGCTTAGAAGCCATGTCGCCTTTGCATCGTATTGAGCGCTACCAAGATCGCCTGCTCCAAGATAAGAGAATCTTAACCAACCGAATGGAACAAGTTTTAAAAGAGCAAAAAATCAAGGTGCAAAGCTTATCAGAAGCCCTCTTGATGCTCGATACCAGTCGGATTATTGCGCGTGGTTATGCCATGGTTAAGGAAGGAGATCAGGTTCTAGATTCGGTTGCGAAAGTAACAGAAGGGGACCCGCTGTCACTCATCATGAGAGATGGTCAGTTAGAAGTAGAGGTAAAACATGTCGAAAGAAAAGAAATTTGAAGAAAATTTAGCAGATTTGGAAGCCATCGTCCAAAAATTGGAGAGTGGGGATGTGGCTCTTGAAGAAGCTATTACAGAATTCCAAAAAGGAATGAAATTGTCAAAAGAATTGCAAGATACCTTGGATCAAGCAGAGAAAACCTTGGTCAAGGTCATGCAAGCAGATGGTACTGAAGCGGATCTAGCATGAGACAAGAAGAAAAACGAAATAGAGTAGAGCAAGCAGTTCGCTCTTTTTATGAGGAAAAATCCGTTGCCCCCCATTTAGTGGAGTCGGTCCTTTATTCCATCCAGGCAGGTGGAAAACGCTTGCGCCCCTTGCTACTTCTAGAATTGTTAGAGGCCTTTGGACAGGAATTGACAGAGGCTCATTTTCAAGTGGCAGGGGCTTTGGAGATGATCCACACAGGAAGCCTTATTCACGATGATCTGCCTGCCATGGACAATGATGATTACCGTCGGGGGCAATTGACCAATCATAAGAAATTCGGAGAAGACCTGGCGATTTTAGCAGGGGATGCGCTTTTTCTCGATCCCTTTGGGATGATAGCTGCGAGTGCCCTTCCTGGTGCGGTCAAGGTCTCTTTGATTCTTGAATTGTCAGATGCTTCCGGTAGTCGTGGAATGGTAGCTGGCCAAGTCCTTGATATGGAAGGGGAGCACAAACAGCTCACGCTAGCAGAATTGCAGACCATCCATGCCAATAAGACAGGACGCCTCCTTGCCTATCCTTTCATCGCAGCCGGTTTGATGTTAGAGTTGCAAGCAGACATTGCTCAGCTCTTAGAAAAAATCGGGAAAAAATTAGGCCTGGCTTTTCAAGTGCGAGATGATATTTTGGATTTGGTCGCTGATTTTGAAGCTTTGGGGAAGACTCCTCAAAAGGACTTAGTAGCTGAAAAATCGACCTATCCAGCCTTGTTGGGATTGGAAGAATCAAAAGCTTTGCTGACAAGCGAATTAGACGCTTGCGAGGACTTGTTGGATCAGATTACAGCTGCTTGCGACTTTGATCCGCGAGCGATCAAGAAATTAATAGAAGGATTACGAATAGATGGCTAAGGAAAGAGTGGATGTATTAGCCTATAAACAAGGCCTATTTGATACCCGCGAACAAGCCAAAAGAGGGGTGATGGCAGGCCTTGTCGTTGCCGTTATCAATGGTGAGCGCTTCGATAAACCGGGTGAAAAAATTGATGAAGCAACCGAGTTGAAATTAAAGGGTGAAAAGCTCAAATATGTCAGCCGGGGCGGTCTTAAATTAGAAAAAGCCCTGAACCAATTTGGTTTATCTGTAGAGGGTAAAATTGCGATTGATATCGGAGCTTCTACAGGTGGCTTTACAGATGTCATGCTGCAAAACGGAGCCAGCCAGGTCTTTTCGGTGGATGTCGGGACCAATCAGTTGGCCTGGAAATTGCGCAATGATCCTCGAGTGATCTCGATGGAGCAGTTCAATTTCCGCTATGCCGAGCCAGATGATTTTGAAGCGACACCGAGCTTTGCGAGTATCGATGTCAGCTTTATTTCCTTGGACTTGATTCTGCCAGCCCTTCATCGGATTTTGGCAGAAAATGGACAAGTCGTAGCGCTGGTCAAACCTCAGTTTGAAGCAGGACGCGAACAGATCGGAAAAAATGGGATCATTAAGGAGCCTAAGATTCATTTAGCGGTCCTTGAAAAGGTCGCTACATTTGCAGGAACGCATGGCTTTTCTGTAATGGGAGTGGATTATTCCCCTATCCAAGGAGGCCATGGCAACATCGAATTTTTGATGTATCTAGAAAAAAAAGAAGAGAAAACAAAGCCAACGACAGAGCAGCTGGAGGCTGTTGTGGAGCTGGCACACAAGGAATTTAAACATGAAGAGTAAGAATATCAGATTAGAAAAAATTCGCCGCTTCATTCGCGATCATGAAGTGGGAACCCAAGAAGAGATCGTCGAACATTTGAAAGAAGAAGGCATCTCAGCAACCCAAGCGACGGTATCACGGGATATCAAAGAATTGGGTATCGTAAAACGCCCTCTGAAAGACATGACCTATGTCTATGAATTGCCACGTAAGCACCACCAAGGGATTGGGATGATTGAAAGCAATATCTTGTCTCATCGTCGCATGGGAGAATATGTCAATTTCACCATGGTTCCAGGGACAGCGCCTTTAGTCAAACGTCGTTTGCGGGAGATTTATAAAGAACATATCTTTAGTATTGTCGCAGATGATGATACGATTTTACTGATTGCTTATTCCGCACCAGAAGCAGAGAATATCCTCAAATCAATCTTTGGGTGGTAAGAGCCTATGCTATTAGAAATTTCGATTAAGAACTTTGCCATTATCGAAGAGATTTCCTTAAATTTTGAAAAGGGAATGACGGTACTGACAGGGGAAACAGGTGCAGGGAAATCCATCATTATCGATGCTATGAACATGATGCTGGGAAGCCGTGCAACGACGGATGTCATTCGACATGGAGCCCCAAAAGCGGAAATCGAAGGGCTCTTTGCTGTTGAGAGCAATCGCCACTTGACAGCGCTCTTTGAAGAACAAGGATTAGAGTGGACGGATGAATTGATCATCCGCCGAGAGATCCTGCAAAATGGACGAAGTGTCAGCCGGATCAATGGCCAAATGGTGAATTTATCGGTCTTAAAAGCAGTCGGTCAACATTTGGTGGACATCCATGGCCAGCATGATCAGGAAGAACTCATGCGCCCCCAATTGCATATCACTATGCTAGATGAATTTGGAGACGCAGCCTTTTTCCAAACGAAAGCCGCTTATCGTCAGACCTTTGAAGATTACAAACGTCTGCGCAAACAAGTGGTGGAACTCCAGCGCAACCAGCAGGAAAACAAGGCCCGTATTGAGATGTTGGAGTTTCAAATTGCGGAGATTGAGGCAGCTGCCTTGGAAGTGGAGGAGGATGTGCGTCTGGAGCAAGAGCGCCAACGCCTGCTCAATCACAAGATGATCGCAGATACCCTAACCAATGCCTATACCATGCTGGATGCAGAAGAATTCTCGAGCCTGGCCAATGTTCGGTCAGCCATGAATGATTTGGAAAGTATCGAAGAATATGATACTAGCTACAAAGAGCTCTCAGGCCAGCTGGCGGAAACCTTCTATGCTCTTGAGGACATTACCAAACGCTTAGAAGATGTGGTCGATGGTCTGGAGTTTGATGGCAATCGTCTCATGCAGGTGGAGTCGCGCTTGGATTTGATTCATTCCATCACACGAAAGTATGGTGGCAAAGTCAAGGATGTCTTGGAATACCTGGCGCAAATTACTAAAGAATATAGTCTCCTCACCGGAAGTGACCTCTCATCTGAGGAATTAGAAAAAGAACTCAAACGTTTGGAAAAGAGTTTGGTATCCTTGGCTCAAGATTTGAGTGATCAGCGGCATGCCTTGGCCCAAGCTTTAGAAAATGAAATCCAGCAAGAATTAGCGGACCTTTACATGGACAAGGCGCGCTTCCAAGTGCGCTTCAGCAAAGCTAAGTTTAATCGTGAAGGAAATGAAGCTGTTGAATTTTACATATCGACTAACCCAGGTGAGGACTTTAAACCGCTGGTCAAGGTAGCGTCCGGCGGAGAATTGTCACGCTTGATGTTGGCCATTAAGTCTGCTTTTTCTCGAAAAGAAGGAAAAACCAGTATCGTCTTTGATGAGGTGGACACAGGAGTTTCTGGGCGCGTGGCCCAAGCGATCGCAGCGAAAATTCATAAGATTGGTCAAAATGGCCAAGTGCTTGCTATTTCGCACCTACCTCAAGTCATCGCAGCAGCAGATTATCAATTCTATATTGAAAAGATCAGTGATGCACACTCTACCGTATCAACTGTGCGCTTGCTCAATAGAGAAGAACGAATCGAAGAAATTGCCAAGATGCTTGCAGGAGAGGATCTAACGGAAGCTGCCCGTCAACAGGCAGAGCAACTTCTCAAGAGTTAAGAGAAAGAAGGTTTATAACCATGTCAACATACTTTGTAGTCGGAGATATTCACGGGAAAGCACAAATGCTAGAAGAGCTCATGACAGAGTGGGACGGAAAAGCTCAATTGGTCTTTTTAGGAGATTTGATAGATCGAGGTGAAAACAGCAAGCGATCGATTGAGATTGTAAAAGACTACGTAGACCATCACGAAGCTGTTTGCCTTTCCGGAAACCACGAGTATATGTTTTTAGCCTGGTTGGACAATCCAGAAGAGCGTTATGACCACTACCGAAGAAATGGTGGCGATACGACCATTAATTCTCTATTGGGACGCCCGCTCGATGCTCCTGTAGATGGGGTTGCAGATGCACAAGCAGTAGAGAGCACTGTTCCTGAATTGGTGGCCTTCATCCGCAGTTTGCCCTTTGACTATGAGACAGAGAGCTATTATTTTGTCCATGCCGGTGTGGATTTTACCCTTGAAAATTGGCGGGAAACCAGTGACTACCAAAAGGTCTGGATCCGAAAACCATTCCATGAAGCGGAGAATCAGACAGGCAAATGGATCGTCTTTGGTCATACACCGGTCTATGGACTGCTCAATGAGCCAGTCGGTACCGAAAATCTTTGGATTTCAGATCAAAAAATGGGTGTCGATGGGGGCGCTGTTTATGGAGGGGTTCTCCATGGGTTGCTCTTGGATGATCAAGGAATTGTCCAAGACCATGTCCTTCACAATACAGGTTTTTCTGCTGCAGATGATTAAGGGAGCCGAACTAGTTATCTTTCACTGCAAAAACCCGTGTTTTTTGATATAATGAAAGCAGAACATTCTAGGAAGAGTATAGGAATATATGGCAAATATTAAAATAGTTACAGACTCATCTATTACAATTGAGCCTGAAGTGGTTGAAGAATATGGCATTACGATTGTGCCGCTTTCTGTTATGGTGGATGGAGTCCTTTATTCTGACAGTGAGTTGGGTGAAGGGGACTTCTTGCGCTTAATGCAGTCTAGCAAAAATCTTCCAAAAACCAGCCAACCACCCGTTGGAGTTTTTGCGGAAATTTATGAAAAGTTAGCAGCAGACGGAGCTCATATCGTTTCGATTCATATGTCTCATGCCTTGTCAGGAACAGTAGAGGCGGCACGTCAAGGAGCAACCTTGTCAGGAGCAGAAGTGACTGTGATTGATAGTGGCTTTACAGACCAAGCCATGAAGTTCCAAGTCGTTGAAGCAGCCAAGTTGGCCAAAGAAGGAGCTGATTTAGACACTGTCTTGGCCCGCATTGAAGAAGTTAAAGAAAAGACAGAGTTGTATATCGGCGTTTCTACCTTGGAAAATCTGGTTAAAGGTGGTCGCATTGGCCGTGTAACAGGCCTTTTGAGCTCTCTTCTCAATATCCGTGTCGTGATGGAAATGAAGGACCATCAGTTAGAACCGATCGTCAAAGGGCGTGGGAACAAGACCTTTAAGAAGTGGGTGGATGAATTGGTAGAAAAACTATCCCACAAGAAGGTAGCTGAGATCGGAATCTCTTATGCAGGAACACCAGAGTGGGCCAATGAAATGAAGGCTCAGTTCCAATCACTCGTTGAAAAAGCGATTCCAGTTCTCGAAACTGGATCGATTATCCAAACCCATACAGGTGAGAATGCATTTGCAGTTTTGGTGCGCTACGAATAAGCTGAATAAATGTTTGAAAAAACAGGTTTAGTACTTGACCTAAAGGCTTTTTTTAGATATTATAGTACTGTTAAGGCGTAAAGCCTAAAAAAATTTGGAGGATTTGTTAAATGGCTAACAAACAAGATTTGATCGCAAAAGTGGCAGAAGCTACAGAATTGACTAAAAAAGATTCAGCAGCAGCTGTTGACGCTGTATTCGCAGCAGTTTCAGAATACCTTTCAAAAGGTGAAAAAGTTCAATTGATCGGTTTCGGTAACTTCGAAGTTCGTGAACGTGCAGCTCGTAAAGGTCGCAACCCACAAACTGGTAAAGAAATCAAAATCGCAGCTTCTAAAGTTCCAGCATTCAAAGCTGGTAAAGCTCTTAAAGAAGCAGTTAAATAATTGCATTTTGAAAAGCCATCCTAGATTTCTAGGGTGGTTTTTTTGTTGGACAGCTCTATAGGATAAGGGTATAATAGGAAAAAAGAAAGAGAGAAAAGACCATGCGATTCATTTTAGGACTCTTTGCCTTGTTGTTTATCCGACCTATTTTGTATCTGCTGAAAGGGCTGTGGTTTGTACTGGAATTTTGCTTTATGATCCTCGTGGTCAAAATGATCTTAGGAACCGTGCGCTGGATGACCAGTTGGATCGGCTGAGAGTAGATGAATCTATTTCAGGCTCGTGAATCAATGTCCACTGGACATAACCTCGCTTTTCCGTTTTCAAGCTCGTGAAAAAAATGTCCACTGGACATGAACTCGCTTTTTCGTTTTCAGGCTCGTGAAAAAAAATGTCCACTGGACATTTTTTTAATTAAAAGCATTCTAAATAGTGATTTATTTTGAAACATGCTATAATAGGGGTAACGAATCGATTAAATCAAATTGGAAAGGGGGGATCATAGTGAACACATTGCATCGTCATGAAGAAGAGCGAGTGGAAGAAGTTTTGCAAAGTTTGCGTGCTAAGGGCATTCGGATTACCTATACTCGCAGAGCAGTTCTTTCCTATTTAGTGGCGAGTCATGAACATCCAAGTGCTGAGAAGATCTATCGCGATTTATTGCCTCAGTTTCCAAGCATGAGTCTAGCAACTGTCTACAACAATATCAAGGTTTTAATTGATGAGGGGGTTGTTTCTGAGATCAAGGTTCGCAATGATACCACGACCTATTTTGATTTCATGGGGCATGACCATTTGAATGTGGTGTGTGAAAAATGTGGCCGTATCGCAGATGTGGACATTGAAGTCCCAGATCTTCGCGAAGAAGCAGCCAGTCAAAGTGGCTACCAGATCACCAAGACCCAAATGACCGTCTATGGTATTTGCTCAGAGTGTCAAAAACAATGATGAAGATATTCCAAGAGAGCCGTCAGGCTCTTTTTTGTGAGAAATTGCACTTTTCTATGGTCGCCACTAGATTTTTTACTGAAAATCTAGTAGAATAAAATAGATAAACGGGGGAAACCTCGGAGAATAAAAAGGAGATCCATCTAATGGTAAAATTGGTTTTTGCTCGCCACGGTGAGTCTGAATGGAACAAAGCTAACCTTTTCACTGGTTGGGCTGATGTTGATTTGTCTGAAAAAGGTACACAACAAGCGATCGACGCTGGTAAATTGATCAAAGAAGCTGGTATCGAATTTGACCAAGCTTACACTTCAGTATTGAAACGTGCGATCAAAACGACTAACTTGGCTCTTGAAGCTTCTGACCAATTGTGGGTTCCAGTTGAAAAATCATGGCGCTTGAACGAACGTCACTACGGTGGTTTGACTGGTAAAAACAAAGCTGAAGCTGCTGAACAATTTGGTGATGAGCAAGTACACATCTGGCGTCGTTCATACGATGTATTGCCTCCAAACATGGATCGCGATGATGAGCACTCAGCACACACTGACCGTCGTTACGCTTCACTTGACGACTCAGTCATTCCAGATGCTGAAAACTTGAAAGTGACTTTGGAACGCGCTCTTCCATTCTGGGAAGATAAAATCGCTCCAGCTCTTAAAGATGGTAAAAACGTATTCGTAGGAGCACACGGTAACTCAATCCGTGCCCTTGTAAAACACATCAAAGGTTTGTCAGACGACGAAATCATGGATGTGGAAATCCCTAACTTCCCACCATTGGTATTTGAATTTGACGAAAAATTGAACGTTGTAAAAGAATACTATCTTGGAAAGTAAGATAACATAATTTGTTATCCATAAAAAAAGCTGACTTCAGTCAGCTTTTTTGTTTGTCCGTCGCAGACCTAGCTGTTTTTTGGTTTTCAGGGACTCCTAAAAATGATATAATGAAGTGTTATTACATAAGGTTTCATTAGCCTTGAAAGGAAAAGAAAATGACAAAATCATTCTACATCACAACCCCTATCTATTACCCATCTGGTAAATTGCATATTGGTTCAGCTTATACAACGATCGCCTGTGACGTCTTGGCGCGTTACAAACGCATGATGAACTACGATGTTTTCTACCTGACTGGTCTCGACGAGCATGGTCAAAAGATCCAGCAAAAAGCAGAAGAAGCTGGCATCACGCCGCAAGCTTATGTGGATGGGATGGCGGTTGGAGTGAAGGAACTCTGGCAATTACTCGATATCTCATACGATAAATTCATCCGTACGACAGACGACTACCATGAAAAAGTGGTGGCCCAAGTCTTCGAACGCTTGCTGGCTCAAGATGACATCTACCTGGGTGAATACTCTGGTTGGTATTCAGTCTCTGATGAAGAGTTCTTTACAGAAAGCCAATTGGCTGAGGTTTACCGTGATGAGAATGGCAAGGTCATCGGTGGGGTAGCCCCATCAGGCCATGAAGTAGAATGGGTTTCTGAAGAATCTTATTTCCTTCGCCTCAGCAAATACCAAGACCGCTTGGTGGAATTTTTCAAATCCCAACCGGATTTCATCACGCCGGATGGTCGTCTCAATGAAATATTGAAAAACTTTATCGAACCCGGTTTGGAAGATTTAGCGGTATCTCGGACCACCTTTACTTGGGGAGTTCCAGTACCATCCAATCCAAAACACGTGGTCTACGTTTGGTTTGACGCCCTGCTCAACTATGTGACAGCTCTTGGTTATGATCAAGAGCAGCATGGCAACTTTGACAAGTTCTGGAACGGAACAGTCTTCCACATGGTCGGAAAAGACATCCTTCGTTTCCACTCCATCTACTGGCCAATCCTTCTCATGATGCTCGATATCAAGTTGCCAGAACGTTTGATTGCCCATGGTTGGTTTGTCATGAAAGACGGTAAGATGTCTAAGTCTAAAGGAAATGTCATCTACCCAGAGATGTTGGTTGAGCGCTATGGTTTAGATCCACTTCGCTACTACCTCATGCGTAGCCTTCCTGTTGGTTCAGACGGGACCTTCACTCCAGAAGACTATGTAGGCCGCATCAACTATGAATTGGCCAATGACCTTGGAAACCTCCTCAACCGGACGGTAGCCATGATCAACAAGTACTTTGGTGGTCAAGTTCCAGCTTATGTCGAAAACATCAATACATTTGATGCAGATTTGGCTAAGGTGGTTGAAGAAAACATCGCTGAATACCACAAGCAAATGAACGCGGTTGATTACCCACGCGCTTTAGAAGCCGTATGGAACATCATCTCTCGTACCAACAAATACATCGACGAGACAGCTCCTTGGGTCCTTGCCAAAGAAGATGGTGACAAGGAACAATTGGCAGCGGTCATGGCGCACTTGGCAGCTAGCCTTCGTGTCGTGGCTCATTTGATCCAACCATTCATGATGAACACCTCAAATGCCATCATGGAGCAACTTGGCTTGGGCTTGGACTTCGATCTTGAAAACTTGACTCTAGCAGGCTTCCCTGGAAATGTCACAGTGGTTGCCAAAGGAACTCCAATCTTCCCACGTCTCGATATGGAAGAAGAAATTGCCTACATCCAATCTCAAATGACTGCTGGAAAACCACAAGAAAAAGAATGGATTCCAGAAGAAGTGGAACTCAAGTCTGAAAAAGATGAGATCAAATTTGAAGACTTTGATAAGGTTGAAATCCGTGTAGCAGAAGTCAAAGAAGTGGAGCGCGTCGAAGGATCCGATAAATTGCTTCGCTTCCGCCTAGATTCAGGAGATGGCGAAGACCGTCAAATCCTCTCTGGTATCGCGAAATTCTATCCAAATGAACAAGAATTGGTCGGCAAGAAACTCCAAATCGTGGCCAACCTCAAACCACGGAAGATGATGAAGAAATATGTCAGTCAAGGCATGATTCTTTCCGCAGAACACGGGGATCAATTAACAGTCCTAACCGTTGATCCATCTGTTCCAAATGGAAGCATCATTGGTTAAACGATAGACAAAGAAGAAGCTCTCCTGGAAGGGAGGGCTTTTGTTGTGATGATATAGTCCCTATTCATCTGGCCGGTATTCCAGGATATCTCCTGGCTGGCAGTCGAGTTCTTTGCAGATGGCTTCTAGAGTGGTGAAGCGGATGGCTTTGGCCTTGCCGGTTTTGAGGATGGAGAGGTTGGCTGTGGTGATGCCGATTTTGTCGGCTAGCTCATTGGATTTCATTTTCCGCTTGGCCAGCATGACATCTAGATTGACGATAATCATGGCACCCTCCTTAAATGGTTAGCTCATTTTCTTCAGCAATCTCAATACCTCTCTCTAAAATCTTGCCAGAGACCCAGACGATTGGAACGGCAAGGAGAAGCCCTGTGTTAAAGGTAAATTGGAAAGTGAAGGGAAGGAGATAAGCATTTCCACTGGTTTCAAGTGTGCCAGACATAAAGGACAAGACCAAGAGAATCTTCCAAGCTCGGTTGCAAAGATCAATGTTGGAGTGAGAAAAGATCTTTTCTTGGTAGAGATTTTGGAGGAAGCTGCGAATGGTGATGAGAAGGTAAATATAGATAGCGCTTGAGGCTAGTGGGAAGAGCAACTGCCAGAGAGGTTGCGGATGTTTGGGGAAGAGCTGGATGCCATTCGCATCAAAGGACAAGCGACCTGATTGAATGAGATCTTTGAAAAGCCCCATGCGGGAAAGCAGGTGGACGACCAGTGCAGCCACAGTCATAAAGCCACAGAAGTAAATGAAAGCCGTTAAGACTTCAATGACATTTTTTAAGGTTTTTGAGTTTTTCATCGCAAGCCTCCTTGAAGTTTATTTATTTTTCACTTATAGTATACTCCTTATAAAAAATTAGTCAATAAAAAAGTATCGAAAAACGATAAAAAAATAATGATAAACAAAATATTGTTTTTGAAAAACAGGTATTCTCTGCTCAAACTAGTCGGTTTAAGCCGGGGAAACCACTACATAGAGGGGAATTTTACTATACTTTCGATTTAGGGTATACTAGTGTAAAGATCTTATTCCATGGAGGTAGTAAAATGAATCTTAAGTGGAAGAAAAAATACCTGGGGCCGATTTTGGGGCTGGTCGGAGCAGCTGTTCTGATCGGTGGAGTCTATCTCTACTCTAGCTCCAACATCCAACCAGACCATCAAAAGGAATTTAACCAGACCAGTAAGAAGGCCAGCAAGCCAAAGGAAAAAGCTATTGACTTGAGTGGTGACTACGTCTCTAATGAACGGGATGAAGCCAAAATCGAGAAAAAAGGCAAGGCTTGGAAGATCGATTACCAAACGTCTGATGGCAAGGTATCTGCTGAATTTAGTACGGATTGGAAGGTCGAAGGGTCTAATAAAGTTTCTACAGGCAAGATGAAAAAGTCCGATGGTAATACAGACTTTACAGTCACTGTTCGTGTCTTCAAATACAAGACAGATAAGAAGCCTTTGATCACGGTCACCATGTCTGATAAAAATCCTGACCACGAGATGGTCTTTGCCAATCGGGAGGATTTTTTCAAATCGACAGATCCCAATGATGTTGTCCTTGATGGCAATCTCTCACCGTTTGAAGGTGCTTATTCCAATGATGCCTATGAAAAGGAAATCGCCGATTCCGGTTTTAAACTTTATGGCTATACTCCAGAAGAGTATTACCAAAACAAGACAAACGCCTTTCCAAGCATTGTAAATGGTGAGACCGGCTGGACTTTCTGGAGCGGAGGCACTCGGGCAAGTTACCTGCTCAATAAAGAAAAAGAGCCTAAGAAACGAAAAGGCTATTATGAAGTTTATTTCACTGGAGCCAATGCGACTGCGATCCAAGGGCAAGAGCAAATCTTGTACTTGATCCCAGCAGGTGTGACAGGTCCTGATGGAGTAGCTTCGCAAGAACGTCGGATTCTCTTTGGGGATGTGGCCTTTCGGGATTACCATCTAGAGTGGTGGAAAGCCTACCCGCAACCGAAAAAAGAGAAAGACTTGGATATTGCAGCCATTAACGGAGGCGATTTCTCAAGCCTAGCTGGAACCTGGCGCAATGGCAAAGGTGCTGAGATCGTCATCCAAGCAGATGGGAAAGTCAAGGGCCAAGGTAGCCTCAAGGCCGTTGCGGACTCAGATAAGAAGAGCAAGATCCCTTATGTTGAAATGAAGATGGGTGAGACCGGTGCGGCGATTGGACTGCTGAAAATTGGCTTCCAAAATCCAGATGGAGACCAGTCTGACACCAGCAAGCCACGTCTGGTGCTCACGCAATCTGCAGGAAACTACCCAGCTGATCAATATTTCTACCGTCAATAAAAGAGAGTGGGACAGAAATCGGCAATTCGTTAGAATTCGATTTCGTCGTCCCACCTCTGTACAGTTGAGTAGGGCTGTAAAAGCTGATGAAATCAGCGTAGTAGAGCCCACTCAACCACTGCGTCTTGCTCGACAATCCAAAGACAATTGAGAGACTAGGACTTTTGTCCCAGCCTCTTTTTTTACTGTAAGAAAGGCTCGTGGGGTCTAGGAAATTGTTAGTCTCTAGCATTAAAAGGAAAAATATGCAAAAAAGACTTGACAAAGCAAATGATTAGCAGTATTATTAACTAGTTAATTAACTGATTAATAAACTAGTTAACGAAAATGAAAAAGAGGTGAAGGATGAAAAGGAGAAAAATGAAGGTGCTGGGAATCTTGTTCCTCGGTTTCTTTCTGCTTGTAGCTTGTGGAAGTCAAGGAAATGCAGGCAAGCCCCCTTCTAAAAAAGGTCTCAAAATTGTCACGAGTTTTTATCCCATCTATGCTCTGGTTAAGGAAATCTCTGGGGATCAAAATGACATTTGGATGGTTCAGTCTGGTGCAGGGATCCATGATTACGAGCCCTCAACCAAGGAAGTGGCTCAGATCTATGATGCGGATGTATTTGTCTATCATTCTCAGACCCTGGAATCATGGGCCGGTCGCTTAGATCCTAATCTACAAGGTTCTAAGTTACAGGTGATCGAAGGGAGTCAAGGAATGACACTTGATAAGGTGGCTGGTTTAGAGGATGTCGAGGCTGGGCAAGGAAAGGAAGCCAAGCACTTGTATGATCCGCATACCTGGTTGGACCCTGCGAAAATTGCAGAGGAAGGAAAGATTATCGCCCAGCGCTTGGGAGAGATCGATCCAAAGAACAAGGAGCTCTATCAGGCCAATGCACAAAAGCTTGAAAAGCGCTGTGAGGAACTAGTAGCCCGCTACCAGCCTATCTTCGACAAGGCCAAGCAAAAGACTTTTGTGACCCAGCATACGGCCTTTTCTTATCTGGCCAAACGCTTTGGTCTCAAGCAATTAGGGATTGCAGGGATTTCTCCAGAGCAAGAACCAACCGCCCGGCAATTGGCAGAGATCCAGCAGTTTGTCAAAGATTATCAGGTGAAAACGATCTTCGTAGAGAAGCACACGTCGTCAAAGGTGGCAGATAGTATCGCCAAGGCAACAGGGGCGCGTGTCAAGGTCTTGGATCCACTGGAAGCTGATCCGCAAAACGATAAGGATCTATTAGCAAATTTAGAAGAAAATATGGCGAGTTTAGCCAAGGAATTAGAGGAGTAAATCAAGGATGAAGAAAAAGGGAACGATTGGAATTGTAGCAACTTTGGGAATAGGGCTATGTGCCTATGCGCTCAGTCAGCAACCACAAGCTAAGGAAGAGAAAAAGAATCAGATTCAGTATTTGCAAGCGGACAAGAAATCGTCATCGTCTGCCTCCAGCAAAAAGGAAGACAGCATCGAAGCGGTCAATGCCAAGGAAAAGACCCAGGCAGAGCAGATTGTCATCAAGATTACAGATGAAGGCTTTGTCACTTCTCATGGGGATCATTTTCATTACTACAGCGGCAAGGTCCCATTTGATGCCATCTTTAGTGAAGAGTTGATTTTGCGGGATCCAACTTATCAGCTGCAAGAAGCGGATATCGTGAGCAAGGTCAAGGATGGCTATATTATTAAACGCGCTGGGAAATACTATCTCTACTTAAAGGATGCCCAGCATACGGTTAATGTGCGCTCGATCGAAGAGATCGCCCAACAACAAAAGGGAGGCGCAAAAGAAGAAGGGGAAACGGGATCGGTGCAAGCGAGCTCCTCGCACAAGGCAGGCAAGACCCGTGACTTCCGTCAACCGAGTCAAGCGCTGAAAGAAGGCAAGACTCTTGAGATGCTGACGGCTAAGAACCATACAGCTGGTGGATACCGTACGGACGATGGTTATGTCTTTAGCCCTGGAGATGTCATTTCAGATACAGGGGACGGCTTTATTGTGCCCCATGGTGGCCATTTCCATTATATTCCAAAGAGTGCCTTATCAGCTGGTGAGTTAGCAGCAGCACTCTCTGTCTTAGGCGGTCAAGCTGGTCATCAGGCAGGAAGCTCACACCTAGCTGGAGCAAGCACAGAAGCAGGGCAAGGAAATCCGGATCCAGCCTCTTCAAGCCTTGGGAAGCAAGCGAGCAACCAGCCATCAGCTAGTACAACCAATACACAGACGACACCAACGACGTCTACACCGTCCACATCGAAACCGAGTCCAACTCTCAGCAGTCTGATGGAAGAATTGCAGAAAGTACCTCTGACTTCTCGTCATGTGGAATCTGATGGTTCTGTCTTTGATCCAAGTAAGATTACCAAGTGGACCGATCAAGGAATTGTTTATCCGCATGGGGATCATTTCCACTTTATCCCATACAGCTCCCTATCTCCTTTAGAACGTGAGCTGGCGCGGCAATTCCAACTGCTTCGGGCCCAAGGTGCTACTACACCTGCTGAAATAAGTCCAAACCGGCCTTCAAGTCCAAGTACAAAACCAATTGACCATGAGCACGAGCATGAACATGGAGATAGTCACGAGCATGAACATGGGGACAGTCATGATCACGAGCACGAAGAGGAGCACGATCATGGCTTCCACGCAGACAAGGTCATCAGTAAGGACGAGGACGGTTACATGGTCGCTCATGGCAACCACGCTCATTATTTCTATAAAAAGGACCTCTCTCCTCAAGAGATTGCAGCAGCAGAGGCAACTCTGGCAGGTAAGAAAGAAGAGGACAAAGGACAGCCACTGACAGATGATGTCGCCAGCTATTCTCGCGATGCCTCAGATGAGGAAAAGATCCAGTACATAAGCAAGACCTACGGTGTCCCCCGTGAGGCCATTAAGATTTCCAATGGTTTCTTTGTCTTTAACAATCCGGACCAAGAATACGATCCGACCCACATCCACCCTTATGCCGTTCGTAAGGAACACGTTCGGATTCCACTTGAGACGGGTAATCCTGAACTAGACTTTATCAATGAACTCTATGCAACAGCCCTTCGCTCGGGGATTTCTCCTTATAGCCTCCAGATTGAAAACGGCCAGTTTGTCATCCCACATGGCGATCACAACCACTACATCAAGGTGAGATCAGCGGGACTAGCAGACTACTTAGCACATCGCCTTCCTACCATCCAATCGCCTTACAAAAAAGGAGACTTGGACAAGAAAGTCGTAGAGGATAGAGTCAACCAACTTTTAGCAGAAAGCCGGACTCTTTACGCTTCTGATCCATTGCAGCAACGACGGATTGAGCTCATCTTGGGCCACTTCTTGGAAAATGTCAAGAGCTTCCCAAGCAACTCGACGGAAGGCTACCTGGCCAGTCTCAAACAGGTTGATGAGCAATACATCCATGCGACTCAAGCGATCAAACCAAAAGAAGAGACAGCCCTCGATCGTCGATACCAGGAATTGCTGGAACAAGTGCGCTTGCTAGACACAGAAGCCTTCCAACTGAAGAAGGAAGGCTTGGTCTCACAACTGCAGGAAGCCTATGCTGCCAAGGACAGCAAGCGTTTAGAGCAGGAAGGGAAGCTATTAGAAGCTGTTCAGGAGATGCAAGATCGGACGGGTGTGACATCGGTCGACTATCTCAAGTACTTCTATCAAAGCTTGAGCGATACGCGCTTGACACCAGAATTGCGCACCAAGGCGGCAGATCTAGCTTTGAAACTCTATCGGGCCCAAGCCTTTGAAGAAGCCTGGGATGCTAAGGCTCACTTTATAGAACTCTACCAAACCAAGCAGGCAATTGACCAGCTCTTCTCTCAAGAGAAAGGCCAAACCTATCCTGTTGAAAAAACAGTTTTGGATCAAAAAGGAAGTCAGTCCCCATCTTATAACTTAGCGGTCTATGATTTCCTCAAGGGCTTATATGGAGAGTTGGACAAGGCGACAGAATCCCGTCAACGAACCAGCATCCTGACAGCCCTCTCAGAGCAAATTCAGTCGCTCTTGCCACAAGTCGAAGACCAGGCCAAACGAACTGCCTTTGAAGCAAGTTTGGCTCAACTTGGAAATGAGACGGATCCAGACAAGGCTATTGCAAGTGGACAAGCTCTGTTACGCGAAATCAGTGACACCATTGAAAAGCAAAAACAAAAGCAAAGCGAAGAGCCTCAGATTGGGGATGTCGCCCTTTACCAACAGCTCTATAACCAATTGATGGCGCTTCACCAACAATTGCAGGAAAAGGGGGCTAGTGATGCTGTATTTGATCGCTTAGAAGCTCTCTTTGACCAATTGGCTAATCCAAAGAGTGACAAGGCAGCCTTACTACAGGCTATCCAAGCCTTTCAGGCAGAGTTGGCAGCAGTGCCATCTGCAAGCGAAGCGGGGAAACCAGCTAGCACGGTCGAAACGCCTGTAGCTACAGAAACTCCGGTAGAAAAAGCAGCAGTAGCTTCAGCAGGGAGCAACACTGTCACAACTGAGACAGAAACAGAGCCTTTAAGACCATCTTCCATAGAAGAAGGCACGCCAGAAGCTCCATCTTCTCAGGACCAATAGAAAATAGAAAAGCATCTGAAAACTTGAACTGCACCCCAAAAGTTAGACAGAAAAAATCTAACTTTTGGGGTGTTTTTATTATGAAATTGACTTATAAAGATAAAGTTCAGATCTATGAACTTA
>JAWDWJ010000032.1:0-18885 GCA_032477695.1 Streptococcus parasanguinis
TACACAACTACACAGTAGAAGAAGTTAAAGGATCTGACGCAACCGTTACATACGACACTATGAAAGCGAATGTAACAGTCACAGTTTCACACGACGGAACAGCTAAGATTCTCGTAGCGACTGTAGGCAAAATTGCGGATAAAGAATTTAACAACCGTGTAACACCTCCTGAAACTCCAGAATTCAATCCAGAAAAATATGTTCTAAACGAAAAAGAATTTGATTTGACTGGAACTTCATTATTAGATGATGATAAAGAGTTGGCAGACAAGTACGCAGATACCAATGCAAACCCATATGCGGACGATGCATCTAATAACGAAAAAGCGAATATCAATACTAAATCAGTTAAACCAGGTCAAAAACTTGTTTACCAAGTATGGTTGGATACAACTAAATTTGATGCAAACAACAAAGACCATATCCAATCAGTAGGAATCTCAGATGACTACGATGAGGCTAAAGTTGATGTTGATGGTTCAGCAATCAAAGCTTATGACGGTAAGACTGGTGCGGATGTAACAGCTAAATTCGATATTACTGTGAACAACGGTGTGATTACTGCAACCCTTAAAGATGGCTTCACTAAGTCACTTGGCGATGCAGAAAACACACAAGTGATTGACACAACTAAATTCGAATTCGGACGTTACTACAAGTTTGATATCCCAGCTACAGTGAAAGCCGACGTTGCAGGTGGAGTTGACATCGAAAACACTGCGGCTCAAGTAGTCAACTACTACAACCCAACTACTAAGAAAGTTGAAAAACCTGAAAAACCAACTGAAAAACGTGTCAACAGCGTGCCAGTTGAAGTAGAATTCAACTTTACTAAACGTATGGAAGGCCGTGAGCTTAAAGCCAACGAATTCAGCTTCGTTCTTAAAGATTCAACTGGTAAAGAAGTTGAAACTGTGAAGAACGATAAAGATGGTAACGTTAAGTTCTCTAAACTTGAGTTCAAGAAAGGTCAAGAAGGCGTACACAACTACACAGTAGAAGAAGTTAAAGGATCTGACGCAACCGTTACATACGACACTATGAAAGCGAATGTAACAGCTGAGAAATTCGACCTTACTGGTAAATCACTTCTTGATGATGATAAAGAATTGGCAGACAAGGTTGCGGAAACAAACGCAAATCCTTACGCTGATAAGGCTGACAATAATGAAGCAGCTAACATCAATACTAAGACTGTGAAACGTGGTGATAAGGTTGTTTACCAAGTATGGTTGGATACAACTAAGTTCACTGAAGCGCACAACATCCAATCTGTTGGTGTTACTGATGACTACGAAGAAGACAAACTTGACATCAATGTTGCAAACATCAAAGCTTACGACTCTGTAACAGGCGAAGATGTGACTGCTAAGTTTGATATCAAGGTTGAAAACGGTGTGATCTCTGCAACTTCTAAAGCGGACTTGACTAAGTCACTTGGAGACGCAGAAAATACTCCAGTGATCGACACAACTAAGTTTGCGTTTGGACGTTACTACAAGTTCGACATCCCAGCAACAGTGAAAGATACTGTTAAGGGTGGTGCGGATATTGAAAACACTGCAGCTCAAATCGTTCACCAATACGATCCAACAAGCAAGACAGTGAAGAAACCAAACAAACCAACTGAAAAACGTGTTGTGAACATCCCTGTTTCAGTAGAATTCAACTTCACGAAACGTTTGGAAGGCCGTGAGCTTAAAGCTAACGAATTCAGCTTTGTACTTAAAGATTCAACAGGTAAAGTTGTTGAAACAGTTAAGAACGATGCATCTGGTAACGTTAAGTTCTCAGCTCTTGAATTCAAGAAAGGTCAAGAAGGAACTTACAACTACACTGTAGAAGAAGTCAAAGGAACTGATACAACCGTTACTTATGACACTATGAAAGCAGTTGTAACAGTTGAAGTTTCTCATGATGGAACAGCGAAAGCTCTCCTTACTAAGGTAACGGATCCATCAGACAAAGAATTCAATAACACTGTTCGTCCACCTGAAACTCCAGAATTCAACCCAGAGAAATACATCTTGAACGAATCTAAATTCGATCTTACAGGTGTGAAACTTCTCGACGATGATGACGAGTTGAAGAATAAAGTTGCGGACACAAATGCGAACCCTTACGTTGATAAGACTGATAACAACGAAGCTCAAAATATCAATACGAAGACACTCAAGAAAGGTGATAAAGTATACTACCAAGTATGGTTGGATACAACTAAATTCACTGAAGCACACAATATTCAATCTGTTGGTGTTACAGATAAATATGACAGTGCAAACTTGACTGTCAACGGAGCTGATATTAAGGCATACGACTCTGTAACAGGAGAAGATGTAACAGCTAAGTTTGATATCAAGGTTGAAAACGGTGTGATTACTGCAACATCTAAAGCAGACTTGACTAAGTCACTTGGAGACGCAGAAAATACACAAGTTATCGACACAACTAAGTTGGCCTTTGGACGTTACTACAAGTTTGAAATTCCTGCAGAAATTAAACAATCTGCTCAAGATGGTGTGGACATTGAAAATACAGCTTCACAAATCGTACACCAATACGATCCAACTAAGAAGACTGTAGAAAAACCAGAAAAACCAACTGAAAAACGTGTAGTCAACATTCCAGTTAAGGTTCAATTCCAATTCACTAAGAAATTGGAAGGTCGTGCATTGAAGGCTGGTGAATTCAGTTTCGTTCTTAAGGACGAAAAAGGAAATGTGATCGAAACCGTAACCAATGATGCGGCTGGTAAGATCACCTTCTCAAATCTTGAATTCAAACGTGGTGAAGAAGGAACTCATCTCTACCATGTAGAAGAAATCCGTGGCACAGATTCTAGCATCGAATACGATAAGATGGTTGCCACTGTGGGTATTATGATTAACAAAGACGGTAAAGTATTGACGGCTATTACTCAGTTGCCAGAAGATACAGAGTTTAACAACACTGTTATTCCGCCAACAACACCGCCAACAACACCGCCAAATACACCACCAACAACACCACCGAATACACCACCAACAACACCGCCGACAACACCACCAACACCACCAACAACACCGCCAACACCACCAACACCACCAACGCCACCAACACCTACAACTCCTCCAGCTCCAGCACTTCCTGAAACTGGTGAAGAACAATCAGCATCTGCTGCATTGTTAGGTGCTGCACTTGGTATGGTTGGCCTTGCGGGACTTGCAAAACGCAAAAAACGCGAAGACTAAAATTGAGGTGACATCAGCAAACTTGTTGATGAGGTGACAATTTTAGATCCAACAGGAAGAGGCTTTGCTCGAAAGAGCAAGGCCTCTTTGTTTGGTATTGGAAACTTAGAAAAACATGCATAAATGTGATGAAAAAGTTTCAGTAAAATTCTATATATTCATTTCATTCGGTTACTAGTTTCAGTAAAATTCCATTGACTTGAAGTAGAGAAAACAGTATACTAGTAAAGCAATTTGATCTTTCAAACTGCCGGCAACAAGGGGAATGAATCCACTTTGAATTGGAATACAGTAGGGTTTGGAGTGGTAGTACTTCACACCCTTATTGTCGTCAGTTACCCTCATAAAAGGGATCTAGACTCTGAATGAGTTGTATAAATATAAAAAAACTTCCTTGGAACAGAATTCCATAGGAAGTTTCTTTGTGTTTGGGATCTACTCTTGTTTCTTTTTGTAAGAGATCAAACTGGCCAAACCTGCTAAGAGGCCAAGTCCAAGTAAGGCTAGCTGAGAGCCTTCTTCACCTGTTGCAGGTAGGTGAGTTCCTTCTTGAGGGGTGTTAGGAACAGCTTCAGGGAGTTCCTCTGTTTGGCTTGTTGTTTCAAGAGGTTTCTCCTCTTCTTTGTTAGAGAGAAGTGGTGATTCCTTTTCTTCATGAGCATCAGTCGTGTTTGCTTTTGTCACGGAAGGAAGAGGGCTGCCTGTTTCTTCTTTTTCTGTTTCTGGGTATGGTTGTGGAGTAGGGATTTCTTTCACCTTGTAGGCAAAGATCAAGATGGTTGTTCCCACTTCTACGTTCCCAGTTTGTTCAGCTGTACCGATCCGTTCGTAGATGTGGCCGTCGTAGGAGATCTCATCTGGTGCGCTAGCGACGTAATGGGTTCCATTGTCCACATTTGTTGCAATAGCAAGCTCTGGTTGCAATTCAGTGCTAGTATCTTGGATGACAAATCGCGCGATGACCGTTCCCGTAGCTAACTTGTAATCATAGATGACCGTTTTCATTCCCTTAGTGACTGTGCCACTTGGATCAGCAGAATCAGCACGGTGTCCAACTAGATGGTAGATACGACCATCTTTTGTGATTTCTGTTGGGGCCTCACTAGTATACTTGGTGCCGAAATCTACCTCTGTAGCGAGGTCTTGCGCCTCTTGCAGATCAGTGTCACCTCCCTCAGTGAGGAAACGTACTCTGACCGATCCTTTGGCGATAGCATAGGAAATAGCGGTATCAGCTGTTGGAGACTCAGGGCTTGGAAGAAGATAGCCTTTGGTTTCGTCAAGTGGATCCACAAGGTTTAAGACTTGTCCACGAGCATCTTTTGGCTCTAATCCCTCTACGTAAGGAAGGATAGCAGTAGGAGATGCAATGGCGGTTGGATTTGTGGGATCATTTAGATAAGGGATCTCTTTTTGAGCATGGGCTGGTTCTTTACCAGTAGCATAGCTGATCCTATAAGCCCTGACTGGGCGATAGATGACCGTATCTGTGATGTCTGCTGCATCAGCATGAATGCCAGTATGTTCTCCTGCTTTTGTCAGATCAGAAGAGGTGGCATCAGTCGATTCTTCTGCTACGACAACATAGCCTTTTTTGACGGGATTTTCAAGAGCTGCAAAGCTTGTGCCGTCTTGAGCTGTCCAGTCTTCAAGACTTGTCTCACCCGTCACCAAATTGATGGTACCTTTGCGAGTGAAATGAAGGCTGTCAGTCTGATCAGCTATTCCTGCAGGCTGGCGGTTAGATCCATCCTGGTCCTCAGTCACATAGGTCACTGTACGAGTCACTGTTTCAGACAAATGATTCAGATCAGCCGTTGTTTGACCAGCTGGAGCTAGAGGAGTTGGATAGACACGCCCCTCGCTGTCTCCTGGAACAACTTGACCGGCTTGGATGGGTTGTGCTGCAGAAAATTCTACAATTTTTGGTGCCAAGCGGACAATAAACTCTTGAACGCCATCATCATTGGTGTTGGTAGCGTCGCGGTCAAAGTTTGGTTGTCCGTCTGCATCGAAGCCATTTTCTACTAGTTCATAGCCTTTCTTCAAATAGTTGGCAATGGTTTCTTTTGTCGAGTAGTTGATTTTTTCACCTGTATGACCAACAAAATCACTGGAACGCTCGAGCTCAACTCCGTTTTCATCTTGATAAAGAACATGAGCGGCTTCATTGAGTTTGACATAGAGCATGTCCCATACATCTAAACTCGGAACATCGATAGCAGCCATCCATTGGCCAGCCCCTCCGTCATAATAAACATTTGCGCTTGTTTCCCGAAGGTTGATGTTGTATTTTCCTTCAACAGCATCAGGTGTTGCCCAGTAAATGCTGGCGTGTTCAGCCTGGTCTTTTGTGATTTTTCCGAGTGGAACAAAAGCTTGAATATTGGTCAATTTTTCGGTTGTATTCACAGCGCTGTTCCATTTGTTTTCAGTGATGCCGACCAAATTGATCAAGTGAGCAATCCGATCACCTGTCTTGGTTTCTTTTGTAATGGTATAAACGGTTCCAGGTTGAACCCCGTCAGCATTATCCAGGTTGGATCCAATGAAGTTGCCGTTGACCAGTACATTTGTATTGTCTACAATCCGACGAGTATCATGTGCCAAGGTGTCGCGTCCGCGGAGAAGTTCTTGATAAGCAACGATGAATTCTTGGTAGTTGAATTCTGCATTAGCAAAGTCAGCATTGACTGGTAGGTTTTGATTGAGATACCATTCTGCTTGGATCACCCCAAAACCTTTAGCATCCTGAGAAGTATTGAGGGCTGCAGTCGTCATATGGTAACCACCGCTCGCTGCGATGATGGCATCTGTCAGCAATTCGTTGTCTTTGCTGAGGGCTGATGCATTTTTACCACGATGGGTATAGGCTGCGATGATAGGAGATTTCCCCTTGTATAAATCACGCATCCGTTCGGTAAGGCGCGTCAAGGCTTGGTAGGTAGAGTCATAGTCAATGCTATCGCCCCAAACTTCCGCATAAGGTGCAGAGACATTGGTCTTACCTAGTCGATCCGCATCTCCAGTGGAGATATCGTTGATCATGAAATCATAGCCTTCTTTTTTGAGGGCCTCTGTCGCAGCTGTGGCTAGTTCTGGATAGTGTTCGCTCAAAGAGAAGCCTTTTCCAGGTTCACTGACTTTTTCCACCCAGTTAGATCCCATGGTATCCCCTTGCCATCCATCAAAATTTCCTTCTTTCATGGCTTTAGTCATGACTTCAATGATAAATTTTTGCCAATTTGGGTCGCCTGGATCGAGAAATTGTTGGATATCGGTCGCTGTGACATCACCCTTTTTACCAAAGTTGAAATGGTCTTGTAGATTGCGAACAATGGCGCTTTTCACTTCATTTGGGACCCCTTCTTCGAGGGAAACTGCGTAAATCATGTTATACAGCATGGCTTTGGCACCAGTTGTATGGACATGAGCCACCAGCTCTTTGACGGCTTCTGTATCGATGACAGGTAAGTAGGATTTGCGCTTGTCAGGATCTGTTTCGCTATTTGGAATCAAGAAAGTCGCCCAGTCTTGAGTGAAACGTTCAACATTTGCTGGGAATGGGTTAGCTGGCGTATTGTAAACGTCGTAGAAGAAGTAGTTGTTGATGTGCATATTGGCCAATTGGTCAATACTATTCTTGTAGCCTTCTACCTGATCATTGGTGATGGAGTTGTGATTGTCTTTTGAGCCGGCAACCACCCCATAACGTGGGTAGATCGTCCAGTCATCTTCAACAGCAAGACCCGCTGCCTTATGAAAGGCTTGGGAACCATCTGCTTTCTTACCAAGGACATCTACGATAAATCCAGCATTAGGTGAAAAGACAGTACTTGGAATTGTCAGTTCGCCACCTTCAACGTTTTTCTTTTCATAAATGACCTGATCTAAATGAGAGACAGTGACATCAGATGAAACCACTTCAGGGTTGTTGATAGAGATGCGGACGTCTTCCCCACTTTTATAAGTCGCTTTATCAAAGGTGACGTCGTTGGTGATTTTTGGAGTATTATAAGTAGTTGCTGGAGCTGCACTGACCGATTGAGTGGCAGTTACAGTTGGTGTTGATTCCGATGAAGAAGATGCAACTTCAGTTGTAGCAACTTCCTCACTAGTAGTGGTAGGAGTACTGCTATTGGTTGCTACTGGTTGAGCGGTTGATGGGATCTCAGAAGTCGGATTGGTGTTGACCTCGTCAGCCATGGCAACAGAGCTTAACATCAAGGCTCCAAAAAGGGTAATCATAGAGACTAATGCCTTGTTGCGCTTGCGAAAATAGCCGTGCCCTTTTTCAGAGACACTATTTTTTTCTTGTTTCATTTTTTTCTCCCACATACAGTCTAAATAAGTAAATCAACGTTTCTGTGTTATTTGTTCGTTTTATACCAAATAAGTATACGATTTTTCACTAGATAGTGTCAATTTTGGAAAGAAAGTGAATTTGATGTTTTCATGAAAGTGCCAGAAAATAGCTTTAAATGTGAGTTTTTAAATATTGATATTTATATCCAAAAAAATATTTACAAAAAAATGAACCGCAAAAATAGTTTAGTTCGTTTTTTTGACATAAAATTAAACAAAACACAAAGGTAAAAAATAAATGCAAGAAGAAGCATCAATTTCCTATAGGTTCTCTTTCATATTTATGTTACAATTAAACTACTATTATCGAAGGGAGAAACTATGATTAATTCAATTGTTTCACAAGGTTTGATTTGGGCCATTTTAGGGTTAGGAATCTTTATGACGTTCCGAATTCTAGATTTTCCAGATATGACGACAGAAGGCTCCTTCCCGCTTGGAGGAGCGGTGGCGGTGACCTTGATTACTAAAGGGGTCAACCCGCTCCTTGCGACGCTGGCTGCTATTGGTGCAGGGTGTTTGGCGGGACTTGCGACGGGTCTTCTCTACACAAAAGGAAGAATCCCGACACTCTTGTCAGGGATCCTCGTGATGACATCTTGTAACTCGGTCATTCTATTTGTCATGCAGCGGGCTAATTTGGGACTTTTGGGCTATAAAAAATTACAGGAATTTCTTCCTTTTGCCAGTGGGTTCAATGAGATTCTGATTGGTTTGATTTTCGTAACGCTTGTGATCCTTGGTTTGATCTTCTTCTTGGATACACGCTTGGGTCAAGCCTATATTGCGACAGGGGACAATCCAGATATGGCCAAGAGCTTTGGGATCAACACCGACCGGATGGAATTGATGGGCTTGGTCATTTCAAATGGGATTATTGCTCTTTCTGGTGCACTGATGGCCCAGCAAGAAGGCTATGCGGATGCTTCACGTGGGATTGGTGTCATCGTTATTGGGCTTGCCAGCCTTATTATTGGAGAGGTGCTCTTTTCAAATGTCACTTTGACAGAGCGCTTGCTCAGTATTGCGATCGGATCGATCGCCTACCAATTTTTGATTTGGGCCGTGATTGCGCTTGGCATCAATACCAGCTATATTCGAATCTTCAGTGCCTTGATCTTGGCTATCTGCCTGATGATTCCAACCTTTAAGGGAAAAATCATGAAAGGAGCGAAACTCAGTAAATGACAGCAATTGTAGAATTAAAAAATGTAACCAAAGCCGTGAGCAATGGGATGAACGAAGAAAAAGTCATTCTGGATGATGTTTCCTTGGAAATTCGAGAGCATGATTTTATCACGATTTTGGGGGGTAATGGAGCTGGAAAATCAACCCTCTTTAATACCATTGCAGGGACGCTTCCGGTGAGCAGTGGGAAAATTTATATTTTGGGGGAAGATGTAACCAACTATTCTCCTGAAAAGAGAGCCAAGTACCTATCGCGGGTCTTTCAAGATCCTAAAATGGGGACAGCGCCTCGCATGACAGTAGCAGAAAACCTCTTGGTAGCGAAGTTTCGTGGAGAAAAACGTGGTTTGATTCCGCGTCACTTGGCCAGCTATAAAGAAGAGTTTCAAACAGTCCTTGCTAAGATCGGCAATGGCTTGGAAAATCATATCGACACTGCTGTTGAGTTTCTATCAGGGGGGCAACGACAAGCCTTGAGTCTGTTGATGGCGACACTGAAACGCCCAGAACTCTTACTTTTAGACGAACACACTGCAGCCTTGGATCCAAAAACTAGTCAGGCCCTCATGATCTTGACCGATGAGTTTGTGAAACAAGATGCCCTCACAGCTCTTATGATCACTCACCATATGGAAGATGCTTTGAAATATGGAAATCGCTTGATTGTCATGAAAGACGGACACATCGTCCAAGACCTCAATCAAGAAGAAAAAGCCCAAATGACCATCGCAGACTACTATCAATTGTTTGAGAAAGAATAAGATACAAAGCCCGTAAAATGCAAAGTGAAAATAGGAAATTCTTGCAGTGAGCGATGCTCACAAGAGAATTTATCTTTTTCACACAGCATTTAGGGCGTGTTCAATTACTAAGATACAAAGGGCGTAGCGGATAAAGTGAAAATAGGGAGTAGGACAGAAGCGACATCACTTAGGTTGTTTGATATAGAAGTAGTTTGTCTGTATGTTTAGTTAGAGACTTGCTCTCTAACTTTTTCTTTTCCTTAAATCATCTATAAAACCGCATAAAAATAGGAACTAGTTTCAGCCGAAATCGCTTGCAATTACTCAGGTAGGTGAGTATAATATAGTTAGAAAGATGAAGAAGGGATTGATACCAATGCCTTATCGAGTTAAAATTTAGGTTACTTCGTTTTAGGCCTGTTTTGCTGATATCTGTTCATGCTCTTATCGTAAAAGAGCAGTCATGTCGTGTGTGTCGGATCGGTTGGACGGTCGGGCAAACCTGCTTAGTTTGTCCGGAGACATAAGAAAACGTGGAAATAGTAGGTAGAAGCTTTTTGTAAAGGTTTTCAAACTTCAATGCGTCCAGTCGAAAACTAATCATTTGGATTTGGGATAGCAAAGAAAACCTCTGGTATTTTACACAAATACTATTAAATGAAATCAACATCATAAACATTGTTTTGTTAGCCAAAAGGTTAATTGCACCAAGTCAGTGAAGCAGACCAGGCCTCTAGTCCCGTAAGACTGGAGGCCATTTTTATAAGATACTCAGGAGGAGGTGAGAGTATGGGATTGTCGTATGCGCAAGAATATAGTTGTCGGGACCATTTTCGGCAGAGAGCTTTTGAGCGCTTTGGCGTAGATGATCAGCACTTGAATAAGTGGATCAACCAACACCTCTCCTCCCTCTCTCCTTATGATAGTAATGTGGTTCAACCCGCCAACACAGAAGCCTATGTAGCCAGTGATGGTGTCATCTTTGTCTGCAACATCAAAAGTCGGGAGTTTATCACCTGTTTTAAGGCGGTTAATTACCATGAGTCTAAGGAAGAAGAGGAAGCTTATACGGACATTCACGACAGCAATGTCACTTCTTTCAAAAAAGACATGAACCACTTGGTCAATCGCTATCGACTCAAGGAAGCCAAGGAGCTGTTTGAAAACATTGGGGAGGATTTGGATGACTTTTATCGCCTTTCCCAAGCGGTCAAAAACGGCCAATTGAGCGAACGAAATAGTCAGCGCCTAGAGGAATTGCTGAGCAAATTCCATGTGATCAAGGCAGCCATGCGGATCATTGAAAATAAACGGGGAGATTATCATTTTTAGGGTCTTTTCCCCCTAAAAATAGGCGCCTAGAAGTCCTCTCATCTATTTTAGATGAGAGGACTTTTTTGCCGTGGAAAGCTTTTTGAAAAAAAGAGAAAAAAATTGTATAATAAAGTGGATATGCAAATATTTGCAAAGCTGTAATTCGACTTGGGCGACCAAGGACCGTAAGTATTAAAATAATCACACTAAAGGAGACAACAGTGAGTAGTATTAAATTAGTCACTCTTGGCGGTGTTCGAGAAAATGGGAAAAATCTCTACGTTGCCGAAGTGAACGATTCGATTTTTGTCTTGGATGCAGGTTTGAAGTATCCAGAAAATGAGCAACTTGGGGTGGATGTCGTTATCCCCAACATGGATTATCTATTTGAAAACAAGGACCGCATTGCGGGTGTTTTCTTGACCCACGGTCATGCGGATGCCATTGGGGCCTTGCCTTATCTTTTGGCGGAAGCGAAAGTCCCTGTATTCGGGACAGAGTTGACCATTGAGTTGGCTAAACTCTTTGTAAAAAGCAATGACAGTGTGAAGAAATTCAACGACTTCCATGTCATCGATCAGAATTCTGAGATTGATTTCGGGGATGCCGTCGTCTCTTTCTTTCAAACAACCCACTCCATCCCTGAAAGTATCGGGATTGTGATTGGCACTCCTGAGGGCAATATCGTCTATACAGGAGACTTTAAATTTGACCAAACTGCCAGCGAGTCATACGCGACAGACTTTGCTCGCCTAGCTGAGATTGGCCGCGAAGGCGTGCTCGCTCTCTTGAGTGACTCGGCCAATGCGGATAGTAATATTCAAGTTGCCAGTGAGCAAGAAGTAGGCGATGCCATCTTAGATACGATTGCAGACTGGGATGGTCGTGTCATCGTAGCGGCGGTAGCCAGCAACCTCTCTCGGATCCAGCAGGTCTTTGATGCTGCGGCTGAGACTGGCCGTCGAGTGGTCTTGACAGGGTTTGATGTGGAAAACATCGTCCGCACAGCTATTCGCTTGAACAAATTGTCTCTTGCCAACGAAAAACTCTTGATCAAGCCAAAAGAAATGAGCCGTTTTGAAGATCATGAATTGATCATCTTGGAAACAGGCCGGATGGGTGAGCCGATCAACGGTTTGCGCAAGATGTCGATTGGCCGTCACCGTTATGTGGAAATCAAAGATGGGGACTTGGTCTACGTCGTCACAACGCCATCTATTGCTAAAGAAGCTGTGGTGGCTCGTGTGGAAAACATGATCTACCAAGCAGGTGGCATTGTCAAATTGATCACGTCAAGCTTGCGCGTGTCTGGTCACGGAAACGCACGGGACTTGCAGTTGATGATCAACCTTCTTCGTCCAAAATACCTCTTCCCGATCCAAGGAGAATACCGCGAATTGGATGCCCATGCACGAGTAGCGATGGAAGTCGGTATCTTGCCTGAGAACATCTTTATTCCAAAACGCGGAACGGTAATGGAGTACGAAAAGGGGGACTTCGTCCCTGCCGGTAGCGTCTCAGCTGGAGATGTCATGATCGATGGAAATGCCATTGGTGATGTGGGCAATATCGTCCTTCGTGACCGTAAGGTCTTGTCAGAAGACGGGATCTTTATCGTGGCGCTCACGGTGAATCGCAAAGAGAAGAAAATTATTTCCAAAGCGCGCGTGCACACCCGTGGTTTTGTCTATGTCAAGAAGAGTCGGGATATTCTTCGTGAAAGTTGCGAATTGGTCAACCAAAGTGTTGAAGACTATTTGGCACAAGACAGCTTTGACTGGGGTGAGTTAAAAGGCTTGGTGCGTGACAACTTGTCTAAGTTCTTGTTTGAACAAACCAAACGTCGTCCAGCCATCCTACCAGTCGTGATGGAAGTGAAATAATAGTAGAAAACGAAACGCTTGGCAGCCAGAGGCTTGCCGAGTGTTTTTAACAGTAGAAAGAGGAAATCAAATGGCAGTTATGCAGATTGAGTATTATTCAGAAGCCTTGAAGATGGAGTGGGGCGTGTCCGTCCTTTATCCCGATGCATCGCGCGTGGAAGATCCAGCGGATACGGATATTCCGGTCCTTTATCTCTTGCACGGGATGAATGGCAACCACCACTCTTGGTTGAAGCGGACTAATGTGGAGCGCATTTTGCGAAATACCAATCTGATCGTGGTCCTGCCTAATACCAATAATGGTTTTTACACAGATACCCAGTATGGCTACAACTACTACACGGCTATTGCGGAGGAATTGCCAGAGACTCTTTCTCGCTTCTTCCCTAATATGACCAAGAAACGGGAGAAAACCTTTATTGCTGGCCTATCCATGGGTGGCTATGGATCGATGCTCTTGGCTCTCAAGACGAATCGTTTCTCCCATGCGGCTAGTTTTTCCGGTGCTCTGAGTTTCCACGATCGGGATTTTGAAAACAATGACTTGGAGCAACCAGCTTTTTGGAAGGGGATCTTTGGAGAGATTGAGGATTGGACGACCAGTCCCTACTCGCTAGAGACTGCTGCCAAGAAGTTTTCAGATAAGAAGACCAAACTCTGGATCTGGTGTGGGGAGCAGGATTTCCTTTATGAGGCCAATAATTTTGAAGTCAAGGAACTAGAAAAGTTAGGTTTGGATGTCACCTATACCCACAGCCCGGGCAAGCACGAATGGTTCTACTGGGAACGTGAGTTGGAGCACTTTTTACAAACCCTACCAATCGACTTTGAATTAGAAGAACGGTTAAAATAAGATACAAAGGGCGTAGCGGATACAGTCAAAATAGGGAATTCGACGCAGAATCCGAGAGATTCTAGGAGGATTCATCTTTTTGACACAATCCGCAGCCCGTGTTCGTTTAATAAGATACCAATAGATTGAATATCAGTCAGAGCATTTGTTCTGGCTTTTTTCATATATATAGGAAGAAAGACTAGAAAGGTCACTTATTCATTTCAGTCCTGCTTTCTTTGTGGTATAATAGGAACGATTGAAAAATGAGCTAGAAATAGCGAACAAGATAAGAGGAGAGAAATATGGCAAAAGATATTCGTGTGCGTTATGCACCAAGTCCAACAGGGCTACTACACATCGGAAATGCTCGTACAGCATTGTTTAACTACTTGTATGCGCGTCACCATGGTGGAACCTTTATCATCCGTATCGAGGATACAGACCGCAAACGTCACGTCGAAGACGGCGAACGTTCACAGCTTGAAAACCTTCGTTGGTTGGGCATGGACTGGGATGAAAGCCCAGAGACGCATGAAAACTACCGCCAGTCTGAACGCTTGGAACTCTATCAAAAATACATTGACCAACTCTTGGCGGAAGGAAAAGCCTACAAATCTTACGTCACTGAAGAAGAGTTGGCAGCAGAACGTGAACGCCAAGAAGCAGCAGGTGAAACACCTCGCTATATCAACGAATACCTTGGCATGAGCGAAGAAGAAAAAGCTGCTTATATCACAGAACGTGAAGCAGCGGGCATCATCCCGACGGTTCGTTTGGCAGTGAATGAGTCTGGTATCTACAAGTGGCATGATATGGTCAAAGGCGATATCGAATTTGAAGGTGGCAATATCGGTGGGGATTGGGTCATCCAGAAGAAAGATGGCTACCCAACTTACAACTTTGCCGTTGTGATCGATGACCACGATATGCAAATCTCTCACGTCATCCGTGGAGACGACCACATTGCCAACACCCCAAAACAGCTCATGGTCTATGAAGCTCTTGGATGGGAAGCACCTGAGTTTGGACACATGACTTTGATCATCAACTCTGAAACAGGTAAGAAGTTGTCTAAACGGGACACCAACACCCTTCAATTTATCGAAGATTACCGTAAGAAGGGCTACCTTCCAGAAGCCGTCTTTAACTTTATCGCTCTTCTTGGTTGGAACCCTGGTGGGGAAGATGAAATCTTCTCTCGCGAAGAACTCATCAAGCTCTTTGATGAACATCGTCTCAGCAAGTCTCCAGCTGCTTTCGACCAAAAGAAAATGGACTGGATGAGCAATGAGTATATCAAGAATGCGGATCTTGCGACTATCTTTGAAATGGCCAAGCCATTCCTCGAAGAAGCAGGTCGTTTGACAGACAAGGCTGAGAAGTTTGTAGAACTCTACAAGCCACAAATGAAGTCGGTGGACGAAATCGTTCCATTGACAGACCTTTTCTTCTCAGACTTCCCAGAGTTGACAGAAGCTGAGCGAGAAGTCATGGCTGGTGAAACGGTTCCGACTGTACTTGAAGCCTTCAAAGCAAAATTGGAAGCCATGTCAGACGATGAGTTTGTGGCAGAAAATATTTTCCCACAAATCAAAGCGGTTCAAAAAGAAACTGGGATCAAAGGGAAGAATCTCTTTATGCCAATCCGTATCGCCGTTTCAGGTGAAATGCATGGTCCTGAATTGCCAGATACCATCTACTTACTTGGACGCGAAAAATCCATCCAACACATTGAAAACATGTTGGAAAAAATCAGATAATTATCAGAAAAGCCCCTATTAAATGGGGCTTTTTGTTTCACCTCTAAAGTCAAAGTATTATAGGATTTTTTCAAAAAATTGCCCCGGTTTGACAAATTGATCCTACTGAAAACGATTTTATTACTATCTAAAACAAAAATTATAAAAAAATAGCAATAATTAAGGATAATTGCTTCCAAAAATCGACAGATTGGTCTATAATGTTAGGGAAATAAAAAATGTAATAAGGAGACAGAAATGTTTTTTAAACGTTCGAACGGTGAATTCCGTGAAACGGATCGTGTGACTCGTTTCAAATTGATCAAATCAGGTAAAAACTGGTTGCGTGCTGCGACTTCTAACTTTGGTCTTTTGAAAGTCATTCGTGGTCAAGTCGAAGAGACTGTTGTAGCTGAAGTGCGTGAAGACGCAGTATCAGTGAAAGAAATGACAAGCCGTGGCTTGCTCAAAGGGATCGTAGCAGCTGGTGCTGTTCTTGGTGCAGCTACAGTAGCGAACACTGCAAAAGCAGATGAGACAGGATCAGATGTTGCGACTGCATCTGAGCTTTCAAGTGAAGCTCTTGTAGTGCAAGGAAGTACTGTACTTGGTACAACTTCAACAACTGAATCTCAATCTGAATCAACTACAGAATCAACAACTGAGTCAACTACAGAATCAGCTAGCGCTTCTGCATCTGCAAGTGCTTCAACATCTACAAGCGTATCTGTATCTCACTCAGCTTCATTGAGCGAACGAGGTTCAGCAGAACTTTCAGCAGCTTCAAGCGAATCAACTGTAGCAGCTGGCTCTGAAGCAAGTGTAGAAAGCACTACAACAGTAGCGAAAGCTGAAGATAAAGTTGTTTTGGAACAAAACGCTTCAGAAGCAGCATTGTTGAACAAGATTGCAGGAGACTACTCAGCAACTGTTTCAGCTCCAGAAAAGAAAGCAGCACTTGAAGCTGCCATCGCTAAAGTTCAAACAGAATTGACAGCAAGCAACAGCTTGATCAACGCTAATGCTTCAGCTCAATCATACGCAGACCAACGCGAACGTTTGAGCAAGTCAGTAGATGACATGATGGCAACCTTGACTGCAGCAGGATTTACTGGAAACACAACAGTAAACGGTGCTCCAGCAATTTCAGCACAATTGGCTCCAATCGCTACTTCAAATACACTTGCAGCAAATATTGAAGTAAGTCCAAGTATGACTGATGCTAACGGCGCATCAATTTCTGATCCAGCGTGGACAAATCCAAACTATAAACTAGATCCAAGTGCCTCTCGTTATACGTTTTCTATTTGGGACCTTCAAAACTGGCAAGGTCCTGCATCTCAAGGTGGTGTTACTTATAGTAACGGTGGCTACTATGTGACATTCTCAGTTGACCGCTCTACTGTGGGTACAAGCAATACGCCTACTGTACATGCTCGTTTGGTAGATAAGTCAACAGGAAATGAAGTTGAAACTTTGGATATGACTGCGGGTTCAACTTATAAATTCAATACTTTAGTAAATGCCAATTCAACTTATGCTCCTCAGTTTGACTATACTACTGGTGACGCATCTCAAATCCTAGGAACTTGGACAAACAACCGTGATGCTGGTCCAACTGCAAGTGATAAATATAAACACCATATTCTTCAGGTTCGTGACACTTCATTCCCAGGAAATGAAAATGATACAAAACCTAACGTTCAAACAAATATTCCAACTGATAAAGTAAATCATACAACTTATTACAAAACAGAAGATGGAACTCAGTTGGCTACATATACTCAAACAGGTATTGAAGGACAAAATTACACTGCTTCTCAACCACGTGATTTTGAAGGATATGTATACACACGTACAGATTCATCGAATGACATGAGTGGTACATTGGGAGGTGTTGGTGCTAAATATCTTGAACTTCAAGGTGGACGTGCACATTACTATGTGAAACGTGTTATTGAGCAAGTATCTACAGATGGTTCATCAGTAGTTAAGTTTTATGTTTTGGACCCTTCTAAAGTTTCTTCATATAGCCCATCAACAGATGTAAACAATTTGAACTTTGATAATTATACTTTGGTTTACACTTCTGATCCTGCTAAACCAGGAACAAGAGCTACTGTTGAAGGAACTAGTACCGATCCTAAAGAAGTAGGTTATGTAGATAGTAAAGACGGAAACTACAGACTCAAAGTAGCAACTTATTCAGATTCAGCTGGTGGTAATGTACGTTTGAGTGGTTGGTACAATAAAGCAACTGGAGACGCCTTTACAGCTTCACCTCAATTCTCAACTGATGTTGACCCAGTTCGTAACAATACTTCAAATATCATCGGTGGTAATACACCAGGTGATAAAGCAAGTGGTTATCCATCATTCTTTAATAACTTCTCAATCTCTTCAATTAAACCAGTTTCTAATGATGTAACACACTACTACAAGAAGTCAGATGAAAAAGGGAATGTTTACGTTCACTATAAAGATACTGAAGGAACAACTATTAAAGCTTCAGTAACAGATGAAAATCAACAACCTATCAATAAACACTATGATACAGTAGTAGATAACCGTCCAGGTACAATTGAGTACAATGGTAAAACTTACGAGTTGGTACCAGCAGGTACATATACTGTTGGTCAAGTTGACTCAGATGGTCACCTTACAACTTCAGACCCAATTACAGGTTCAGTTGCTAAAGAAGATAAAAATGTTACCTATATCTACAAATTGAAAGAGGATTCTCAATCAAACTCAGATACGACTTCATCTTCATTATCTGAATCAGCATCAGCATCAACATCATTGGTTCAATCTAAATCAGAACAAGCTTCTAAATCAGCGTCTGAATCAGCTTCTGCCTCATTGAGCCAATCAGCTGTTGAATCAGCAAGTGTGTCAGCGAGTCAATCATCATCATTGAGTACGTCAGCGCAAACATCAGCTTCTGTATCAGCATCTGAATCAGCGTCATTGAGTACATCAGCACAAGAATCAGCTTCTGTATCAGCGTCTGAATCAGCATCATTGAGCACATCGGCTTCAGCATCAGCATCTACTTCAGCAAGCCAATCAGCATCATTGAGCACATCGGCTTCAGCATCAGCATCTACTTCAGCAAGCCAATCAGCATCATTGAGTGCATCGGCATCTGAGTCAGCATCAGTATCTGCTAGCCAATCAGCATCATTGAGTGCATCGGCATCTGAGTCAGCATCAGTATCTGCTAGCCAATCAGCATCATTGAGCACATCGGCTTCAGCATCAGCATCTACTTCAGCAAGCCAATCAGCATCATTGAGCGCATCAGCTTCTGCATCTGAATCAGCATCGCAATCTATTTCAGAATCACAATCAGCTTCAACAAGCCAATCAGTTTCTGAATCAACATCAGCGTCTGAGTCAGCATCAGAATCAGCATCAACATCAACGTCTGAATCTGTTTCAGCATCTGAGTCAGCGTCAGCATCATTGAGCACATCGGCTTCAGCATCAGCATCAGTATCAGCAAGCCAATCAGCGTCATTGAGCACATCAGCATCTGAGTCAGCTTCTGTATCTGCTAGCCAATCAGCATCATTGAGCACATCG
>JAWDWJ010000033.1:0-17427 GCA_032477695.1 Streptococcus parasanguinis
TTTGGAACGAGAATCCATGGAACGATTGAGCAAGTAAAAGAAGGTAAAGACACTCAACAAGTGTTCCCATAAGATAATGGATGGGAAATGCTCTTGTAGACTGAGATATGAAAAGACAAGAAAGGCCAATTCCAGTAAGAAGAACAGAAGAATGGGAACCTTTCGGTTAAGTAGAATTTTGGCCCATCTGGAGGGCTTTTGAGGTAACAGCCTAGCACTTTGTTCTTCAGTCATAAAGGCTCCTTTCATGTAGGGGAGACCATCACAACTTTCCGGTCTCTTTCAGTAATTTTATTAGTATCATTTTAGCCTATGAAAAAGTCAGGGATAATTAACTATTGCGATTTACAAATGTCGTGATTTCTACTGTATTTTTCTCACCGGCCCTTCGATCGTCTTTTGCATCCAGACGATATCATGCCATTTGTTAAACTTATAGCCAATCTTTGGGAAATGAGCCACTTGGACATAGCCCCGCTTTTCATGCATGGAAATGCTCGCTTCGTTCGGAACTGCGATACAAGCCAGAAAGCGTAAGTAGCCTCGTGCTTGCAACTCCTCTTCTAAGGCCGTATAAAGGGCCGATCCAATCCCTTGTCCACGCGCTTCTTTTGCTACATAAATAGACAATTCAGTGGTCCAATCATAGGCAGCGCGTGCATAATAGGTCGAAGCATAGGCATACCCCACAACTTTCCCATCCACTTCTGCGACCAAATAAGGAAATTGGGTCAGCGTTTTTATGATGCGACTTTCAAATTCCTGGACAGTCGGTACATCAACCTCAAAGGTAATGGCTGTCTCTGTTACATAAGGTTGGTAAATCGCTCGGATAGCTGCTGCATCGCTGAGCAGAACGGGTCGAATCATCATGGTGGCCTCCTCATTAGATTATACCTAGTATACCGATATGCCTCCTCACTGTCAATGAAAGTCTAGCAGCAAGCAAAAAATCCTGGAAATGTATCCAGGATTTCCATCCTTCTTAAACCGTTTGACGTAACCCCATCATCCGGTAAAGGAACAAAGCGCTCGGAGCTTTCAAAAAGCTCTTTTGCTTGGAATTTGTTGATTTTAGCACATAGTTCGGTTTGACTGTTTCAGTGACTGTCTTTGCTTGTTTTAGATTCAGGCCGGTTTGTTTTTTAGACGGTTGAACTTTGGATGGTTGAAGGGAAGCTTTCACTGCGCCTGCTTGAAGGGGTTTTTCTTTCACCTTCAAGGCTTGTCCAACTGGTTTTGAAGCAGGAGCAGATAGTCCTGCTTGTGCTGAATGAGAGAGTTGACTCATGGTTTGATTGTTTCTGACTTCGACATGGTTTAGGATACCTCCATTTGGATTGAGGTGATCGGTCACACCTGTATCAAATGGCGCTACAAATACATTGTCCTCAATTGTGACATTTTTAATATCTCCATAGCGCGTTTCAACATCAATCGATCCACGATCCTTGTTGTAGATATCGCTCTTCGTTCCTGTGCGCTCCAAGAGATTGTGGTGAACCCGAATCCCTTCTTCATTCAAATCAAAGTTATGGCCCTTAAAGACAGTCGTCAAGCGAATTCCAGCATCACCGATATTCTCTTTAATCCGATTGTAGGCAATCTCATGGCCTTTTCCACCAAAGATCCCAACACCACCAGCTCGCCAACCGAGTTCAATCGTATTGTGCAAGAATTTATTATTTTCTGCTACTGCCGATTCTGTCCCATCCGCAATACTTGACCAGCTGGCAAGTCCGTCATCTCCATTTCCACGAATACTCGAATTGCGGACAATCGAATTCTTAGTCCCTTGGGCAAAGTTGACCCCGTCAGCCAGGTTATTGCGCAAACGGACATTTTCTACCACTAGACCATCTGTGTACTTCATATCATTTTTTCCAGCATAATCGCCAATCCACATGCCGACTTCAAAATGTTCGGCCCAAATATCGTGAATATGAGAATTCTTCCCTGGCGTTCCAGAAATGGCCTTGTACTGAGCATTTTCACCATAGCGTGAACGAAGGTTGGAGGACAGATAGACATCGCTAAATTCAACATGGTTGTCTTGGTGAAGGAAGTCAAATCCACCACCACCAGCTTGGTCACTAGTAAAATGCAGTTGGGTATGCCAGATACCAGCCCCTGAAATCTTCATATCAGAAGCATCGATACCGACTTTTCGATTGAGATTAAATCGCCCAGCTGGGATATAGACATTCTTTCCGGTTTGTTTAGCTTCATAAATCGCATCATAGAGAGCCTGGCTGTCATCAGTATCGTCGTTTGGCGTAGCTCCTTTAGAAACAATATTGATAGCATTATCCCCTTGAGCAATCGGGTCTGGAGCTTGCTCGAATTCCACAAAGTCAAGACCATAATGGACGTCATCTGACCTGTTTTTCACCAGTGAAACCACATCTCCTTTTTGAAGCTGAAGTCCTGGAAGGAGGCTGTGTACTTCATCAAATTGGAACCGAGCGCGTGTATCCGCCTGGGCACTATCGTGTACACCTTTGTCATTCAAGTACTGCCAGTTAGACGTAGATGAAAGGTCCAATTGTTGAACACTGTGACCATTCACCTGTACATCGAGTTGTCCACTTGCGCCATCTGGTACCGTGTAGCGTACAGTTAAGGCATTGGCTGGCTCATTGACCTTAAAAGAAACACCATCTCCCTTTTCTTTTAAAGCAACATAAGTCTGATCAGAAGCTTCAATAGCTGTTGAGTGACTGTCTTGAGACTGCTCTACCTCTGCCTTTCCAAGGAGGTTTCCTTTGTCTGCCTCATAACGGGTGTAAGGCATAGATGCTCCATATTGGCTGGTATCTACTTGAGAGCTTGCGGGATCCGAAGTTGTCGCTTCTTGCCCTTGTGTTTGGATTTGTGTCTGCTCTCCAACTTGATCAGCTGCCACAGATTGTCCAGTCAAAAAACAAGCCCCCATGATCGCAATCACGACAGAAAAGACTCCAAGCTTAGACTTGCGAATGCCAAAAACGATATCTTTGTTTAAATGATTCATCACACATTTCTCCTTTTATTTTTTACAACGATTCTATCCTAATAAAAATTATCATGACAAACAAGGTAAATTGTGTGAATATTCTGTATCAATTTGTTGCAGAAATGTTAACCTTTTTATGTAGTAATAAAAGTGAGTAAGAAAAAAGAGGCTGAGAATGCTTTCTCAAACCTCTTATGATGACACGAGCTTATTCCGCTTTTTTATTTGAAAATTGGCTATTGTAGAGCTCATAGTAGAATCCTTTGTCTGCCAACAAGGATTGGTGATTTCCTTGCTCGATGATTTGGCCATCTTTGAGAACAAGGATTTTATCTGCTTCTTGAATGGTAGACAGGCGGTGAGCAATGACAAAGCTAGTCCGCCCTTTCATCAAATTCTTCATGGCTTTTTGAATCAAGAGTTCTAAACGCGTATCGACAGAAGACGTCGCTTCATCCAAAATCAAGATTTTAGGATCCGCTAGGAGCGCACGCGCAATGGTTAGGAGTTGCTTTTGCCCTAGAGAAATATTGCTAGACTCCTGGTTCATTTCCATATTGTAACCACCAGGGAGTGTCCGGATAAAGTGATCGACATTGGCTGCCTTTGCAGCTTCCACAATTTCTTCATCCGTTGCCTCGAGATTACCAAAGCGAAGGTTTTCTTTAATGGTTCCTTCATATAACCAAGCATCCTGAAGCACCATTCCGAATTGTTTGCGGTAATCTTGGCGAGATAGATGACGAATATCATGACCATCCACCGTAATCGATCCTGCAGTCACATCGTAAAAGCGCATGAGCAAATTAATCAGGGTTGTTTTCCCTGCTCCGGTCGGTCCGACAATGGCCACCATTTCACCTGGTTTGACTTCAAGGTTGAAATCACGAATCAAGGGTTTGTCCGCTACATATTGGAAATCAACGTTTTTAAAGCTGACTTGCCCTGTCAAGTCTCCAGAGAGGGTTTCTGTCACATCTGCTACTTCATCTGGCTCATCCATGACTTGGAAAATCCGATCTAGAGACGACTTAGCACTTTGTAGCTGCCCTGCCAATTGGGTTAAGTTTTGAATCGGTTGGTTGATCTGCCAAACATATTGAACGAAGGCCTGCATATTCCCGACAGTCAAACGACCTGCTAACACTTGCAAGCCACCAAACAAAGCGATAACGAGATAAGTCAAATCTGAAATCCCATTTAAAATCGGCATCATTAAGCCAGAAATGAAATTAGCCTTGAAACCTACCTTTTGAAGGTGATGGGTAATATCATGAAACTCTTCCTGGGAAGATTTTTCCCGAACGTACAGCTTAAGGACATTAAAGCCTGTTAAATTTTCTTGCACAAAGCCGTTCATGGCTCCCAAAACATCTGCCTGCTCTTTAAAGTAAGGCTGAGATTTTTTCATGATAAATCGAGCACTGAAATAAGTGATCGGAATGGACAAGATGACTACTAGCCCCAGCTGGATGTTTAAGTATAAGACCATGCTGATAACAAAGAGCAAGGTAAAGATGGCATTAACGATTTGTAAAAAGGACTGTTGCAAGGCGTTCGAGACGGTTTCGACATCGCTAGTAAAACGTCCTAGTAAATCTCCAAACTGATGCCGGTCAAAATAAGAAACGGGAATGTGGTTGATTTTATGAGACAAATCATTTCGCATGTCCTGAACGGTCTTTTGAACAGCATTGGTCATGAAATAGTTGGAATAATAAGATCCCAACTCATAGAGAACCCCACGGAATAGATAGAGCGTCATAATGATCGCGATATAGGAGGTGTTAAGACCAGCTCCCGCAAGGCCTTTTGCCATATCCATGAGATTTTTTGTCAACTCAGTAATGGCAAGCCCCAAAACAAAGGGTTCGACAACACTCATGACGACACTTAGAATTTTTAAGAAAATGGACAAGCAAACTTCCAAGCGATAGGCTCTCAAATAGGTCCATAGTCTACTAAAACTGTTTTGTTCTTGTTTCATCTGCTTCTCCTTTCTATTCTTCTGTCAATGATGGACTATCGAGCTGGGAATTGGCAATTTCACGATAGATCTCATTGCTTTCCATCAATTCATCGTGGGTTCCTCGACCGACGATCTCCCCTTGGTCCAAGACAATAATTTGATCCGCATCCATAATGGTTCCCACGCGTTGCGCTACGATCAAAACGGTCGCATCTCCTGTAACTTCTTTGAGACGCTTGCGCAAAGTGGCATCCGTCTTGTAGTCTAAGGCAGAGAAGGAATCATCAAAAATAAAGACATCTGGATCTTTGACAACGGCACGAGCGATGGACAAGCGTTGTTTTTGACCACCTGAAAGGTTGCTACCACCTTCTGCCAAATGCGTATCAAAGCGCTCCTCACGACTGTCGATAAATTCCTTGGCTTGGGAAATTTCAGCCGCTTGTTCTAGCTCTTGTACAGAGGCATCTTCTTTCCCATAACGAAGGTTCTCAGCAATGGTTCCCGTAAAGAGCAAGGCCTTTTGTGGAATAAAACCAATCTTTTGGCGAAGGGCTTTCAGATTGTAGTCACGGACATCCACGCCATCCACCAAAATCTTCCCTAGGGTGACATCATAGAATCGAGGAATCAACTGCACAAGTGAAGATTTCCCAGAACCGGTCGAGCCGATAAAGGCAATGGTTTCGCCAGGTTTGGCTTGAAAGGAAATGTTGTGAAGAACTGGACTCTCTGTCTCACCTGGATAAGCAAAGGTGACATTGTCAAATTCCAAATAGCCACGAGATGCTGTTTCTGTTATCCCATTCTCATTTGGATCGATCGAAATGGGCATGTCCATGATTTCCTTGAGACGCCGGCTAGAGACCGCAGTCCGAGGATACATGGTAAAGAGATTGGCTAAAAAGAGGAAAGATAAGAGCGCGTGGAAGCTATACTCAATAAAGGCAACCAGATCCCCAATTTTCAAACTACCGTCATGAAGAGGATCCAAAGCAAACCAGACAATCGCCACAATCATAGCAATGATGATCTGCACAAATAGAGGTTCTGTCAAACCAGTTAGTTTGAACAATTTATTCGAGTTTTCCGCATAGACTTCGTTTTCAGCCGCAAATTTATCCTCTTGGAATTCTTCACGAGCAAAGGCACGAATCACACGAAGTCCAGTCAAATTTTCACGCGCAAACTGGTTAAGATGGTCGAGTGTCTTTTGTTGCTTCTCGGAAAGTGGACGTGTCTTAACTGCTACATACCAGACGACGACAGCAAGAAATGGTACTGATACCGCTACAATCCACGCTAAAGAAGGACTGGTCGTCAGAATCAAGAGAACACTGGAAACCATCATCAAAGGTGTGATGACCCCCATCTTCAACATAGAATCCGCAAACTGCATCAAAACAAAGGCATCAGAAGTCAAGCGAGTGACCAATGACGATACCCCGATTTGCTCATACTCGTGATGCGAGTACTCCTGTAACTTAGCATAGAGGTCATTGCGCATATCTCGGACCATGGTGGTCGTTAGCTGGCCAACCGCGTAAGACAAGATAATCCGCCCCACAATTCCAAGCAAAATAATCGCAAACATGACCCAGCCCCAGAAATACAGCCGATCCACATCACGCGAGTTAATCCCTTCATCAATCATGCGAGCTAGAATCGTTGGCAAGCCCAAATTGACAATAACAAACAGGACCGCCGAAAATAGATTCAGGGCTAGCCACTTGGGATACTTTTTCAAGTAAGACCAAATATATAGCATAGATGATTCTCCTTTTCCATAAATAATTTCCTTGATCACACAGAAAAGAGGGAGCGGGACGAAATCATTTTCAAAGAAAATTATTCCTGCCCCAGTCCCATCTGTAGTCTCATTTATTATATCAAACCAGTCATAAAAGTAAAGCAAAAGAGCAGGTTTCCCCGCTCTTCACTTTCATTATTTTGTGCGTTTGAGTTTAGCATTTTTAAGAATCATAAGATCCCCTTGGTTGCTATTACTTAACTTAGAAAGATCAAATGTCAATTCATCACCTTTGATGTTGTATTTCAACTCCATATCACCATAAGAACGTTTTAATGATTTTTCCTTTTGATCAACTTTTAAATCCAATTTTATGGGCACTTCTTTACCAGCTATCTTCTGAATAATACTTAATTCCCCTTTTGAATCTTTAATCGTCAATTCAATGGTAACTTTCGCATCTTTCAACACTTCAGATTCTGAATCTTGCCCCATTAACTGATCTATATTCGTCTCCATTTTGTAGGTCCCATTATCACTTTTAGCACCACAAGCTACTAACAGAACAACTGCAAAAATAGCAACAATACCTAACATAAGGCGTTTAACATTTTTCATAATCAATCTCCTAATGTATTTTATAATCAGATTTTACCATTATTTTAATACTAATTCAAGATATTTTAAAAAAAGAAAAGAGCAGGTTTCCCCACTCTTCAGTCGCTTTATTTTGTGCGTTTGAGTTTAGCATTTTTAAGAATCATAAGATCCCCTTGGTTGCTATTACTTAACTTAGAAAGATCAAATGTCAAATAGTCACCATCGACCTTGTATGTAATCTTTTCTCCACTACCATCATTTGACGAGATTGTTTTCTCTTTTTGATTGATTTTGACATCATAAGATCGCTCATTCTTTTGACCAGCGACTTCACCCACGATGCTGAGGGTTCCTTTAGAATCTTTGATCTTAATAGAAACTTCAAAATTAATAACGTCTCCAATAGACTCTAATTGACTACCTGATAAGCCTTGCTCCTCAAGAATTTTCTTGAGTTCAGTTTTTGATGGTTTGTAGACATAAGTCCCATTATCACTTTTGGCACCACATGCCACCAATAGGACGGCTGCAAAAACTGCAACGAAAGCTAAAAGAATACGTTTAATATTTTTCATAATCAATCTCCTAATGTATTTTATAATCAGATTTTACCACTATTTTAATACCGATTCAAGATGTTTTAAAGAAGAAAAAGAGCAGATACTCTCTGCCCTTCTCTTGTATTATTTTGTACGTTTGAATTTAGCGTTTTTGAACATTTCCAAAGCGGCTTCATGACCTGAACTCTTCTCACCAGATAAATCAAAAGTGAACACATCGCCTGAAACTTTGTATTTAACCTTCTCACCTTCACCTGTTTTAGATTGAAGAGTTTTCTTTTGTTGGTCAACTTTCATATCAAATGATTGGTCAGTCTTTTGTCCCATCATTTCACCTTTAATTTTAAGGCTACCTGTTTTATCTTTAATGGTCACTGAAACTTCCAATTTAACATTGTCGATCAATGCATCTACACTTGAACTTGGAGCACCTTGTTCTTCAAGGATTTCCTTCACTTCAGTTTTTGATGGTTTGTAGACATAAGTCCCGTTATCACTTTTGGCACCGCATGCCACCAAGAGGACTGCTGCAAAAACTGCAACGAAAGCTAAAAGAATACGTTTAAAGTTTTTCATAACTTCTCCTTTTTAGTTAGATTAACACTATTATATCAACAATTCAGGTACACGGCAATGAAAGTTTATAAATGTCATATTCTTGTAATATTTCTTGTATCAACAAAGAAATAGAATAAGGCGGAATTTAAATCCCGCCATGATTGCTTATTTAACTTTTTTGAACTTAGCAATTTTCATGTAGTTATTAAACATGTCTGTGTCACCCATCAAAGAATTCTTCACATCCTTAATCGTTAACACATTTCCTGAAACTTGATAAGTAATTTCCGCTTTCCCATACTCATTTTCTGAGACAAGAGTTTTAGCTTTTTGGTCTACTTCCAAATCAATCACTTGATTTACATTTTGACCACCTGCATTGGTGTCTACTTTCATCTCACCTTTCTTATCATTGATTGTAATCGAAATAGTGAATGAGTAATTATCACCTATCAAAGATTGAAATTCACTTGGCATAATATCTTTGATCTCATCCTTAGTAGGCTCAAACACGTAAGTCCCATTATCGCTTTTAGCGCCACAAGCTACCAAAAGGACGGCTGCAAAGACAGCTATAACAGCTAACAAAAGACGTTTAAAATTTTTCATCATCTTCTCCTTTATGATATGATTTATAGCCATTATAGCAACAAATTAGCAACATCTCAAGGGAATATAGCAAATGTAAAATCATTGTAACATCATTAAAACTGCACTATTTAGTAGGTTTAGAGAAAATAAAGAGAGCTACACATGTTAGCTTTATAAAACCCTCTATTCACATTCTATCATCATTATTTTCAACGATAAAAAAACCGAGGCCTAAACCTCGGTTTTCATTTTGATTGGAAACTCTATTATTTAAGAGTAATAATTTGCAAATCCTATTTTCTCCCAGTATTAGTGGGTTAATTCCTCAATTTTCAACTCTGGCAGGAATTTGGTAGGTAAATTGATAATCCAAGATTATCTAAACTGCTTGTAATCTCTTCTGAAATTGTTGAATCACCTGAATAATACCAATGACTATATGTATTCAACGTGGTTGACTTATCAGCATGTCCTAATCGATATGAAACATATAAAGTATCCTTATGTAACACATTTATAAGATAAGATGCATGACTATGTCTTAATCCTTTCCCCGTAATTTCTGGTACACCTGTAATCTTAGCATGCCTTTTTATTATCCTAGAGATTGTAGACTTACACAAGGGCTCACCAAAACGTGATATTACATAATCTTTATCATCATTCTTGATTTGAACTTCTCGCCATTTTTTAAGTATTGTAATTGTAAAATCATCTAAATCAATTTTACGATTCCCTGCTACTGTCTTTGTTTGTTGTTTAGCATACCATACACCGTTTTTATCCTTCTCAATCGTCGAATGAACATGAATCCATTTACGTTCAAAATCAATATCTTCCCATTTAAGAGCAATACCCTCACTAACTCTTAAACCAGTCATAAAATATAACCAGATCGTCATGTAATTATGGAGTCCCTCATACTCACTAATATCAAAAGAGTTTATTACCTTCTTAAATTCATCAAATGTCCAAAATTTTGTATCAGGGTGCTTTCCTCTAGGATTATCTAATCCTTTAAAAGGAACTCTATCAATATAACCCAATCTTTCTGCATAGCCCAGACATGCTTTAAATCTAGACCACATATTTTTAGCATAGTTACTAGAATACTTGTCTATAATAGCTAAGCGAAATCTTTCACAGTCAATAGTACTAATATCTGATAATTTTTTACTACCAAATTGCTTAATAAATAACTGATGATGTGGTAAAGCGGTTTGATAAGTTACAAATTGAACTTTTTGTTGATAATATTTTAAATAAATCTCTTCCATAAACTCTCTAAAAGTTAGAAAACTATTATTAATAGTAGAGTTCACAAATTCATGTTTTAAACGAAGTATCTCTTCATATGCTTCCTTAAAAGAATTAAACGGTAGTCCCTGTTGATTTTTCCTTCCTTTCTTTTGAATTCTTTTCCCAGTTATTGGATCAACTCCTAATTCAATTTGAAAATAAATTTTTCCTTTTGAATCTTTGTATACACCTTTATATTTCTTTGTCTTTGATATAACCATTTTTCTCACCTTCTATATCTGAAAAAGAAATACCAATTAAATTTTCTACAATATTTTTAGGAGCAATGCCTAACCTTTTATTATCGAAAGGTGAACATCCTAATTGTACCGCATTCTTATTATTTTTTCTAGCTTCTTCAAACTTTTTTACCGCAATCTTTTTTGCTTGTCTAATAATATTTCTCGATGTGTGCTCTGGAAAACCAATCGCAACTAAATCTTTATAGTTTACTGTTTCCATGATTTTACTACTTCCTTTCTTAGATTTTTTCACCTCCATGGCATGACTGATGAAGTCATCATAAGAATTTCACTTGCTGCTCTTTTACGGTGGCAGCCTGAACGGTCAGAAGTATCATTGTATATCATTTGTATCATGGCATATAAAGTATCGCTCTATTTTATTGATGGTTTTAATGTCGCTCTTATCATGGCGAGCCATTCAAAACTGCTCCACAAATGAGGAAAGTACCATTTTGGACTATTTAATTGTCAATGTGCTTTCTTAACCTAATACTTTTTGGAGTAATGGTCTTCTTTATTATCCACTCGACCTACAAGGTAATCTAAACTTACATTATAAAAATCTGCAAGTTTGATAAGGTCATCTATAGAGATTAATCTGGTACCTGATTCCATTTTAGAATACGCTGATCTTGTACAATTTAAGATTGTTTTTGCAACATACTCTTGTGTCAAATCAGTATCCTCGCGTAAATCTCTAATCCTTTTCAACATCTAATGTCTCCTAAAACAAGTATAATATAGTTATTTTCTTATTTTTAAATATGTGACAAATTGGCACATGAAACTATTCTATATATACTTTTTAGGAAACTGTTTACTCTAAATGTATCTCATTTTCCTCAATAGATTTCATATTTTGTTTTTTCTTATATTTCTTTATTGTTTTATTAAACATTTCAAATAAATTTATTGCTTCTCTATGTTGTTCCTTCAGTTTTTCAATCTTTCCTTTATAAATGTATAAATCCTTCTCTATTTTATCTACTGAACTTTTATCTTGAATACAATTTTCTAAATTGCTAGAACTATTTGTCGTATATTTCAACAATACTTCCTCTAAACTAGTTAAATCATTAATTTTATTTTGAACTTGTTCAATCATATTCTCTAGATATGATATTTGGGCAATGAAATCCTTTGATATATCTTCAAAATCATTCGAACTATTTTCCGCAGATATAAGAAAATCTAATTGTTCTATTTTTTCTTTAATTTTGCTAAGAGAAATTCTTCTATACATATACTGCGGTTCATACTGAAGATTAAATTGTCTAATCAAAGTTTTACCTTTCATAAAGCGATTTTTTTCTGCTGAATCTTTATGATATACGTAGTAAGAACTAGTTTCTCTGAGAAATACTTTAACTTTTTCTTCTTCCATATTGATTTGAATATTTGGTACAAAAATAAGTCCTTCTTGTCGGATACCAAACTGTACCTTAATGTAAATTCCATCGTCTACTACTTCTTCTATTTGATTAAGATTCAACTCTACTTCAAACTCATGAACAGCATCCCTATTTCTCTTGAAATCTTGATAGGATTTCCATACCACCTCTTCTGTCGGCAACTCTTTTTCTTTAATTAGCTTTTCTTCATTGTAAAGTTCAACTAAATTTTTATTATCTAAGACAACAGTTTCATTTTTGTTATTAAAATAGTCTTGAAAATAACTAACACTATACCGATTCGTTTTTACAAATTCCTGCTCTGAAACCTTAATCTCATCAAATTCAAATTGAACATGTTTTTCTTTCGGAATTATTTTTAATCCAAAAAATTCTGCTCGTTGAATCAATTCATTCATATTCTTCGTTTTCGGAAGTAAAAATTCTAAGATGTTTATGATTTCCTTTTGAACAAACTTTTTCTTAAAATAAGTTTCATTATAAGGTTGTTTTCTACTCAATTTACTATCACGTACGACTTGCTTCATATTTGAATCAGTCATAAAAAAAGTAACATGCTTGTGTCTAAAATCAATTTTTAAATGTAAATCTTTTGCTTTTTTCTTGAAATCTTCAAAATTTTTCGAGTTCTCGATTAGAAAATATACTCGTTGTTTTATTTCATATTTGTAATTTGTTTTGCGATAAACTTCATACTGATGATGAGAATAACGATTTTCTATAATTTTTGCACCTACAATTTTTGAAAGACGATCTGAAACCATTCTTAGATTACGTTCTGCTTTATAATCCCATAGAAATTTTTTATCAGAATTCTTATCAATTGAATTTAGGATGATGTGATTGTGGATATGATCTTTATCGACATGAGTTGCTACAATGAAACGAAATCTACCTCCTGTCAATTCTTTAACTGTCTCATAACCAATCCGATTGATTTGTTCAGGAGTGAGATGGTCATCTGGAGAAAAGGACTGAATGATGTGATGAGAGTGAATTTTTCGTTGATTTACTTCTTGCCTATCATGACGAAATTCATAAAGAGTATCATTACTTAAAAAATTATCATTGTACATCTTCACTAGTTCTTTATAACTAGGAAAATCTAAATAATTTCTCATACCAAAATCTGAAACTAGTGATAGTTTTTTTGTTTTATTTGGATTCAAAATATATTTGATTAGTTTACTACGATAATTTTTTCCATGAATCGCAAAGTGTTTAGTGATGACCATAAAATTTCCTCAATTTTTCAGATTGGATAAGAAAATCTTTCTCCACTTCTACTATTAACTCTTCTATACCTTTTCTCAATTCATATAATTCAACTTCCGTTATTAAATTAGAATAATTTATACTCCTGGCTATTTGATTAATATTATTTCCTATTCGTTTTAATTCAAAAATCAAATCTTGATAACCAGTTGTATCAATGGTGATAAAATTCATGCTAGGGTCAAGTAGGGTTCGTCGAGCATATTCTGAGAATGATAAGCAGTTACTTTTTGAGATATTTTCATTCAATTTGACTAATTCTAGATCAGATAGAAAGACTTTTTTTAAATTTGTTCTATATCGATGTTCCACTCTACTACCTCATGTATTTGTTACGAAAATTTTCACTAAGAGGACTTGTATTTTCTACCTCTTTAATTAATTCCTGAATACAAGTTAACAAAATAGAAACATGTTCGTGAGTAACCTGATGATTTGTTTTAGCAATTATGAATACTTCATGAACATCACGGCTAATTTGTTCCAACTTTTGTTTTTTCCAAAGGTTGAACCATTTTTCCATCTGTTTTTGTCCATCAGATAATAGTAAGCTTTTACGGAGAAAATCAGAAAAATTATCATCTCCTTTCTCTCTCATTAAATCTAGTATTTGTTTTTCTTCCGTTTCTGTTAAGCGAAATTGCTTCCGAATACTACGTATATCTCTTTTCATATGATTTATCCTCTCTCATAGATACTTGTACTGACAATGTAAGCTTACAGACACTGTCAGTACGTTTTACAAAATAGATTCAACTTTTTTGTAAGGCTTTGCGAGCTCAGATATTGTGTCCACAATATCTCAAAAATCATATCGCCAGCCGACCAAAATCCTCCAATTTTGACAGCCAACGATAAGATAACTTGGTGGCTCCGCCCCCAAATCCCCAAGATAAATCTAAATTAAAAAAAGTATAACAAATACTTTTTGATAAAATTATCACAGAAAAAAGAGCCCTGTCGGACTCTTACAAACTAAAACAATGTCTCTGATACTCATACTGTCTAATCCCACTACTCTCTTTGTTCATCTTGATAGAAAAAACAAAGTAATGGTCACGACCGTCTAAAGATTTACTTTTATTAAGTTTAAAATAATGTTTTTGAGACATAGCCATTGTGCGTAAAATATCATCAGTGATAAATGTTAATGGTATGTCTAAAGCAGAATACTTATAAAAATCTGACTCAAACCTTAAATAAGAATCAGAAAAATAGTCCAGCTGCAATTTATCATCATATAATTCTTTACGATTCATGTAATTCCTCACCTTCTATCTGGATATCGAGTATATCTGACCATTCTAATCGAAGAAAACCAGTGTCTGATTTAATAGATATAAACTCTTTTCCAATCTCTTTAACAATACCCGATACTACTTTTCTTCTATTGGAGAACTTAAAAACAAAAGTTGCAGGGAACACATTCGTATAAAGTTGACGAACAAATAAAACTTTCTCTTCCATTGATAGGGAAATGGAGATATCTTCTTTATTTTTTTCTTCCCAAAGAGAACTTGAATGTTCTGACAAAAAGAATCCCATCCACTTAGCCATCCCACGATCTTGATACTCTCTTGCAGACATAAAAGGTAAATAAGAACGATTCATCATTTTAAACCATCTAATCCTCCAGCTGAATGACCACCAATGAGTTTACTTCTTGCAATGGTTCTAGAAGCTTGATCCAGGGCATTTCCTTTCAATAATGAAGTGAAACCAAATTCTGTTCGAATAGCATCGATTGCGGACTGGAGCCTTTCTTCTTTTTCTATTTTTTCAATATCATCAAATAATGAAATCAATCCAAAGGATTCATCCACTAAACCAGAATAGTTAACCGCAACATTCCTGATAGCTCCTGAAGTATATTTAGTGTGAAATAACTTTAAAACGTAGTTTGTCAGTAGTGCTGTTTGATTGGTTGGTTCAATTTTCATTTGAGTATTGATAGAACGCTTTTGTTCTACTTTAGAGTAGCCTAGATGTATAGAAACTACTGTTGCTTTTTTACCAGCTCTTCTCAATCTAACTGCAACTTGTTCTGCCATCTCACGAAGTATAATTTCAATATCTCTTTGTTTAATATAATCTCTTGGTAAAACTTGAGAGTTCCCTATCCCTTTTGACTTTGGCTTATAAGGTTTATGAACATTACTTTCATCAATCCCATTGGCGTGGAACCATAACTCTAGACCCATGATACCAAGCTCTTTTTTAATCAAGTCAGGATTAGCCTGAGCCAATTCTTTAATCGAAAAGATACCTAAATTATGTAATCTCTTCTCCATGCGATTTCCAATTCCCCAGAAATCTGTCATTTTAGGGATTGTCCATACTTTCTTTTCGACATCCTCATAGGACCAATTGGCTCTCATTGTCGGAGTCTTTTTCGCTTCATTATCTAGTGCTAACTTAGCTAATAAGGGATTGGAATTAGACATGCCTACAGTTGAATAGATTCCAGTTTTTCTCCAAATCTTTTTTTGAATAGCAGCCGAAATAATATCTAATTTATCTTTCCTACTAATACTTTTATCTGGTACAAAATAACTTAATGAACTTGTTAAATCAATAAATCCTTCATCAATTGAGTAGGGATAAATATCATCTGGTGCTGCAAAATCTTGAAAGATTTTTTGAATCTCCATGTTGACAGCAATGTAAGTATCCATTCTCGGAGAAACAATCACGGTTGATTTTGCCCATTCCTCTATATAGCGGACATAGTCTATCGTTGTCGGTAAACCTTGCTTCTTAGCATTATAATAAGAGAATTTGCGAGTCTTTACATCAAATGGTAAATCATAGGAACGTCCAACGTTCGACTTTCCAAAGACCTTTTTAAACATAGGAGAGGAAGCAAGGATTAAACCAGCAGAATTATCAGCACGACTCATAACACAAAGTGAAGTCTTAAGTGGATGCAGGCCTCTATCTACACATTCTACACTTGCGTAAAAAGATTTCATATCAATAAAGGCAATGTCACTATTAGGTTCGAGACTATAATCAAACCAACTCATACTTAGTCCTCTAAAGGAATAAAGTTCCCAACGATTTTCCCTATAATGCGAGGATTCTCATCATAAGGTGCAAACTTATCTGAATAGTTCCGATTGAGTGAAACTAAACGAAGTCCATTTTCTTCACGATACACTTTCTTAATATAGGTTTGACCATCCCAATCTATCGCATAAATAGCTCCATCATAATCAAATCCTGTTTGCTTAATAAGGGCTACAGAACCATTTTCATACGTCGGTTCCATTGAATTACCAAACACCCATGATGCAAAGTCATAATCAAATTGATGATTGAAGTAAACTGTATCGTAATTACCATCATCAAAGTAAGCTGTTCCTGTACCAGCTGATAATTTTTCATAGACCTTATAAGCAAATCGTTCAGAAACTTCTACAACTTTAGAGTTTTGATTGTTCAATAAGTCTTTTGCATAATGAAGTGTCGCTTTTTGATTCTTTTCAGTTAGCTTGAGATAAGTTTCAACTATTTCATACTCTGATTCAAAATATCGAGGATCAACATTCAAAATCTGACTCAATTTGGTTAGATTGTTTTGATTAGGCTTTGTTTTACCTGATTCCCAATTAAAGTATGAAGCTCTACTGATTCCCAAACTGGATGCAAGTTGAGATTGTGATAATCCTTGACTTTCTCTTTTTTCTTTTAATTTAGTAGGTGAAAACATTTGTTCTCCTTTTGTAAGTTTATTAACTAACAAAAGAATACCATAGCTGCTGGAAAAAATCAAGAGTTTAATAACCCCCAAGATTTAAAATAATCATAAACTGTGCTTAATTTATACTTACATTGTTAGGAAACCATCACTTAAGAAAGTTATAACTTTTGAAAAAGATAAAGAACCAGAAAAAATAGAAAATAAAAAAAGAATCGTTGGTGCGTTATTGATTGTTTTTCCTAAATCTCTCTAAATTCTTCTCCAATTGTTCCTTATGAAGTTGATTCTTAGCTTCTTTTAATGTGTCGTCCAAAGTTTCTTCTCTGTAAGTTGCTTCTGTTTTTAGTTGTTCTGATCCTTGATCTGGAGTGAAAATGATATCTAGCAGTCGGTCTATTTTTTCAAGATCTTGGACAGACATATCAGATAGTCTATGAATCAGCTTTTTAAATACATCACTATTGTCGTGA
>JAWDWJ010000034.1:0-16378 GCA_032477695.1 Streptococcus parasanguinis
AGTCCACGTTGAATTGAATACAAACTCAAAAATTTTCTCACCAACCTCTGCCCACTTTGGGAACGAGCAAAATGCCAATACCAATGTGATTGACTGGTCCTTCCCAGGGGTGCTTCCTGTCTTGAACAAGGGTGTTGTAGATGCTGGTATCAAGGTTGCTTTGGCCTTGAATATGGATATCCATCAGCACATGCACTTTGACCGTAAGAACTATTTCTATCCTGATAATCCAAAAGCCTACCAGATTTCGCAATTTGACGAGCCAATCGGTTACAACGGTTGGATTGAAGTACAATTGGAAGACGGCTCAACCAAGAAAATCGGGATTGAACGGGCCCACTTGGAAGAAGACGCCGGTAAGAATACCCACGGAACAGATGGATTCTCTTACGTAGACCTTAACCGTCAAGGGGTGCCCTTGATCGAAATCGTATCTGAAGCAGATATGCGTTCTCCAGAAGAAGCCTACGCCTATTTGACAGCTTTGAAAGAAGTGATCCAATACACAGGTATTTCTGATGTCAAGATGGAAGAAGGATCGATGCGTGTAGATGCTAACATTTCCCTTCGCCCATACGGTCAAGAGGAATTTGGTACCAAGACGGAGTTAAAAAACTTGAACTCTTTCTCAAACGTCCGTAAAGGTCTTGAATACGAAGTACAGCGCCAAGCGAAAATCTTGCGATCAGGTGGGGTCATTCGTCAAGAAACACGCCGTTATGATGAAGCCAATAAGAGCACCATTCTTATGCGTGTCAAAGAAGGAGCAGCGGATTACCGTTACTTCCCAGAACCAGATCTTCCCTTGTTTGAAATCTCAGATGAGTGGATCGAGGAAATGCGCACAGAGTTGCCAGAGTTTCCAAAAGACCGTCGGGCTCGCTACGTGGCAGAGCTTGGCTTGTCTGACTATGATGCCAACCAATTGACAGCGACGAAAGTTACTTCTGACTTCTTTGAAGCAGCCGTAGCCCTTGGTGGCGATGCCAAACAAGTGTCTAACTGGCTCCAAGGTGAAGTCGCACAATTCTTGAACGCAGAAGGCAAGACGCTGGAAGAAATTCAATTGACACCAGAAAACTTGGTCGAAATGATTGCCATCATCGAAGATGGAACCATTTCATCTAAGATTGCCAAGAAAGTCTTCGTTCATTTGGCGAAAAACGGTGGTGGAGCGCGTGAATACGTCGAAAAAGCTGGATTGGTACAGATTTCAGACCCAGAAGTCTTGATCCCAATCATCCACCAAGTCTTCGCAGACAACGAAGCAGCCGTTGCTGACTTCAAGTCAGGGAAACGGAATGCGGACAAGGCCTTCACAGGCTTCCTTATGAAAGCAACCAAAGGCCAAGCCAACCCACAAGTAGCCCTCAAGTTACTTGCCCAAGAATTGGCGAAGTTGAAAGAAGACTAATAGAGAAATCGAGGACTGCACCCTAAAAGTTAGATTTTTACTGCCTAACTTTTGGGGGCAGTTTATTTTTTTGTTTTAAAAATATCTTATTAATGTTCTTGTATTTACTTTTTTAATTGGTTATAATAATGCATAAAGATAGATTGCACTAATTAGTTATAAAATGTGAGTGTTATGGAAATATGAGTTTTTAAATAACAGAAGGATTTTTAGGCTTTTATAGAAATTGATTAAATATTAGTAGATGACTTTATCGAGTCAAGAAAATATCAATGCGAATTAGGAGAAAAAATGAGTAACTGGGAAAAAGATTATGAGGCAGCACAGAGGGAACAAGAGCGAAATCAAGAATTAAAGAGACACAATGATTTGTTAGATAGACACTCTATTCAGCAAAGATTAGCTTCAGAAGAAAAAAATAGACTTCTAGAGAATCAAGTTCGACAAACTGAAAAGCAAAATGAAATTTTACAACAACAAGCAATCGCTGAGGAGAGACGCAGAGAGCAAGAACTCAAACAAAAACAGGAGCAATTTTATAAAGATAAAATATTTGAATTGAAAAAAATATGGGCTCAAGCTAAAGATAATAGTGAGCGTGATCGAATACAAATACTTCTCTCAGAAGTTGAGGGTGAATACGAGAAATATAAGTTTGAGGAAGCTGAAAAAGAGAGAAAACTAGCTTTACAAGCTGAACGCTATAGGCAGGAACAATTAATCAAACAAGAAGAGGAAAAAAAGAGACAACGAAGGAAAAGAATTATAAGTCTAGTTATTGGATTAGTCATTTTAATTTTAATGTTATGGCTTTTTTTACCAAAAAGTGGACGATATCAAAGACAAAATGATTCAGTATCTATTTCAAGAAAGTCGGAAAGTTCAAAAAAAGAAACTAAAGGAAAATCGGATCTAGAAAAAAACACAGATACTACAGTTGTTCCTAATCTCTCAGGGAAAACAGTTGTAGAAGCAAAAGAGATACTTGATAAACAACATTTAAAATCAGGAAAAGAACAAGGAGAATTTAGTGATTCAGTGGCAAAAGGATATATTATAAAAACCAATCCAGCTGCTGGAACCAAGAAACAACGAGGAGATAAGATTAACATCATTGTTTCCAAAGGTCCAAATAGTTTTGAAATGCCAAACTATGTAGGAGAGACAAGAGAAAAAGCAGAGGAAGATCTAAAAAATACTTATAAGGTATCGAGCAAGATGATCAGTATTGAAGAAATTGAAACCTTTGATTATACCCCAGGGACTGTTCTTGAACAGACACCAGCTCCAGGAGAGCAATATTCTCTGAATTCAAAAACTAACATTGTATTGAAAGTAGCTAAAAAATCGAATTCTGTTGAAATGCCAAACTATATTGGATCCACTTATGATTTTGCCAGAAGTAATTTGATTGAAATATATGGAATCAAGAAATCTAATATTGAAATCAGAAAAACTAACCATCTTCCTGATGGAGTATTCGTTTCTGCAGGTCAAATTGTCAGTCAAACTCCAGAAGTTTCAGGTACGGTGGATGTTAATCGAACACGAATTGTATTGACCGTTTATGAACCAAATGAAGGTGAACAAAATAGGAATAGAGTAGCACCTAATGATAATTCTGATGATTCAAATTCAAAAAATAATGATACTGGAAATTCTTCAAGTGGATATGATGATTAGTCATTAAATAACATTTGAGGGGAATGATTGGAAGAGGCTGGGACAAAAGTCCTAGCCTCTCAATTATTTTTGGATTGTCGAGCAAGACGCAGTGGTTGAGTGGGCTCTTCTACGCTGATTTCATCAGCTTTTACAGCCCTACTCAACTGTGCAGAGGTGGGACGACGAAATCGAATTCTAACGAATTGCCGATTTCTGTCCCACTCTCACTTTTCTCACGGTGGAAAGTTTCAGTATATGTTTACATTCTAACAGGCACCTTTTTGTGTCTGTTTTTACTTTTTCAGAGGGAATGAAAAATGGAATTTAATTGACAAAGTCTTCTAAATTTAATAAAATTAAAAACAGACCGATAGTCTGTTTTTTTAAAAAAGGAGGGAAGTTACTTGAAACAAGAAATAAAATCAAAAAGAAGTAAAGATCAAATTATTCAAGTGGCTTTATCCTTGTTTTCAAATAAAGGCTATAATGAAACAACGATGGCTGATTTAGTAACGGCGACAGGATTGTCAAAAGGGGCTGTTTACCATCACTTCAAAAGTAAAGAAGAGATTCTACAACTCTTAATGGAAAAAGAAACGATTGCCCTCTCAACTTTTCTAGAAGAATTGTCAAAGAACGAAGAAGTTTCATCAACAGATCGTCTATTACAATTAGTAGATTATTTAATAGGCAATGAGAATATGGAACAGCTTACTGGTATTGACTGGGCACAAAAAATACCGTTTGGTTTGTTGTTTTCTTTAAAAAATACGGTGAATATTCTTTCCAAATATGTAGGAATAATCATTCATCAAGGAAATGAGAAGGGCGAGTTTTCTTGTAAATATCCTTTAGAGACAGCCACCACACTATCTCTTTTAATTGATGTGTGGCTTGATCCAACTATATCAGGTGAAGAAATGATCTCATTCTCACAAAAATTAGACTATATTGCATTTTATTTAAACAGTAGCGGTGTTCCTGTTTTAACAGAAAACAAGTGTCAAGAGATTAATCAGTTTTTTCTTAAAGGAGGAAGAAGATGAATCGGTTGTTAAGATTCTTATTTATTTTACTTATCATCGCCATGTCTGGAGCGATTATCTTCCAGCTATTCTTTCCATCCTATATGGGAAGTCATTCGGGATATGGTGTTTCTGTCGGTTGGCAACGGGAGATTGGGATTTGGAATGTGGCAGTTCTTGTGATTCTCATTGCTGTCAATCTCAAATACGATTGGTTTTATCTTCGAACGGTTCTATTGGCTTTGATCCTAGGTGGGCTTGGGATCGGTACTAATCATCTCTTCAGTTATTTTCACTATCATCTGCCGGTCAATGGGATCGGTGCGCTTGAAAATTATCTCCTAGTCCTTGGTTGGATTGTTGGGTGGAGATTGGAATCCTCTCGGATCAAGAAGAAATAAGAAGGAGCAGTCAAAGGGCTGCTCTTTTTCATCTTAAGTTTTTTCTTGACAAACAAAAAGAAAACGTTTACAATTTTAAATATAAAGTTTCTTGAAAAGAAAACAAAAAAGGTGAAAACAAGGAGATCATCATATGGCTACTATGAAAGCAGCTCGCTGGCATGCAGCAAAAGACGTTCGTATCGAAGAGGTGGAAGTACCTGAAGTACAACCACATCAAGTAAAGGTGGCAGTTAAGTTCACAGGGATCTGTGGTACGGACTTGCATGAATATTTGGATGGTCCGATCTTCATTCCAACAGAAGAACATGTTTATTCTGGTCAAAAAGCACCGGTTACTTTGGGACATGAATTCTCTGGTGAGATTGTAGAAGTCGGAAGTGATGTGACTCGTGTCAAAGTTGGCGATCGTGTCACTATCGAACCAATTCTTGCAAAGCACAACTTAATTGGTGACTATAACCTCGATCCAAACTTGAACTTCGTCGGCCTCGCTGCAGATGGTGGTTTTGCTAAATATTGTGTTCTTGATGGTGATCTTGTCCATGTGATTCCAGATAGCTTGAGCTATGAACAAGCCGCTCTTACAGAACCTGCTGCGGTTGCTGTGTATGCCGTTCGTCAATCTGCTTTGAAAACTGGAGATACAGCTGTTATCTTTGGTTTGGGCCCAATTGGTCTTTTGATTGTTGAAGCCCTTCGTGCAGCAGGAGCATCAAAAATCTATGCGGTTGAATTGTCTCCTGAACGCCAAGCGAAAGCAGAAGAATTGGGAGCAATCGTTGTGCGCCCAGAAGAAGGAGAAACGATCGTCGAAGCCATCCATCGTTTAACAGGTGGGGGAGCAGATGTTTCTTATGAAGTTACGGGGGTCCCAGTTGTTTTAGGCCAAGCCCTTGCAGCAGTTCATAAAGCTGGGGAATGTATGGTTGTATCGATTTGGGAACGTGAAGCCAGCATCAATCCAAATGAATTCGCCATCCAAGAAAAATCTCTCAAAGGAATTATTGCCTACCGCCACATCTTCCCTAAAGTCTTGGAATTGATGGAACAAGGCTACTTCTCTGCTGAGAAATTGGTTACTAAGAAAATCAAATTGGAAAATATCGTTGAAGAAGGATTTGTTGAATTAACACAAGATAAATCTCAAATCAAGATTTTGGTTCAACCTGAATAAGCGAATAAATTTATATGAAATATATGAGGCTGAAACGTTTCGTTTCGGCCTTTTATGATACAATAAAAGTAAGGAACAGATTTAGGAGGGGACTATGTCAAAGACGATGAAAGGAACACTCATGACCTTGATCGCCGGGATCGCTTGGGGACTATCCGGAGTTAGCGGGCAATATTTAATGGTTCATGGATTTTCGGCTATTGAGTTAACAAATCTCCGTTTGCTTTTTTCTGGAATTGTCCTTATTCTTCTTTCCTACGTTGCAGATAAGGAGAAGTTTTTGGCCTTTGCCAAAGATAAATCTTCCTACCTTCCCCTTCTTATTTTTGCCTTTTTAGGATTGTTATTGACTCAGTTGACCTATTTAGAGGCGATTGCTGAAACCAATGCTGGGACTGCTACGGTGTTACAGTATCTCTGTCCAGTGGGAATTTTAGCCTATACCTGTATCATGGATAAGGTGGCCCCTACACTAGCAGAAGTGTTTTCGATGCTTCTAGCGATTGGTGGCACATTCTTAATAGCAACCCATGGTCAACTCAATCAATTGGCCATCAATCCCAAAGGTTTGGCTTGGGGAGTGGTGTCAGCATTTGCCTATGCCCTTTACATCATTCTACCTCTGAACTTAATTCAAAAATGGGGAAGCATGCTGGTGATTGGAGTTGGGATGACTATTCCAGGAATCCTAATGCTCCCTTTTAGTGGTCTTCTCTCTTCTTCTGGAAACTACAGACTCGATACCTGGATGGCCCTTTTTGGCTTGGTGGTGATTGGGACGATTTTTGCCTATACAGCCTTTCTGAAAGGAACCTCTTTGGTAGGAGCCGTTAAAGGAAGCTTGCTGGCGTCCTTTGAGCCTGTTTCGGCAGTTTTCTTTGCCTTTGTCATTATGAAGGAGCATTTTTTTATGGTTGATGTGATTGGGATGGCCATGATCCTCCTTGCAGTTCTCTTGATTTCCCTCAAGGATTTCATGATTCAAAAAGAAAAAGGCATCTTGTAAAATCAAGACCAAACATATTTTAGTTAAAAGGTTGAGACGAAGGTCTTGGCCTTTTTATGATAGGGAAGAGTTATCACTATATAGCGTATACATAGATAGAAAAAGATGTTAAAATAGAACAAAACTTTTTTAAGGAGATAAGGATGAAAAAGATTTTTAAATGGACCCTATTTGCTGTGGCGACATTGAGTCTAGTAGCTTGTGGCACCACTGCTCAAAAGACAAATTCGCAGCAATCAAAGACGGAAAAAGCGGCGAAAAATTCAGCATCTGACGGTCAAGTAGAGCTGAGCCTAAAAGGAGGGCAATACATCAAACCGCCTGTCCTCAATGACTCAGAAGACGGCACTTATTTGGCCCTTCAATTAGAATTTAAGAATGTTGCTAAAGAATCTATTAACGTGTCAGATTCAGATATCACCATTTACGATGCGGAGAATAACAAGGTCAAATTGCAGTCAGGAATTTATGACCAAACGGAAGCCTTCCAATTGCTCAAGAGTGATCAGTTGGCCCAGGATAAAAAATTAACCGGCTATATTGTCTTCCCAGTCGAAAAAGGCAAAAAATACGAAGTGCAGTATGAACGAAAAACCTATAGCTCTGATAAAAAATCCAAGCCTCTAAAATTTGCGGTGGATTCTTCTCAGTATGAGGACAAGGTGGAAGCTTCAACTATTCTAGCAGATGAATACATCAATCAAGTTTACTTCAGTGGCCAACGAAAGGTCAAAAAGGATGATGCTTTTGTTTTGGGAACTGATTTGAAAAAGGAAGCCAGTGATTTCCGTGCGAAATTTGCGGCTGATTTTACCCGTCAATTGCATGATTACCAATTCCCAGAAGAAGAAGTGACCCAGTTTATCGATGCTTATGAAAAGGAAAATGCAAAGCGCGCGAAATTAACCTATAAGGTTAAACAATACCTCCCGGACAAGGTGGTCATTAGCTTGAATCCTGAGACTGTCAGCATGGAAAAGACGATTTTAAACCACATGCAGACCTTCTATCAAGAACATCGAAAAGACTATCCAGGTATCATCGAGGCGAATCAGGCTCAAAATAAAGCCTATAGAGAGGAAATGATGGCTTCTCTTGCAGATCGTCCCTTGACGACGCCGGATCGGTACGACTACCAGTTGACCTTTGTTAAGAAAGATGGCAAATGGGAAGTAGAAAAAGCCTACAATAGTGATAGCTTTATGGAAAAATTCGAGGGAAATCTTTCTTAATGCTGAAGTTGGCACTCCTAGGATAGGAATCTAGGAGTGTTTTTGTCTATAGTTTGAAACTATATCAAAACCCAAGAAACAAGAATTAGACGGAAACACCTATTAGTGATAAAATAATTTTAAGTTTGAAAGGAGATGAAGGCTTGTGTCTTTTTCTTATGAAGAGTTAGCAGAGATTCGCCACTATATCCACCAACACCCAGAATTGTCTGGTCAAGAATACCAGACAACCGCCTTTCTAAAAGAGCGTTTAGAAGAGTTGGGGATTCGTATTTTAGAGAGTGGATTAAAAACTGGTCTGATTGCAGAAATTGGCTCCGGCCAACCGGTAGTGGCACTTCGAGCAGATATCGATGCCCTTCCAATTTTGGAACAAACGAATCTGCCCTACCAAAGTCAGAATCCAGGCGTCATGCATGCCTGTGGTCATGATTTTCATCAAACCAGTCTTCTAGGAGCAGCAGCTCTTCTCAAGGAAAAAGAAGACCAGCTTGAAGGAACCATACGCTTGATCTTTCAACCAGCAGAAGAAATCTCAGAAGGTGCTTCTGATGTTTTGGCAACAGGACTGTTGGAGGATGTTCAAGGAATTATTGGTTTTCACAACATTCCCCAGCTAAAAGCAGGGCAACTTGCCTTGAATGCTGGAGCCATGATGGCAGGGGTTGAGAAATTCAAGGTTACCGTGACAGGGGTTAGTAGTCATGCCGCAAGACCAGATTTGGGAGTTGACACTGTAACGGCCGTCACAACCATGGTTCAGAACTTACAATTATTAATTTCACGGACCGTTTCTCCTTTTGAAACAGCTGTTTTGTCCATTACGCACCTGGATGTGGGCTCAACCTGGAATGTACTTCCTAAATCAGGCTATTTTGAAGGAACCATTCGCTCCTTTAATCCGAGTGTGCAAAGAGACTTGAAGGCACATTTTATTTCCATCATTCGACACATTGCAGAAAGTCTGGAAGTGGATGTGGCTTTTGAGTGGGGTGTGACACCTCCCGTTACCTTTAACGATGAGGAATTGACGCAGGTAGTTTGGGAAGCTTCACAAGGTTTGGCTGAAGTGATCCCAGCGAATCCTTCTACAGCTGGAGAAGACTTTGCCTTTTACCAAGAGCGAATTCCTGGAGTCTTTGCCTTTATCGGTTCAAACGGAGAACCGGATGCGCCAGACCTTCATCATGATCACATGACCATCGATGATGCAGCCTTTGAGGTATCGGTTCCCTATTATGTTGAAAATGCGCAAGCTTTATTGCGGTATTTTAAGGCCCAAGAAGTGTGATAAAGAAAAACTATCACCTCCATAAAAAATATATATTAGGCAAGTAAATGCTTTTTTGATAAAATTAAAAAATACTTTTAAAATGGCGTTTTATGTGCCTGAAACGAATAAGGAGATCCTATGAATCTAAAAAAAGTGATTAAGTATTCTGCTTTAGGATTAGTTGCAGTCCTTGCAACCAGTGCTTTAGTAGCATGTTCATCTGGTAAATCAGCCAGTGGTAAGAAAACCATTGAAGTTGGGACTGTTGGAACAACCAAACCATTCTCTTACGAAGAAAAAGACGGCAAGCTAACCGGTTATGAAATCGAAGTTTTGCGTGAAATCTTCAAAGGTTCAGACAAATATGAAGTGAACTTTAACAAAACAGAGTGGTCTTCCGTCTTTGCTGGCTTAGATAGTGACCGTTTCCAAATCGGTGCCAACAACATTAGTTACTCAAAAGAGCGGGAAGAAAAATACCTCTATCCAAATCCATATGCTCGCAATCCATTAGTATTGGTCGTACCAAAAGATTCTTCTATTAAATCTTTGGATGACATTGGTGGCAAGAAAACAGAAGTTGTTCAAGGAACATCTACTGCTAAACAATTAGAAGATTACAATAAAAAACATTCAGATAATCCAACTGACTTGCAATACACAGATGGAACCATTCAAACCATCATGGCTAATTTAGCGGATGGTCGTACAGATTACAAGATCTTCGAACGCATCTCAGTAGATACCATTATTCGTGATCAAGGCTATGACAACTTGAAGGTCATCGAGCTTCCAAGTGATCAACAACCTTATGTTTATCCAATTATTGCCAAGGAAGATAAAGATCTTCAAAAATTTGTTAATAAACGGATCAAGGAACTCTATGACAATGGAACCCTTGAAAAATTGTCTAAAAAATACTTCGGTGGAACTTATCTACCAGAAGCAAAAGATATTAAAGAATAATATTTAATTAAAGGAGACTTCAAAATGAAATTGAAAAAAATTCTTGGTTTAACAGCTCTTGCAGCGATTGCAACATTTGCTCTAGCAGCATGTGGTTCTTCAAAATCATCTAGCAAAGACGGTGAAACAACTGTAAAAGTAGGTGTCATGACTTTGAGCGACACTGAAAAAGCTCGTTGGGATCAAGTTCAAAAGAACTTGGATGACGCTAAAACAGGAATCAAATTAGAATTCACTCAATTTACAGACTACTCACAACCAAACGTGGCTGTAAAAGATGGTAGCGTGGATATAAATGCTTTCCAACACTACAACTTCCTTGATAACTGGAACTCTAAAAACGACAATGCCCTTGTTGCAGTAGCAGATACGTACATCGCTCCAATCCGTCTTTACTCTGGTACAGAAAACGGTAAAAACAAATACACTTCAATTAAAGAGATTCCTAAAGGTGGAACAATCGCTGTACCAAATGACCCAACAAATGAAAGCCGTGCCTTGTATGTCTTGCAATCAGCAGGTTTGATTAAATTGGATACTAAGGATGGACAATTGGCAAACGTGTCAAACATCAAAGAAAATTCAAAAGATTTGAAGATTTCTGAATTGGATGCTTCACAAACACCATCTGCTCTTCCATCAGTAGATGCTGCAGTCATCAACAATACCTTCGTTCGTGAAGCAGGCGTTGATTTCAAAAAAGCTATCTATGTTGAAAAGAAAGACAACAACTCAAAACAATGGTACAACGTGATCGCTGCTAAGAAAGATTGGGAAAAATCTGATAAAGCAAAAGCAATCAAAGAAATCATCAAAGCCTATCACAAAGACAATGTGAAGAAAGTGATCGAAGAATCTTCAGAAGGAATGGATCAACCAGTCTTCTAAGATTTGATCTCAAGTGTATGAAGGAGGTGGAGAAGCAATTCTCTACCTCTTATCGTGTATTAGGAGGAATGCATGCCTTTTGCAACAGAAGCGGAACAAATCCGTAAATTTGAAAATGATGAGGTCGCACAACACTATTTTGAAGTGTTGCGAACCTTGATTTCAAAAAAATCCATCTTTGCCCAACAAGTTGGTCTCAAGGAAGTAGCCAACTATTTGGGGGAAATTTTTACAGCTGCAGGAGCCAAAGTCGAAGTTGATGATAGCTATACAGCACCTTTTGTGATTGCCAAATTTTTCTCGCCAAATCCTGAAGCCAAAACCATCATTTTTTATAATCACTATGATACGGTACCAGCTGATGGAGACCAACCTTGGACGGGAGATCCTTTCACCCTATCGGTTCATTATGGGACCATGTACGGTCGAGGGGTTGATGATGACAAGGGACATATCACGGCTCGTCTCACAGCTCTTCGAAAATACATTCGTGAAAGTGGCGATTTGCCAGTCAATATCACCTTTATTATCGAAGGGGCAGAGGAGTCTGCATCGACGGACTTGGATAAATACTTGGCCAAACACAAGAAACACTTGCGTGGGGCAGACCTCCTAGTTTGGGAACAAGGTACCCGAAATAATCAGGGTCAGTTGGAAATTTCCGGTGGTAGCAAGGGGATCGTCACCTTTGATATGGTGGTGAAAAGTGCAGAAGTGGATATCCATTCCAGCTATGGTGGCGTGGTGGACTCTGCTTCGTGGTATTTGTTAAATGCTATCGCCAGTCTTCGTGACAAAGAAGGCCGAATCTTGGTGGATGGGATTTATAATCAGATCCAAGAACCCAATGAACGCGAGCTAGCTTTGATCGAGCAATATGCTAACAAAGGACCAGAAGATGTAGTGGAAACCTATGGTCTAACCCTTCCAATCTTGAAGGAAGACCGAAAAGAATTCTTGCGCCGTTTCTATTTTGAACCAGCCCTGAATATTGAAGGCTTTGGCTCTGGTTACCAAGGCCAAGGTGTTAAAACGATTCTTCCGGCAGAGGCACGTGCCAAGATGGAGGTGCGCTTGGTTCCTGGACTGGATCCCAAGGATGTCTTAGAAAAGATCAAGCAGCAATTGAAGAAAAATGGCTATGATCAGGTCGAATTGGTCTATACTCTCGGTGAAATGAGTTACCGAAGTGATATGAGTGCCCCATCGATTTTAAATGTCATTCGGCTGGCCAAAGATTTCTATAGTGAAGGAGTTTCTGTTCTTCCAACAACAGCGGGAACAGGGCCAATGCATACGGTCTTTGAGGCTTTGCAGGTGCCAATGGCAGCCTTTGGAATTGGCAATGCCAATAGCCGGGACCATGGGGGCGACGAAAATGTGAAAATCGCCGATTATTACACCCATATTGAATTGATAAAGGAGTTAATAACAAGTTATGAGTAAAGCAATGATTCAGCTGGACCACATTGATGTGACCTTCCAGCAAAAGAAACGTCAGATCCAAGCCGTCAAAGATGTGACCATTCATATTAATGAAGGCGATATCTATGGGATTGTAGGGTATTCCGGAGCGGGGAAATCGACCTTGGTTCGGGTGATCAATCTCTTGCAAGTGCCTAGTGCCGGAACCATCACTGTGGATGGAGATGTGATTTATCAAGATCAGGTGACCCTAAAACCGGCTGCCCTTCGGGAGAAACGTCGGGATATCGGGATGATTTTCCAACACTTCAACTTGATGGCTCAAATGACTGTCGCAGAAAATGTGGCCTTTGCACTTAAACATTCTAAATTAAACAAAGAACAAAAGAATGAGAAAGTGGCGAAATTGTTGGAACTGGTTGGTCTATCTGACCGTGCAGAAAATTACCCAGCACAATTGTCTGGTGGTCAAAAGCAGCGGGTAGCGATTGCGCGTGCCCTTGCAAACGATCCAAAGATTTTGATCTCAGATGAGTCAACTTCAGCCTTGGATCCAAAGACGACCAAACAAATTCTAGCTTTGTTGCAAGAATTGAACAAAAAACTTGGTTTAACCATTGTCTTGATCACCCATGAGATGCAAATTGTCAAAGATATTGCCAACCGGGTAGCTGTCATGCAAAATGGCGAACTGATTGAAGAAGGGTCTGTTTTAGATATCTTCTCGAATCCGAAAAATGCTTTGACGCAAGACTTTATCACAGTTGCAACAGGAATCGATGAAGCCATGGTAAAAATCAATCAACAAGCGATTGTTAAGAACTTGCCTGATGATTCGATGTTGGCGCATCTCAAGTATGCAGGTTCTGTGACAGATACAGCCATCATCAATGATATTTACAAGCAGTACCAAGTATCTGCCAACATTTTATTTGGGAACATCGAGATCCTTGATAACACGCCTGTTGGAGAGTTGGTGGTCATCTTATCAGGTGAAAATCAAAATCTGGAAACGGCCAAAGCTGAGTTAGAAAATGCAGGAGTTTCCGTGACTATTGTGAAAGATGGGAGAAAAGCATGATCCAGTTAATTCAAACATATTTACCAAATGTCTATAAATTAGGGTGGTCTGGCCAGTATGGATGGGGAACCGCTATTTACTTGACTCTTTACATGACCGTTATTTCCTTCATTATTGGTGGATTTTTAGGTTTGGTGACAGGGCTTTTGTTAGTCTTGACCCGTCCAGGTGGTGTCATCGAAAATAGAATCGTTTTCCAAATTTTGGATAAGATTACTTCCTTGTTCCGCGCCATTCCTTTCATTATCTTGTTGGCCTTTATTAATCCATTGACCTACTTGCTCTTGAAAAATACCATCGGTCCTACAGCCGCCCTTGTTCCGCTATCCTTGGCTGTCTTTCCATTCTTTGCCCGCCAAGTCCAAGTAGTCTTGTCCGAATTGGATGGAGGCGTGATTGAAGCAGCACAAGCCAGTGGGGCAACCTTCTGGGATATTGTTGGTGTCTACCTTCGTGAAGGGCTTCCTGATTTGATCCGTGTGACAACAGTGACCATCATTTCCTTGATTGGAGAAACCGCCATGGCGGGTGCCGTTGGTGCTGGAGGATTGGGTACCTTAGCCATCAACTACGGGAAAAACATGTTTAACAATGATGTCATCTTTGTGGCGACCTTATTGATTTTGATCCTCATTGTTCTTGTCCAATTTATCGGGGACTTCCTTTCGAAGAAAATTAGCCACCGTTAGGATCGGTATCCAATGAATAGAATAAATGTGAATCAAATAAAACAAGTTGGAGCCTTCGTCTTTCTCTATTTTCTTGCGATTGGACTGGGGGTCTTAGTTGGAAATCTGGTCGATCATCAAGGAAATATGTTTTATGCTCCTGCCTTTTCAGCCTTGTTTGGCGGGACGATCTACCGCTATTATCTAGAAAAAATAAAAGGAGTTGGATCTATCTTTATAGTTGGCTGCGTGATCGGATCCTTCTTCCTCTTTTCACGTCACGGCGCAGGGGCCTTTATTCCAGCCTTGATCGCCGGAAGTTTTGCGGAGATGGTCGCCTCAAGTGGTCGTTTTCGCTCGAATTTACGAAATGCCTTGTCTTTTGTTATTTTTGCCTTTGCGACAACAGGGCCCATTCTTATGATGTGGTTCTATCCAGCCAGTTACCGCATGTCGTTACTGGATCGTGGTAAATCGATAGACTATGTCAATCGGGTGATGGTATCACCAGATCTAGCGACCATCACTTGGTTTGTCCTCACGGTCATACTGGGTGCTGGATTAGGATGGGGACTATCGAACATCCTTCTTCCATTATTGGCCAAAAAAAGAGATAAAGATGCACAATAATTTACTAGTTCTTCAGTCAGACTTTGGTTTGGTGGATGGAGCAGTATCCGCTATGATTGGGGTTGCTTTAGAAGAATCACCAACCCTTAAAATTCACCACTTAACTCATGATATTACCCCCTACAATATCTTTGAAGGGAGTTACCGTCTCTTTCAGACAGTAGATTACTGGCCAGAAGGGACGACCTTTGTTTCGGTGGTCGATCCTGGTGTTGGTTCTAAACGAAAGAGTGTGGTAGCTAAAACGGCGAAGAATCAATACATTGTCACTCCGGATAATGGGACTCTCTCTTTCATCAAGAAACATGTAGGGATTGTTGCTATCCGTGAGATTTCAGAGGTGAAGAACCGCCGGGCCAATACAGAGTTTTCTTATACCTTCCATGGGCGTGATGTCTATGCCTATACAGGAGCTAAGTTAGCCAGTGGCCATATCAGCTTTGAGGAAGTGGGACCAGAACTCAGTGTTGAACACATTGTAGAAATCCCAGTGGTGGAAACGGTTATGGAGGACAATCTTGTTAAAGGTGCAGTTGACATCCTAGATGTGCGCTTTGGTTCTCTTTGGACTTCCATTACTCGGGAAGAGTTCAATCATTTGTCACCTGAATTTGGGGAACGTTTTGAAGTGACCATCTATAACAATGACATGCTGGTTTACCAAAACCAAGTAACCTACGGCAAGTCTTTCGCCGACGTGCGGATTGGACAGCCAATCCTTTATATCAATTCCCTTTACCGTGTTGGTCTTGCCATCAACCAGGGATCCTTTGCCAAGGCCTATAATGTAGGAGTTGGGGCTTCTTGGCATATCGAGATTAGAAAAATGGAAAATTAATAGGAGATATCATAATGAAACAGAAATCATTATTTTCAATTAAAGATGTTGTAGCTATTGGGGTTGGAGCAGCCCTCTTTGTCGTGATTGCTATGTTGCAAATCCCTGCACCTGCACCGAATACGAGCATTCAGTTGCAATATGCCCTTCAAGCTCTCTTTAGTGTAGTCTTTGGCCCAATTGTCGGCTTCTTAATCGGCTTGATTGGTCATGCCATTAAGGACGCTATGTCAGGTGGTCTTTGGTGGACTTGGATCATTTCAAGTGGTTTGTTTGGACTCTTTGTTGGTTTCTTCCGCAAACAAATCGGTGAATTTAAAGGGGAAGTGACAAAGAAAGAATTAATTGTCTTTAACGTTGTTCAAATCGTATCCAACCTTGTGATCTGGGGCTTGATTGCTCCGGTTGGAGATGTCTTGATCTACAAGGAAAGTGCCAATAAAGTCTTCCTACAAGGTGTTGTTGCGGGTTCATTTAATGCATTAACAGTAGCTGTTGCAGGTTCTCTTCTCTTGATTGCTTATGCACGGACTCAAACAAAAGATGGAAGTTTGACCAAAGATTAAATGTACAGAAGATAAGAGAGTGAAACAGAAATCGGTAATTCGTTAGAATTCGATTTCGTCGTCCCACCTCCGCACAGTTGAGTAGGGCTGTAAAAGCTGATGAAATCAGCGTAGTAGAGCCCA
>JAWDWJ010000035.1:0-28468 GCA_032477695.1 Streptococcus parasanguinis
AGAAGCAAACAATATCGTGCCAGGAGTAGCCATTGCAACAGCTCTGATGCCACCTATCTGCACTGCAGGTTATGGTTTAGCTAATGGAAATGTACGATTCTTATTTGGAGCTCTCTATCTTTTCTTGATCAACTGTGTCTTTATCATGCTAATCAACATTGTTGGAACAAGAATTTTGATGAGAAAATCTCCCTTAAGTTCATTTAATGAGCTAAACATTAAAATGAAAATTGGGTTGATCTCCTTGATTGTATTATTGGTCCTTCCAGCCAGCTATTCAGCAGTCACTCTGACAATAGAACAAGCGCGCAAAGAAGGGATCAAACAGTTTGTAGGAAAAGAGTTCGCCAATTATACGGTTATTAATCAAGTCTACAAGTCAAGTAACAATGAATTGGTCTTGACGGTTGTTGGAGATCCGATTTCAGAAGAAGAATTAGAAACACTCCACCAAAAACAAGCCTCTTACGGTATTCAATCTGTTCAATTGAAAGTGAATCAAGTTCAGAACTCGCCAACATTAGATAGTGAAGCGACCAAGGAATTTTATGAAAACATTGACAAGTATATTGATCAAAAACTCTCTGAAAAAGATTCACAAAACGATCTCGTAAAAGAAAATGAAGCAGACAAGGATTGAGGACAATGAACTGAATCGGTTTTTACGCCGTGTTTTTCTTGTATCTTCCTCTTTCTTACTTATAGCAGGTTGTTTTTGCTTGAATAAGAAATAAATTAGAAGTTCTATCATCTAAGAAAAATGATGAAAAAAATCATTTAACTAATGGTGTGAACGTTTAGTGTTTATCAGCTCCATTCTCTGTAATTTTGGGGGTAAAATCCACACCATTTAGATAAAATTAGTTGAATTTGATTGGAAAAACGCTTTTATAAAAGCGGAGAAAAGTCTTGATATTACGCTATTTTTAATCCAACTGAAACTCATACTTTCCAAACCAGGTCTTAAGAAAGCTCGTAAAGCATCACAATTATCAAAACGTTAATCAACACGCTTATATCAACGTTTACAGACATTTAAGAAATTTCTCTTGGATGTCTTTTTTTGTCTAGCTAAATTTTACAAATTGGGCAATTTAGGTTACTCAATAATATAAAAAAGATAAAAATTTAAAGTTCGAATTTTAATTTTAAAAAAAGTAATTATTATTGAATATCTGTTCAAACATTTTTTCTTTTCTAAGGTTAATATAAGTATATATACTTTAAAAAAGGAAGTCAAACATCTTGCTCATAGATTTTTGCATTTTTAAAAAATACATTTTGTCATATAATAATGTGGAAAATTGACGGATTCCTTAAATAATCATATAATATGAAAATGTAAACCCTTACATACTATTCTACTTATACTTGATAAAATGCAAGTTCTTGAGGATCTATAAATATACAGACACTCTTCTATTTATAAAGTGAAATAAAGAATCACGGAGAAAGTTTATGGATATTAAAGAGACATTCAACCAGCTAGACAATACAAAATTTAATGATTTCAATAATCGCCTTGAAGGTTTTGAGAAACTTTTTAAAGACAAATATTATTTTACCCATCCCGAAGATTTTAGCTTAATCTTTAGCATTTTGGTAAAGTATGGAAAAAGTACAAGTAAATATATTTTATCGAAAGGAGAGATATATGAGTGAAATAGTTATTAATGCTCAGAATTTATCTAAAAATTTTTATAATTTTGATTCAAGACTCCCATTTATCAAGAGATTTTTGAAACGTAATCAAATAACGATTCGAGCTGTTCAAGATATTAGTTTTACGATTAAGAGAGGGAGTATAGTTGGCTTTATTGGGAGTAATGGAGCTGGTAAATCCACAACGATTAAAATGTTGACTGGGACTCTTTATCCTAGTTCCGGAAAATTAGAAGTGAATGGAGAAATTCCATTTAAAAGAAGTATAAATTTTAGAAAAAAAATTTCAATAGTAGTAGGAAATAAATTACAGTTATTTCAAGATGTTTCGGCTATGGATTATTTTCAATTGATTGGTACTTTATATGAGGTAGAACCGGCGATTTTACAAGAACGAATTCAGGAATTAAGCAATTTGTTGAATGTAAAAGATCAGCTTTACCAGCAGGTCCGGACCCTCTCTCTTGGACAAAAAATGAAAATGGAGTTTATCGCGGCATCTTTAACAAGTCCGGAAATATTATTTTTAGACGAGCCTACTATAGGGTTAGATATACAGTCTAAAAAAGATATCAGAACATTTTTAAAGAAAATGAATGAAGAATGTCATACTACTATTATTTTAACGAGTCATGATATGGATGATATTTCGTCTGTTTGTGACGAATTAATCGTCATTGACAAAGGAAAAATTATTTTGCAGGAGTCAATGGATGTTATTTTATCTAAATTTTCTGATTTTAAATATTTAAAGATAAAAATGACATTAGATTTGGTACCAGAGTTATGCTCTGTTAAAGGAGTAGTAGTCATTTCTCAAACAAAATCGGAATGTATACTAAAAATACCTAGAGATTTTGTCTTTGAGACATTAGAATCAATCAATAAGCTTGTAGATATAGAAGATTTTGAAATATCAAATCTTTCTTTAGAAGAAATTATTTTACAAAACTATTTTACAAAAAAGGAGCACAATTGAAAAAAGAAATGTCTATTATTCTGATATCATTTCGATCTATTTTGAACTATAAATCAAGTGCACTATTGTTAATGTTACAGGCAAGTATACAAATTATGATATCAGTATTTTTATGGACGTATATATATCAGAGTAACCAGATAAATATAGCTGGATATGATTTTACCTCAATGGTTCAATACTATTTGGGGACTATAATTTTTTCATATTTTGTTTTTTATCCAGTTGATTGGGAAATCAATGACGATGTTCATTCAGGAAATTTTTTTAGCATATTAATAAAACCTGTTACTTTTTATAAGTATTATTTTTGTAAAATGCTTGGAGATAGGATTGCTCATTTATTATTTATCATCATTCCTGTCATTTTATTCTCCAGTGTTTATTACAAGAATGAGTTATTAACCATTGAAATTCTTATTTTAGGAAGTATTGCAATTATTCTATCTATGTTTCTATGGTTTTTAATATCATGTTGTGTAGGTATGCTTTCTTTTTGGTTAGAAAATATATTTTTTGTCCTTACTGTTAAAGAAATAGTAATTCAGTTTTTATCAGGAATATTATTGCCTTTAAGTTTTTTTTCAAATAATTTTCGTCTGTTTTTAGATGTATTACCTTTTAAATACTTAGTATATGAACCGCTTCAGATGTTTAGTAATGATACATATAAATTAATAGACTATTTGAGAATTATTTGTATTCAATTGATTTGGTGCATCATTTTTTATATTATATCAAGATTCATATTGAGAAAAGGAGTGGAGCACTTCTCAAATGTGGGAGGATAAAATGTTTAGAATAAAAGTAATTTTTAGGCTACTTCATTTTGGTTTTAAATCTGATATGAATTTTCATTTTGACTTCTTTTGTGGTCTATTTTCGTCGATACTGTGGATTGGTTTACCTATTGTATTTTTTAGATTGATTTTCTTAAACATAGACTCTTTTAATGGTTGGGACTATTATCAAATTTTATTTTTGGTAGGTTCCTACACTATTGTAGATGGAGTTATGATGGGATTGTTAATTAGAAGTATGGGAATTTTAGAATCAGATATTTTGAGTGGTAACTTGGATCAAATTTTATTGAGGCCGTTTGATACTCAGTTGTTCTATATTTTTAGATCATTTAATTTAGTTCAATTCGTGAATACTTTTTTTGGTCTTGCGATCATTTTTATAAGTTATGGAAATTTAAATGTACATTTAAATTCATTAAAAATATTATTTTATATCCTTTCTTTAATGTGTGGTTGTATTATATATTATTCAATTTGGTTTCTAATAACGATTAGTTCATTTTGGTTCCCAACTAAATTTTCAAAAGTAGATGTATTTTTGAATTATATTGGAATTTCTAAGTATCCATATAATATTTTTACAGGTATTAACAGATTGATCACTATGTTATTTGTTCCCAATTTATTAATTGCCAATCCTGCAGTATTAATATTTTTAGGGAAAGATACATTGAACCTATTTTTCTATCAAATAGTTTTTACAGTTTTTTTGATTATTATCAGTCGTACAATTTTTAGAAAAGGATTGAAAAAATATGAAAGTGCAGGAAGATAAACAATGTTGTTCAGTTATATGTTTGACTAAAGGAAGTGATTCGCTGTACTTTGTTTTGTGGTCATTGAAACATCAGATAATTATAAACTATAATTTAAAGAATAGTATTATTAACTTATAGGTGCTAAGAAAAAATTTAAAGAAATTCCCTCATTCAATCAAACTTATTCATATTTTTTAAAATAAGAAAATAGTTGGATTTTGATGATGGTTGATATAAAGCTAAACTGAAAGTACCTGAAATACAACTGTGTCAAACTAGGTCATACGATCTGTGAGAAAAAGAACACATAACAAAAAGAGGAGCTTCACAATAAAGTTCCTCTTCTTTTATATATCCGAATCATTATTCTTATTTCAAAAAGGTAGTGAAAAAGGTAGTGTTTGAATTGAAATACAGTGCAATAGTTCGCATTTGGCAAAAAGAAAAAACGCTTGAAATCAGCGTTTTTCTTCTGTATTGATTCATATTGAATGCTTACTTCACTTCTGTAAAAGTTAACTTATATACTTAAAAAGCTTATTTTAACAGCCTTTACGACTGTTTATGAAGAAAAGGTAGAGAAAAAGGTAGAGTTTCAAATGACTGTTAATTTTCACCTTTTATTTGTGAAAGTCGTTCCATTAAAATATCGACTGCTTCATTCTTTCGGTTAGGATCTAATTCCGCATAGATATCCATTGTGGTTGAAATAGATTTGTGACCCATACGTTCTTGTAATTCTTTCCAATTTGCTCCAGAGTTGAGCATTAAAGATGCATGAGTATGGCGGAATAGGTGAAAACCATAATCAGGTAAACCTAACTCTTTTAATCGTTTAATAAGAGTAGCTCGCTCATTTCGATCAGTCATGTAATTTCCATAGATAGTGGGAAATATCAACTTAGATTTTGGAAGCCCATGTTTTTAAAAGTAATTATTCATTTCATTGTTAAAATCTTTAAGTTCTTGAATAATGGTAATAGGTACTGGTACTTTGCGATTTCCTGAATCAGTTTTCGCAGAATTTTTACAAATAACCTTACCTTTAGTACCTAAGGTTTTGTCTCCTCTCCTCCACATAAGAGTTTTATTTACGTTAATTTCTGATGATTCGAAAAGTAAATCATCAACTTCCAATGCTAATAGTTCATTAATTCGTAAGGCAGAAGCTAAAAGAGTATTACAAATAAGTTTAAAGCGCCTGTTGGCTCTTGAGTTTGGGAGCGTATCTAAGTAATTCAACCATATAGCGATATCTTTTTCATGTAGAACTTGAATTCGATTTTGAGGTGCTTTAGGCTTGGGTGGTATCCTGACTTGTTTTGCGGGATTATTCTTTAGATTAAAGTGTACCATTCCGAAATCAAGAATATCTTTTAGTTTATGAACGACTGCACCATAATCAGATGCCTTTCCTTTATCTGCCTTACGTTTTCCCTTATTTATTTCTATTCGAGCTTTTTCTGCTAGCTGATCAACCCATTTTTGAACTTCAGTAGATTCAATAGAATCTATTTTATAATCACCAAATTTTGGAAGGATATATGTATCCAAATATCCCCTTACTCTATTTCTAGTATTATCAGATGATACCCAAGATTTATAACTATCATACCAAAATTCCGACAGTTCTTTTATAGTACCGACAGATAGAGTTTCTTTTCGAGTAGAATCATTTTCTTCAAATTTTCTTTTAGTCTCTAAATATTTGCGATCTAAGGCTTTTAGTGTTGGAGCTGATATGGTAGTTGTAACTTGTTTTCCTGTTTTTTTATCAGTTCCTAAATAAGCTCCTTTCATAGAATAAGTTATAGAACCATCTTTTTTGATTTTCTTAAGAACTTTCTTATTGTTTCTTTCTATTGTCTCAATTTGCATTTAGTTTACCTCAGATGGTCAAGAATTTAAGAATATCCCCACGTTTATAATACACTGTTCGGGTCCCTTCGATTGGTGGCTCCAACCGTGGCAGTCCTTTACGTTCCCAACTTTTGAGTGTATTAGGGGAAATATTCAGTTCTTTGAGGACTTCCTTTTGGGTCATAATTTCTAACTGATTAGTATCTGATCTTTTATCCAGAAGATTTACCAGAACCTGTAATAGATTTTCGATTTTATCTAGTTTTACTTGTTGTAGTGTATCCATATAATTATCCTTTCTAATGTCCAATAACATAAGTAAATTGTTTGGCAGTTTCTGCGTCAAAAGTACGGTAACTAATGATCCCTAATCCTTTAACATTACACTCTGAGACAAGAATTGAACCATCTGATTTGACTTGCTCCACAAATGAAACATGTCCGTATATTGGATCAGCTCCAGCTTGGCCAGGGCTAAATGATAGAGCAGAGTGTTCTGTTGGTGTATGGGTTGTTGTGAAACCTGGCTTATTCATCCATTGTCCACCATTTCCCATAAATGGATCAAAGTTGACTCCGACTTGTTTTCCACGGTTGAAGACATACCAGGTACATTGTCCCCAAGGATAGGTACTAGTGATATATCCTGTGGTATCAATAGCTGTTGTCAAACTATAACCTACAGGTATATCATTTGAAGTTATTCCTCCACCATCTCTAGTTTTTCCTGTAGTTTGTTCAGGAGCTTTTGGTGTTCCTCCATGTTCATCAATGAAGGAATCCAGTTTTTGCATGGTTTCTGAACGTCTTTTTCCCGATCCTGTAGTATCTGTGAAATAGACTCCACCATCAGTTGCTGGATTGAGTGTTCCATTCGCAAACTTTTTAGCCTTATCATCTTGAATTTTGAAGGTTTGGTTTTTATTTCCAATGATGGTTTGTTGGGTTAGTCCGACAACAGCAATCTCATCATTAAAATTACTGGCATATTCTGGATTGGAGTCATAGGCTCCAAAACCAAACATATTCGCTCCAGGATTGGTGGCCACACCAGCAGTTCCAAGAGAACTTTCATTCAGTGCGATTGCAACAATTCCACGGACATCAAGATTAGATTTGGCTTCCCATTCTAGGAGCTTTTTCCCATTAATTCGGTTCTTATCATAGGAGATTCCTAACGTATCTAAAAAGCCGTCTAATTGCTCTGCTGTAATACCGAAGCGATGAACCAGTAGATTGTGAGTATAGGGATCTCCATCTGACCAGTGATCCGCATAAGTTACTCCATTTTGGGATTGGGGTGAGCCATTCGTTCCACCACCTCCGACAGCCCCCATAAGGATAATGATAATGAGGACCGGTAGAAAGAGAGGAATGAGACCAGCTAATAGAAACCATTTTAGTTTTTTCATCGAATCTCCTTTCTAGTTAATGTCTTATATAAGCAGTGAACAAAACAGTCCCAAAACGCCATTTAGCATCTAAAACGACTGAATAGGACTTAGTTTGTAGGATGATTTGGTCTCTTTCTTGTTCTGAGACTGGAAATAAAAGAAGGAAATCGACTGAGCGTTTTCCTTCTTGGTAGGCCTGATAAAGAGTTTCTTCAAGAACTCTTGGAAAAGAAGTTCTTGAGCGTATTTTGGTATTCATATCATTCTCCTCTGAGTTGTTTTAAGCGTTCTGTTAATCGGTCTCTTCGTTCAATATTGGCTCTCAGTTTATCGTCTCGTGTCATGGTCTTTCTGTAAGCACGAGTGAAAGCATTCGATCCTTGAGCTTTGTACATGGCTTGAGGATCTTTATATTCCTCTAATTTGCGCTCAATACAATTAATGCGGAGTTGTTTAAATGGAGAAATCCATTCTTCTTTAAGAGTTTGGAATTCCTCGTTTGAACTTGGTGTTGGCTCCACTGTGATTGGGGATTCTATTGAAGGAGTTGGTATTTTTTCTTCAACTGGTTTAACCCTTTCTAGCGTTGCCTTTGTTTTCGGAATGTTTGGTTCTGGAGCATCTGGACTTGTTGGCGTCTCAAGCGTTTCCGTTGGGAGTACTTCATCGGGTTGGTGCTCTGAATCCTTATTGGTAAAGAAAGAACCAACATTTTGGAAGTGACTCTTGGCATTAATCATCATCCCAGCTCCAAAACCAGCACCTGCTAGGGCAAAGTTTCCAAGGTGTTGAGCAGATGAAAGACTTCTCGATGGTACTTGTGAAGCCACCTCTCTGGTCTTTGTGACTCCTTTTTCAACTTTGTTTCCAATGTCACTTGCCACCATTCGTGCTTTAGACCCAAGAATGAATTGGATCAACTCAGCTTTGTATTTCCATAGAAGGAAGTATACAAGTCCTTTTGAGACAACTGAAATGAGTAACTTAAAGACAAGGCCGAAGATGATCAGGGATGGAAGAGTTTTAAGGATGCCATCAAAGCCAGTAATGACAATGTTTTCTATCATTTTTTCAATGTAGAAGACCAAAAGAGTTAATAGACTCGTGATAGCTGGGAAAAGCAGCCCTCCAAACATAACTTTCAGAACTCCAAAAATCAAATCTTGCATTCTTGGTATAAAGGACATTAGTAGCACAATTGGAAAGAGCAGGATCATCATCAGGACAAGTGTCTGAGCAATGACATTTAACATCTGAATCAAGATAACGGGTATCGCTAATACAAAGGCTTCACAGATTTTGAAGATCACATAAAACATACGAGTAAAGATGAAATCTGGCATAGCTGAAACCCAACGGTTCTTTTCACCATCATCATTGGCTCCATTTCCTAGTTCATCTAGATATTTATTGCGATCTTTCGATTTAACTGCTTTAAAGTTTCCATTTTTATCGCCTGTTCCTAGTACCTTACTGTCGTCAAAAGTTTCTTGTTTCCCATCTTGGCTATTCTTATATTTTCCATTTTCTTGACCTGTATTGACAAAGACATATGCTTTATAAGAGGTTTCTGCAATATAGCTATCTGCCATGGAATCGCCAATTTTAATGGATTTATTATTGCCATACTCCACCTTGATATTTGTGATATTTTTAGTGACATCTTGGGAAACATGGTTAATGGTATCTAGTAGATACAGACCACCTGAAGTTCCAGCAATTGTCCCAAAATAACCAAAGCCAAGGATGAGAACTAGAAAGACATGAAGGAGAGTTCTTGAAAAAGCCCCTTTCGAAAAGAAAAACTGGTAAAAGAGATAGAAAGCTAGGATTAGAAGCAACATTGAAACGAGTGATTGTTTTGCGACTCCGCCAGAACTTGAACCGATAAATCCTTTCCAAATATTCATTGCTCCATTAAACACATAGTTTTTATAGCTAGAGTATAGATCAATTTTTTCAAGAATTCGAATCAGCAAAGAAAAGAAGCCCACCACTGCGTTTAGAATGAAAAAGAAGAAGTTGACGAAAAGCTCATTAATCAGAACCCAAGCCCCATTAAAGGAAGCAAACCCAGTAGGCTCCATATAGGACTTAAGAGAAAATATATCGACTCCCCTTAGTTTGTCAAAAGCTTCTTGCATGGATTCACCTCCTAACTAGCGTATTTATTTTCAAGGCTTGATGATACCGTAGCTTTCATCGGTTTTAGAAGCATATCAATATCTTCAAAGATGTTGTGTACAGAGATCATATTGAGATTACCGTACACGTCATAGTACAGGCATTGACCAGAAATCATATTATCAATCCATTCGAGATTACTTTCAGTGACTTCTAGATTGACATGTTTTAGGATATCTTCTCGTTCAGACTTTTCATAAAAAGCAAAAATAGTCCCAAATCCAGTTGTATCATCATCATTTTCTGCATCATGTACAGATTGAGTAATTAGTGCCAAGGTATTATTTTTGGAGCGTCCAATCCGACGCATATTTTTGATAACGGCTTTTCCTTCTGCGGACTTCATAAGAATCCACGCTTCGTCAAAGAACTCAATGGTATCTTCATTTTCATTTCGTTCTCCAAAGTGGGTACAGAAGGCACCAAGCGCAAACATGAGGGCAATAGAGTTCCGTTCATGATCTGAAATTTTTGTGGAATCGTCTTTTGGTAGTTTGAGGTTATTGACCTCTAGGATAGTCACTCGTGACTCGTAGTTAAGTCCTTGAGTGGTTCCATCTGAAAAGGCTAACTCCAAGATAGAGTTTGTGACAATTGAGGTCAGGTAACGACCAACCGAAGCAATTTCAGAGGAAGTGGATTCTCTCAGCACTTTTAATACGTGTTTAAAGCCGACTTTCTCACCAGCGACCCGTTTTTCCACAATCGCATTAATAGCTTCTGTGATCGCTGTTTTCTGGTCCATTGTGACATCATCTACTGCTTGTAGTAGAAACTCAAGCATGTTTTTTGCGACCTCTACAGCCTGTTCTTTATCTAGAACGACAATAGGATCTAAGACTCCATGGTTTGATGGTAGTGAGCTATCCAGTGTTACAAAGTTAAAGTTTTCGATCTGTCTCTTTCGTTCAGGATAGAGACGTGCGAATTCAGGTGAGTTAATCACTTCTTGGTAGTGATTTCTGAGTTCTCGTTTAGGGTCTATATAAAGGGTTTTAACATTTTGTAAGGCCACACTTAAAAAGATGATCTGAGCAAGGAAAGATTTTCCTTGCCCTGTTGCACCCGTGATGATGATATGCGGGTTCTTGGTAATCTTTCCAGCGATATCTTCTTTATTTCCCACTGTCGCATTGTAGAGGACAATGTTCTTTGAGGAATCAATAGCTTTAGAAATATTGTCCCAACGGCCTGTCCAGTTATCTACTCGGCCAATATACCAACCGATACGGTTCCCAGAAGAGGTATTGGTGAAGGGCATGAGTTCTGAAAATCCACGAGCTGTGACCATATGTGTCCAGGTGCGAGTTTTCTTTTGGAGGTTTTCTCCATAGAGCAACGCTTGAAAGAGATAAGGTCCGTCTTGAGAGGCTTCACTAATTTCGACTCCCATATCATCAAAATAGTTTAAAACCACTTGTCGTCTTTGACGGAGTTGGTTCACACTAGAAGCAGAGACGATCAGATAGGCTCCGTATTCAATGATATCCTCCTTGTTTCCGACTTTCTTCATTAAGTCTTTTAGGGAGATGGAACCCATGATGATCTCGTCTTGTTGGACAGTATCGGTATTTTCTGCCTCTTCCATAATGTTTCTGTAACGTGTATTCGAACGTCCCATTCGACCCTTGATTTTACCAGTATCAATGAATTCTGCTTTAATTCGTAGTTCTACGGGAAAGTTTAAGCGTTGGATAAATTCGCCCAGGTGAAAACCATTGAATTGAACAGGAAATTTACCAACCGGAAGAATCGTCACAAAGGAAGATCCATAAGGGCTTTCTAGCTTGAGGAAGCCACCTTTTAGGACTTTGATCAAGGTGTCTGTGATATTGAATTGAGCACGATTAGCGAGTACCTCTTTCTTGTAGTGAGGGATATAGCGAAGGTACTGCATCCGCTGGTAATAAAAGAGTTCTTCATTAGATAACCGTTTTGCCCGAAGGACGGAGAAAGCTTGAAAAATAGTGAATTCATCACTTTTATAGTCTTCATACCAAGTGGGACTTAATTCATATTCATAGCCAAGACCCTTTGCGATTTTTTCAGTGAACTCATTAAAGCTCTCATAGGCCAAGTCTTTTACTGTAGCTCCATGATTTTGTTTGCGTAAGGTTACTCCGACGACCCAATCAAACTGATAAGGAATTTCCATTTCATCTGTTAGACGATCCACTGTGTAAAGAAGCAGTTCTTCTCCTAGTTCACGACTATCATCTGCTAGAGCATCTGAAAAGTCCCGCATTTTCTCTTCTAAGAGATAGTCTTTAGGGATCAGAGATATTTCAAAGAACTTGTTTTTCTGGAGCTTCTTCATCATTTGAGCAACCGTAATTTTGTGTTTGTGCTTTTTTTCATCATCCGTAATCGTGATGGGAGTGTTTGGAATACGGTAATACGCAACGACTGTTTGATCTTTTTTGAGAGCTAGATTTTCATGTGTTTCCCTAATAGGATAAGTTAAAGTAATACTCATAGGTCCTCCTTTTCTATAGATTTGTTTTTTCAAAGACAATTTCTTCTACAGGCTCTATTCGATCTTCGTGGTAGATAGCTTTTTTGTTTAGCTTAAAATCCCAGAAGTAAATCAGGTAATCTCCGATAAAGACGTGCATCTTTTTACCGTGAGGTTCGTATTCCGTATAGAACTTTGCCAATTTATAAGGGAGATACCAATAGAGCAAGAGAGAAATTGAGTGAGTGATTTTTGCGAGTGGCACAAAGATAAACCCTCCAAAGAGTAACATGGTCACAAAAACGATGATAAAGACAATGAAAAAGGACAACTGCATCGGTGTCGCAAAGTACCATAGTCGAGTGCCCTTTTTTGTCTTGATTTCTTGGATCCAATAAGGAGCATTTAGGCCCTTACTGTAATCATAAAGTCTTTCTTCGTTCATACTTAAAGTCCTGATTCAATACCGAAGAGTCGCAGGAACCAGCCGACTGCTTTTAGGATATCTTGTCCTTTCGCAATTGAAACAATAACGGCATAGAAACCAACGACAGAGAAGAGTTGAAGCCAGGAACTGTTCCGCCAAGCCTTGATCGCTAAGAGCACGGCAATGGCTGTCAGGATCCAAATTCCATCACCCTGAAGGAAGGTTCGTAGATTGTTTGTATTCATAAAGTTCTCCTATTCTTTATCATTTGCATAATTCAGTGGAATGGTGTGTTCTAGTTTTGTGACATAGTAGGTCTTTTCTTTTTCTGAGAGAGTAAAGGTGAAGTTTTCTGAGTGAGTGGTACCTCCAACTTCAAAGGTAGCTTGGACATAAGCGATTAAATCATCACCGTCCTGTTTGAGATAAGTGTAGTCGATCGTTTTGAAAGTGCTATTTGCGATGATATCCACATCCTTAGCAATCAGATTAAGATTATCTTGGCTTGTGGTGTAGTTGGTAAAGAAGACCTTGAGGAATTTCTCTACTTTCTTTCGCTCGCTGTCTGAAAAATGATCATTGGCAGTGAGTTGGAGCTTATCATCTTCGCTAAAGTGTCCAGCTTGTGAGGATTCAATGGCAGAAAACCAAGGAAGGCCAGAAACGTAATATTTTCCATCTTTTTCATCAAAAGGAATATTGAAACCTGTCACAATTTCTTTTTCTTCCGTGTTATTATCCCGGCGGATCGTTTCCTTGTATTTGATCTTATAGGTCGCAACCTCCCCTTCTACAGTCACTAACTGAGAATAGAGAAGCTCACTAGGATTTCGAACTTGACCTTGGGCTTTCACATCGGGAATGAAGTTGTAAAAGCTATTTAGGTAGTCCACTTGAGCTTGTTGTTTATCCCCTTCTTGCGGAAGGGTGAAGTAAGCATAGACATAGTCGTTCAAGTAGTACTGGAGTTTGTAGTCATATTTTCTACTAGACTCCATTGGCTGTGCCTTTTGTTTTTTAGTAGCCTCCACTTGAGCTTGTAGGGTTCCTACCTTATTTGAAAGTGTGATAGCACGGATAGATCCCAAGAAACCAACAAATAGGAGGAAAGAAATTCCTCCTATGACTGCAATATTGACGGTCTTTTTATTGGTGACTTTTAGTTTTGGTGGCCCTCCTTTTTTCTCCACCTTTTTAAAGTGTGAGAGATATTCTTTTGCTTGAAGCAAGTAGCGTTTAGCTTTATCCATAGATCCTCCTTTAGAGACCAGCAAGCTCAATGAGCTTTGAGCCTTTTGCATAAAGGCGCTTATTGGCTTTTTCGATCTCGCCATTAATGTAATAGTAGCCTCGTAGCTCAGTTTGGAGTTGTTCGACCAATTGAGGTTTTAGATCCTTGGCTTCTTCTTTTTTAAGGAGACTATTTAATTCTCCAGCCTTGGTCCAAGCCTCTCTGTGATCTTTCTTTTTAAGTAATTCTCCCAGTTCATTCGTGACTTGAGAGACTTTCTTTTCAAAAATAGTTTTAGTAGCCATTTCAATTTCCTTTCTAAATTTTTCTTGATTGTCTTTGATTGTCTTTTGGATATAAATAATCAGTGAGGGGCGCATTTTTTTATTTACGCTCAACACTTGACCATCTAGCGTGAAACAGGCATGTTCATAGTCATAGAAACCTTTCGCATCTGGTGGTTTTTCGGTAGATCTTCCAGCGCATTCATAGTAGAAGTCTTTGCCCTTTCGTAAGAGGATATACATATTCCAGAATTCATGTTCTGGAAGAAGTAAAAAGTCAGCTTGATAGATCTTCTTTAACATCTTAAGAAGCCTCAAGCAGATCATCGTAGCCTAGAGCTTGGTAGATAAAATCTGTATCGAACCAGAGCCAGTCATTGATTTGTACTTCAGTTGGTGTATCACCAGAGAAGATATCTTCACAAATGACAGTTAGGGTATCTACTCCACCACGTTCACGGACGGTGTTTAAGGTGGTTAGTCCACCAGACCAAGCTTTAAAGTTTTCTAGTGAATTGATTTGAACTTTGTATTCCATATAGTTTTTCCTTTCTAGTGTTCATAGTGTTTATTGGCTTTGAGAAGTCGTAACATGGCTTTTCCTCGATCAGTGATCTCTCCGCTGTTCTGAATCATCTTCATGTATTCTGTTTGGAGGATCTTGTCTGCTTCAGTGACTAGTGCAAGGGAGTTAGCAACTTGATAGGTCAGCCAGCGAATCGTTCGCTCAATACTGTATGGTTGTGGATTGGTTGAAAGTTTTAAGGGTTCGACGCCTCCAAAGAGACGTTGCCATTTTTCATCAGGTTTATAGGCTCCAAAACGAGTAACACCATCATAGACTTGGATTTCTTTATTGATGATACCTCTTGCGATTTCTCCGAGATCTACACCGTTGATGTATTCCTCTACAATGCCTTGGGCTTTCTGATCTGAAAAGCGGAGTTCATAGCGATTCCAGATACCAAAAATCTCCAAGGATTCGTCCAAGGAGATGTTTTCCATTCGAGCTATTTCATAGCGCTTTTCATAAAAGTTAAAGTAGAGTTGGCTTTGACGGCTTCCAAAGTAAATGGACAAACCATGATTAGCTTCCATGTCTTCATTATCTGTAAATGATCCACCACCTGTGATATTCCATTTCTTGATCGTGTCTAGAACAATCTCTTTGGAATAGAGTTTATCAATCAATTTGGGAATTTGAATTTGTTCGTCCTCGTGACCGTAACCCTTATAGAGTTCATCTAGAGCGATATCGAGTCGCTTCACCCGAACGTCTTCATAGGAATAAAGAATATTTTGAAGAAAGATCTGCCAAGTGATCCCCTTGTCTTCTAGAAGTAGTTCTAACTCACGGCATCCTTGCCCGGATAGTTGAAGACAAGTTTGGTAGTCATTGGTCACAGACTTATCAAAGAAATCAAAAATCCAGATGTTTCCTCGTTGCCATAAGTGGGTATAATTCATGAGACGGGTTTCTTGGTCTGTAAATTCGCTTAGGTGACAGTGAAGGAAGTTTTCACAGAAAGCATCTAGATCCTTTAATCTAGGAAAGGTCAATCGTAGATAGTCAATCTGAGCCCGAAGACTGTTTTTATCACAATCTTGATAGTAACCGAGTCTTTCTTTAAGTTCTCTAAACTTATCAATCGTCAGTCCTCTTTCGCCTGTTTCATAAGAACGATAGGTTCTAGTCGGAAGATCAACAGCTTGTGCAAATGCTTTTTGACTAAGTCCTGTTTGTTTTCTGAAATTCTTAATATGAAAAGGACTAATTTTGTCCATTCATCGCAACACCTCTTTCTAACAAAGTGACACACTTTTTTGACGAAAGTGACACACTTCATAAAAATTGAAAACCCAACTCCCATAAGGAATGAGGTGGGGTGGACTTGGCGTTTTTGCCAATTGTAACCCCCCTATTAGAAATAGTGGGAAAATATGAAAAAAAGCCCTTTAAAATGAGGCTTTTTGAGGTGTATTTCCTTTTTTGGTAGCTAATTTGGTAGTGTAGTTTTGACATCAGAATGACCTAATCGTCTTTGAATATATAGAGCATTTACATTATATTCATTAATAAGTAATGACGCATGGGAGTGTCTTAAACCTTTTGGTTGAATGTATTTAACTCCTGCTCGTTTAGAATATTTTAGAATCTGGTCTCTAATACTACGTTTACGATATGGATTTCCATCAAGTGATAGAATGAATGGTATCTTGTCAACTTTTGCTTGTCGTTCTTTCCATTCTTTAAGTACGTTTAGAGTATTATCATCAAGGCCAATGGTTCGTCTGGAGCTTTCAGTTTTTAGTTTGTTACGCCGAACCCAATTTTCACGGTTTATATACTGTAAGTTGTGATTGATTGCTAGAGTTTTCTTTTCAAAATCTACATCTTCCCAATAAAGAGCAGTCGCCTCATTTACACGCATTCCTGTAAAATAATAAAGCCAAAAAAGCGTATAAACAAAGTGCTCAAAATAACTCTTTTTATCAAGACATTGTATTACTTTTTGGAACTCGTCTTTTGTCCAAAAATCTATATGTTTTTTTATGATTGGAATTGGACTGATATTACTTGTGGGAATTTCATGAAAAATCAATCCATATTTTTTTGCAGTTTTCAAAACTTGATTAAGCAAAGTCATCTTGTTTCTTGCATATGAATTTGAATATCTCTCTAATAAACCGTTTCTATAATTAATCACATCATAAGTAGTAATTTCTCTAGGTTTTTTCTTACCAAAGTATTGAATAAATTCATCGAATATAACTTGACGTCTGTGTTCGAGATCCGGACTTGTTGTAGCGTAATAATTTGGCATAAAAACTTCTTCCATAAACTGCTTAAAAGTCCATTGAGTATGCTTAATTCCTCCTTTTTGTTGTACCTTGTTCAATGCTCTTGTACGTGCTTCAAAGGCTTCTTTTGCGGTTTGAAAACCACGTCTACGTTCTTGATAAGGTTTACCAGTAGCTAGGTCAACTCCAGCTTTAAAATAATAAGTATATTTGCCAGTCTTATCATCTTTCGTAACACCGGTATATCTAGTTTTTGACATGGAGTTCCTCCAATCCAAGTATCTCTGCTACAACTGATACTGGAACAGTTCCAAGTCCTTTATTGTTATAGAAATCGAAACCACGCTCGACCATAATATGTTTTGCTTGCCGTAAAATATTATAAGCAGTCCATTTTGAAAAACCTAAGTCCATAATTTCTTGTACTGTCATAGTTAATTTATCGTTCATAAATCAATTTCTCCTTTACTAGTAAGTTCTAGGAATTCTCCTATTAATTGTTTGAGTTCATTATTTAATCGTGGGGTTTGTTCTTTAAGTGCATCTTGTAGCTCTAAAGAAAATGAGCTACTATCAAATGCTTTTAAATGTTTTCTAAGCCTAGTCTTTTTAACTCTAATAGTGTTAGGTTTCAGATAGGGGAATAATTCGGGTAAGAGTGCAGGTTCATGGAGAAAGATATAAGCAAATGCTTTGCTATCATCTGGAACACTTGAAAGACTAAAAAAGCTAAAATTCTCCAATCGTTTAGAAATCTCTGAAATGGTTTCTTCGTTTATAGCCTTTGTCCGAAGTTGGAACTCTAACCGCCACCAAAAGGGCTTGCTTTCTATTTTTAATTTATCATCTCTTTTGTGACTTAATACCTCTATATTCTTATCGTACAAACGTACTTGAACGTTGCTACCACTTGCACCCCAGTATTTACTTTCTATATTTCCCCCTCTACCGTAGAATATTTTATGACTAACCCCTCCTTTGATATGTTGTAAAAAAACTATTTCTGGCCTATTAAAGATATCAAAAGCAAGATCTAATCGTGACAGTCTAATTTCTAATCGATTTAATCGAGCGTAATTCATAATCTGCCTCCACACTTGTAACCCCTCAAATTCTTTTAGTGAGTTTGGGTTGAAGTCTAGGCGTATGACTTGATAACCACCATAATCCGATAGTTGAAAGAAAATTAGATTTATACTATCTTCGTTTATCATTTTATAAAGAGTAAAATAGTCTTCTCTTAGATTTTCTTGAATACTAAATTCTTGAATTATATTATCGAGTGATTTTCGTAATTCACGAAATATTCGTCTAAGTGATTGGTTCTCACTATCAAAGATTACTGTTAATCTGTCAATGCTGATATAAATAGATTTTTCTAGTTTTGATAAATCTACTTGACTTTGATATTCTCGTAGAGATTGAATGGTATTTTTCAACTGTAACGCCTCCTTTCTATACTTAAAATCTGCGTAATTCGTTGCTACTATTGATTTTTGCCAATGACTCGTTACTTAGGACGTTGTCTTAAGTGTATCGGTTTGCTGGCTGTTAGAAACGCCAGCTTTTAAATTGAAGGTTGGAAGTACTTCATGCTTCGGGCGCTTTGCCTTCGGCCTGCGCCCTCGCACTTGCCTCCCAACCTTCAATTTAATTGGTTTAAAAAATAGCTAAAGTACTTGTCTAGAAAAGTCGAGAGCAGTTCAAGTGCTCGAAGCTCAATTTCTTCACTTCTAATATCTTCAAATTCATTATCATTTACTTGAATATATTCTTCTAAACTAGGCGAATAAAAAGAATGAGTATTGTTCATTTTATTGATTGGAAATACCAATTGTATAGATGTCATAACATCCTCAATCTAGCCATATTTCGCTTCTTATGGACTATTTATTACCATTTTGGTATAATTGTATTGGTTTAAAACGAAAGCCTCAGAACGCTTTGCAGAGCTTTCTGGGGTGTTTTTGCATACTCATAAAGTTAACTAGTATCACTTATTTTGTATGCTTTGTTTTTATATAACCATTTTGGATATATAAGCATAATACAACCATTTTGGTTATAAGTCAATAGAAAAACGAAAGGAATTATAACATGTTAAAAGACAATATAAAAAAAGCCCGACTAGAAGCAGGACTTACTCAATTAGAAGTTGCTGAAAAGTTAGGTGTAGCTCAAGCCCAGTACGCTAGGTGGGAAAACGGAGGGAGAAATCCGAAAGATGAAACAGTAGAAAAATTAGCTGAAATATTTGGTACATCTTTTGAGATTTTAAAAGGACGTGATGACGGACTAGAAGAAATTGTTAGTTTATTGAGAGAGTATGAATTGACAGAAACAGATAAAAACAAAATTATTAACACTTTAAAGGATTTATTAAATAAATCAAAATAATGTGGTAGTTGGGGAGCACAAAGTGAATAATAGCCGGGAACAAAAAAAGCAAGCTAAAGCATTTATTAAATGCTGGGAAAATAGAGGAAACGAGAGGCAAGATATCTTCCAGCTTTGAGGCGTCAGACCATTTTTGTCGGATAAGTTCGATATTACAAAGCACAAGAATTATAAGTTACTTGAAGATTTTGATAAAAAGAATGTGTTTGATATTGAAGACTATATCAAGAGAAAAGGCAAAGTTAAGCTTAATAGAAATACAGTAATTACAAGATTGTAATATTTTTCTGTTTAGCTTTATGTGACAGGAGTAAATTTGGTATAATAGAACAAATTAGAATTTTGTTAGGAGGTGAGTCTAATTGAAAGAATATATTTTGAGTTTAGAAAAAGAAATACTCAAATCTGAATTTGAGGGGGTGTTTTTATGTCAACAATTAAAATTGAAAACCTTACTTTCTCATATTATGGCTATGTAAAACCTGTATTTGAAAATGTATCATTTTCATTTGATACGAACTGGAAAACAGGACTAATAGGAAGAAACGGAATTGGGAAATCAACACTATTTAAGCTGCTTCTAAACCAAGAAGTTTATAAGGGGAAAATCAGCAAAAGTGTTGACTTTATTAAATTCCCACCCAATTTAAGTGATACTTCAAAATTAGGGATTGAGTTATATAGAGAACTAATATCAGATGAGGAAGAATGGAAATTATTTAGAGAACTTCATTTGCTAAAGGTAGATGAGAGTCTTATTTACAGAAAGTTTGAAACGCTTTCTAAAGGAGAACAAACAAAAATCCTTTTAGCTATTTTGTTTACAAGAGAAGATGGTTTTTTACTTATAGATGAACCAACAAACCATTTAGATATGGACGGAAGAAAAATTGTCAGTGAATATCTGAAAAATAAAAAAGGTTTTTTGCTTATATCACATGATAGAGATTTTTTAGATGGTTGTATCAATCATATTATTTCTATTAACAGGAATTCTATTGATGTCCAATCAGGAAATTTTACATCGTGGTATGAAAATAAATTGATGAAAGACCAATTTGAGATTAGTCAAAATGAGAAATTAAGAAAAGATATTAAACGATTAAAAGAAGCTGCAAGACAAAGTCAAATTTGGTCTGATAAAGTTGAAAATACTAAAAACGGCGTGAAAGTATCAGGTGTAAAACCAGACAAGGGGCATATAGGTCATCAGTCAGCTAAGATGATGAAAAAATCTAAGAATTTGGAGAATAGACAAAATAAGGCAATAGAAGAAAAACAGAATTTACTAAAAGATATTGAAACAAAGGAAAGTCTATTATTGCATCCGTTACATCACCACAAAAATCCTCTAATATCAGTTTGCGATTTATCATCATATTATGGAAAAAAGCAGATATTAAGTAATATAAGTTTTGATATAAAGCAAGGTGATATAGTGGCTATATATGGGGGTAATGGTAGCGGAAAATCAACCTTGATTAAAATTTTATTAGGTCTAAATCACGAGTATTCAGGTGATGTAAAATTAGCAAGTAATTTAAAAATATCATATGTTCCTCAAGATACATCCAATTTAACAGGTAGCCTAAACGAGTATATTCATAAGCAAGGTGTTGATGAAACATTGTGCAAAACAATTCTTAGAAAATTAGATTTTGCAAGAGAATTATTTGAAATAGATATGAAGAACTATAGCGATGGACAAAAAAAGAAAGTTTTAATTGCTGTAAGTTTGTCAAAGCCAGCTCATATATTTATTTGGGACGAACCACTGAATTATTTAGATGTAATATCAAGAATACAGATTGAGGAAATTATAAAAGAAGCAAATCCTACACTCATATTTGTGGAACACGATAAGAGGTTTGTAGAAGATATAGCGAATAAAATAATACGATTATAAACTAAATAATATCTTTTAGTTTGTCGAGGTAAACCTTTTTAACAATAACCTTATGCTATTGTTAAAAAGATTGAAACTCAGTAATAATGTATATTACTAAAAATCATATTAAAAATAATTCAAATTTATTGGTAGCCTTTTGGTAGCTAAACAGACAAAAGTTAATATCTTCATAAAAAAAATACAGTTAGAGAATGTTGATTTATCAGCATTCTTTTTTATTTCAAATAGTTTCTCGGAATTAGAAAGCGTCCTCCCTCTTCAAATTGAGCGAGGATTTCAAGAAGAAGTTTTTCTTGAAAAGGATCCACTAGAATAGCGGATACAGTCCGTTCAAAGATGATCCCTTGTTCTGTTAAGAGATAGATAATCTTGCGTAAGGTTGGCATTTTAAGATTTTGTTCGTCCGCAAATTCTTTGAGTGGTCGTTTGTTTGGTTCATTTTCTAAAGTCTCCTCTTCCTCTATAGGATCAATTGTTTCAACCGTTGGTTTATATTCTTCAAATACTGAGAATTCTTCTCCTTCAAACTCCATAATCGGAATGTTAGAGTAGGCATCGTAGAAGGAAAAACCTTGATCAAGCGGTACATAAGGAGAGAAAAACTCACCAGCCAACTCACCATTGTTTGCGATATAGCCTCGTCCTTTGACCTTAACTCCATTGATTTCATCTAGCTTTTTGAACTCTTTTGTTTTATTAGCATCACCAAACATCATGTCATATCCTGTTGATTCTAAATGACCGACGGAGAGACGCTTCATAAAATTATCCCGAAGAGCCGTTTTGATAAATTCTCCATCGGGCCGTTGCATAGCAAAGATGATAAAGACTCCAGCTTGACGACCTTCTAGAACTAATTGTGAGAGGTATTCCATGAGTTCTGACTGTTGGCTATAGTCACGATCAATCTTGGCCATGAGGGCTGCCCACTCGTCTACCAGGATGAATTTTGGTTTCATGTCATAGTGAGTAAAGTTCTTTCCAGCTTGGAATCTTGGCGAAGTGGACATCCGCTCATAGCGTTTTTCCATGAACTCTACATTCTCTTTAAAACAGTTGATGATATCTTCCTTACTAGTATAAACACGGCCATGAAAGACTGGAATTTTCTTTAATCCAGCTAGATCAGAATTCTTTGGATCACAGATATCAACAAAGCCAATTTTAGCTAGTGCATAGATTATAGTCATGAGAACAACTGTTTTTCCTCCACCTGTTCCACCGCCAATGAGAAGATGAGGTTCTTCAATATAATCCCAAGATACATCTTTCATGAGCTGGAGATTTGATCCCTTGACTTTTACTTCATCGATGGTGATACGGCTATCAATCCGATTAATAGCAATTTCATATTTGATAAAGCGGTTATCAAAGGTTTTATTGCGAAAGTCTCCGTTAAACATGACTTCAAGCGTAGCTCCAAGGTTTAAAAAGCGATCTTGGAACTTATTGCCCTCCAAAATAAAACTCACTTCAATCTTGTAGCGAGACTGCTTGATATACACTTGAGGCAAGGTGATTTTTTCAATGATCTTGTTTTCACGTCTAACCTTTTTAACTAGATAGAGGTTATTCTCAAGCAAAAAACGAGAAAGAATTCGAAGGCTGTTTAGCTTTTGAAAAAAGAGCATCTTCCTGTAGCAAACTCGATTGATAAACCAAGAGAGAAGCAAAGAAAAGAGAAGCCCAGCTCCTAGAAAATATCCTTGGGGTAAAGGATGGACTTTTAATTCTTCTAAATGTAAGTAGCTGTAGTAACTAATAGCCAACAAAAAAGGAAACCACCAGATAAACCATGTGATTCCCTTTAGTTTACGATGAAAAACTCGAACTCTTTTTCCACGATAGGTAAAGAGTTTCATCCTGCATCACCTCCTAGTTTTCTTTCTTATTTTCTACCGGTTTGTTTTCTTTAGACGGTGCGCCTCCAGCTTTTTTCTTGATTTTAGAAGCAAAGAGCTTATAGATATCATTACGATTGACGTGGGTATGCGTGATAACAATATCTTCTAGTTCAATTTCTTCTCGGTATTTAATACCCAGGTCTTCAATTTCAGACTCAGACATATCTGCGATAGTGAAAAAGAGAGTTTCATGCTGGACAGAAGAGTGAATCCCTACGACAATCCCACGGATCTCACCCGTATTGACTTGTACAAATGATCCATCAGGATTCCGTTGTGAGCGATCCACTTCAAAGATGATATCAGGGCCCTCAATGCCTCGGAAAGTCAGTTTTCCAAGGACAGCTGGGACATCTAACCCGTCTGTAATAACACGATAAGTCTTGTCAGCAATTTGTAGTTTTTCTCCGTAGTTTAATCCAATTTTAGCCATGTGATTTTCTCCTTTTATTTCTTATTTTTTGAGTACCAATTTTTCCGCAAAGACATTGAGATAAGGTGCAACAGTGTTGCCATTTAAAGCAGTGTCTGGGAAAAAGATTGGGTTGACCGCTTCTACTAGAGAATCTTCTGGAAAGACCGTTGTAGAAGCTGGTGTGATGACATGGAAGGCTCCGTGCTCTGCGCTGTTTAGAATGTGACGTTGGTATTTGCCTTCTTTTCCAAAAATAAATTTAGGAGCATCTCCTAAACGTTCGTAGTAAGCAGGGCCAATAAATTCTGGTTTCATTTTAAGTGTTTCTGAGATCATAAGATTTTCCTTTCTGAGTGTAAAATAAAAAGAGTTAAGCTAGTTGCTTCACTCTTGAGTAATAGTGGGTAAATAATTTGCGTTTAAACATGCGACTATAAAGATCAATATCACCATGAGCATAGCCAATTCTATGAGCATCTCGAACCAGGCGATCTAAATCTATTTGAGCTTGAGCATAGAGTTTAGCCTGTAGTTTATCAGATTCACTAAACATGCCATAGGTGAATTCATAGTTATCATAGAGTCGTTTACATTGTAATGCGAAAAAAGTTTGTCATATCATTCTCCTTTATTGTAATAAGTAAAAAAGCTACTAAGTGAAAAAAGGAAAGAACTTAGTAGCTTGAGAGTAGGTCTATCGAAAGATAGACAGCAGTAAAGAAAAGTTATTTGGTTGGAAAGATCCCTCTTTCCACGGTGGCAACGTTTAGCAAGGTGCTTTGCGTCAATTACCATCGCTTTCCCAGCCAATCTCTTTAGGTAGTCATGATCATGCCCAAAAGATTCTCTTACGCCCTTTGGCGAAGCCAGTTCACTTTACTATTCGGAAAAGTGCGAAAGTCCGAAATGCGTGGAAGCCCACAAGAATGGATTCTTGTTTTTTATCTTCGCTTCAACCATAAAACGGACTTGACTTTACCTATCAAATATATTACAATAAAGTTACTAAGTTAATTGTGTGATTTGATAATCAGTCCTCTGGTTGTCAGACGCACTTTTTATTTAATTGTCAAAGATCGTGATTTAGCCTTGAAGATAAGGTTATTATTTTCAATTGCTATACAACCGTCAGTTGTTGATTATATTATACAACCATGGGTTGTGAATGTCAACGGTTTTTTGAAAAAAATTTAAAAATATTTTTTTAAGGGGAACGATAATGGATCTTGCGGAACATCTTAAAACCTTGAGAAAACAGGCTAAAATGACCCAAGCTCAAGTCGCAAAAGCTATCGAAATTTCGCAACAAGGATACGCTTATTGGGAGCAAGGTAAAAAACGTCCAAGTTATGACAATCTCGTGAAGATTGCCAAACTCTTTAATGTATCTGTCAATACATTGGTATCAAATGAAACCAATGATGATATTGACTTGTCAGAAGTAGAATTGCTCTTCAGAACCACATCAGACGGTATGAGTAATGAAGAAAAAGAAGTCTTCAAACAAGAGCTACTTCAGTTTATGAAGGAGAGAAAGAAAGCTTTTGAGGAGGATTTGAAATAGAGTGGATAATGTAAAACAGCATCTTAGAAATTTTTGGGAAATTACTAAAGAAACTTGGAAAGTTTCCAAGACAACAATGCTAATTAAACCATTCCTTTATTTGTTAATTGCATTTATCGGAATTTTTCAAACGAATATTGTAGTATTGATTCCTATTGGAGTCTTTATCTTTATACTAGATTTTATTGTAAATACCGTAGAAAATAAAAACTTTAAAGAAGAGATAGATGCACAAAATGAGAAAATAGATAAGCTTAATAGCGAAGTTAAAGCACAAAGGAATGAGATTAGCGGGTTACAAGAAGAAGTTGAAATTGCTGGAGAGATTCGAGAAAAGCATTTAAATGATTTTCTGAAGTTTTTGTTTATTCAGTTTGGTCTTGGTCGCACAGATAGAATCTCAGTGTATTATAGACAACAGAGAGAGAATAATTTTTTAGTTATTGCTAGATATAGTTCGCACCCAACATATTCTGTACAAGGAAGAACTTCTTATCCAAAGAATAAAGGTTTTATCTCTAAATGCTGGGAAGGCGATAGTGACGATTTCTTAAAGATACTACCTGACATTGGAAGTGAAGCATATTTTGAAGAACAACAAGCTGTTGGATATAGTAGAGATGAAGTAACAAATTTAAAAATGAAACCAAGAACCTTCTATGTGTTAAATGTTGCTAAAGATAATCTTCCTTCTATTGGAGTTATTGTGATTGAGTCAACCAAAGATAAGTTAGGTAAATTTAGTAGCGATGGAGATGAGAAAAAATTACATCGAAAAGTGTCTAAAGAAATGAAAGTTTATGTACAATATCTTTATGATATAATGGACACGAAATCAATTAGAGAGTGAGGGAGCTTGATATGCAGACAAAAGTTGACAGTGTTTTACGATATGTATTGAAGTATTATCCTTCTGATGGACATGAGCTAACTAAAACAAGATTGACTAAATTGATTTATTTGTTAGATTGGGAAAGTGCATTAAAAACTGGTAGACAGGTAACAGATATAAATTGGTACTTTAATCATTATGGTCCATTTGTCTCTGATGTATTTGATGCGGCCGATGATGATTCTGAACTTAGAATTGTTGAGAAAGTATCCAATTTTGGTACAAAAAAATACGTAGTCGAAGCAAAGCATGGACTTGAATCGTTGACTTATGATTTAACTTTTGATGAAGAAGTTTTAATAAATAATATTATTGAAGAGACAAAATACAAATCTTGGAATGATTTTATTGATTATGTCTATGCGACCTACCCTATAAGGGAAACAGAAAAATATGGTTTTTTGGATTTAGTAAAACTAGCAGAAGAATCAAAAAAGCAAGTATAGATTTCTAGTGGACAATCGTCCACTTTTTCTATATAATTTTTGTTAGTTTATAAAACAACAAAACTTCAAGGAGGTATTATGGATAATACACAATACAGCCAAATTAAGGAAGTTGCAAATCATTATATTTACAAGTATATCAAGGAGAATGACTCTTCTCTTTTAGGTTATGATTTTGAAGGGTTCTTCAATCATGTGGTTGAGAGTCACAATATCAAGGTTATGGAGCATCATTTTTCCAGTCGCAAGATTGAAGGACTGACCTTGATTGATGAGAGTGGTGTTTCTTTTTCCTATGAAAAGGAAAATCCGCAAGTGAGGCAAAACTTCACCAAGTGCCATGAGTTGGGGCATTTTCTGCTAAAGCATACTGGCTCTTTCTTTACAGAGCTAAAAGATGAATCCGACTCTATCTTTGAGAGCGAAGCAAATCTCTTTTCTGCATTTGTGCTAATGCCAAGCATTATTTTGCTGTCAAAGATATTTTATAGGCATGATAGTTTTTCACGAGTGATGAAGGACTTAAAAGTTTCTGCTGAGGCCTTGGTCTATCGCTTGAGAGACTTATTCAGTCACGAAACGACTCATTCATTAGATGAGGTTAACAATGCTATTCAAGACTATAAAAACGGTCAGTTAGATAAAATTGTGGATATGTTTGGTTTGTTAAAATCCTCTATTATCGCAGAGTATCAGCAAGTTATCATAGATATGCTAGCTAAGGTCTATCATTTGCTGACTAGAGACGGCTATCTGTCAGACCGACAAATCTTTGAATTGAAGGATAAAGCGTTTAGAAAGACCTTGGAAGCTGAAAAGTCAGATATTTCTTGTGGTCAACTTTTTGATTATGGTAAAATCATTTACTTTGCTTGGAAAAAGGATAAGATAACAGAAAGACAAGCTGTTAATAACGCTAAAACACAGTTATTGTTAGAAAGGGCATGAGATGTTCAATGGTACAAAATTAAAACAAAAACGGGAAGAGTTGGGAATGAAACAAAGTGAAGTCGCAAGGCTTCTTGATATTAACCGTTCTTCTTATTTCTCTTGGGAAAATGGTAGAGCTGTTCCAAACAAGGCCAACTTGAAAAAGATTGCTGAGATTTTAGGAGTAACTGAAGATTTCTTCTACGAGGAAGAAATCACTATGCTTTATAAGCAACTGAATCCTTCCAATCAGACCAAAGCTATGAACTATGTTAAAGATTTGGTAGATAAGCAGTCTAACATTATTGCTATATCAGCCTTCCCTTATCGTGTCTATGAAAGCTTATCAGCTGGTATTGGTGCCACAGTCTATGATGATAAGAGTTTTGATACTGTTTATTTTGATGAAGAACTAGCTCATGATTTTGCTTCATGGGTATCTGGAGACTCGATGGAGCCCAAATATCAAAATGGATCAGTGGCTCTCATTCGTGAGACAGGGTTTGATTATGATGGTGCAGTTTATGCCGTAGTCTGCAATAGCCAGACCTATATTAAACGAGTTTATCGTGAGGAACATGGATTAAGATTAGTTTCTATCAATCCAAAGTATAGAGATGTTTTTCTTTCATATGATGAAGATCCGCGAATTGTGGGGATTGTCGTTGGAAACTTTATGCCAATAGTTGATTAAAATATTTAATTTACAAATAATTACTAAATATGACTCAGAAGAATCCTCAAGAAATTGAATAAAAATAGTTAGAATAGTATGAAATCAATAATACATACTATTCTAACTATGGTAGTGTAAAATAAGTTGTGTAAACACAAAATTATTGACAGTATCTAAAAAAATAAAGTTATGTAAACTCTAGTTTCCCAGAGATACGTGACTGTCTTTCCATATATTTCAAAAGAATATATGCTACTAGAATGAAAGAAAAACCTAAGGTTAACTCTTCATAAATTAGTTTATTATATTCTGAAAGACTATTCCCTTCAATTAAACCTTGAGCAATCTGAATAGACCTTGTCAAAGGTAATATTTTAGAAAACCACTGGAAAATATAAGGCAATTTACTAACTGGAAAATTAGCTCCAGTAAAAATCAACAACAATCGACTGACTAAATTCAATATAAGATTTGTTTCACTTGTTATTAAAATAAA
>JAWDWJ010000036.1:0-15124 GCA_032477695.1 Streptococcus parasanguinis
CGCTGATTTCATCAGCTTTTACAGCCCTACTCAACTGTGCGGAGGTGGGACGACGAAATCGAATTCTAACGAATTACCGATTTCTGTCCCACTCTCTTTCTTCCTTATAGGATATTTTCATATTCATCGCGGACAGATTGAGGCCAGACACTAGTTTGGACTTCACCGATATGTTTCTTACGAAGCAAGAACATAGCCAAACGAGATTGTCCGATCCCTCCACCAATTGTAAGTGGGAAGAGACCGTTTAACAAGGCCTTGTGCCACTCTAATTGGAGACGATCCTCGTCCCCTGTAATCGCAACTTGACGGCGAAGCGTATCTTCATCGACACGGATTCCCATTGAAGACAGCTCAAAGGCTGAACCTAGAACGTCATTCCAGACGAGGATATCGCCATTCAAGCCCTTGTAGCCATTTTCAGACTCTGTTGTCCAGTCATCGTAGTCAGGTGCACGTCCATCGTGTGGTTTGCCATCTGCAAGCTCTCCACCAATCCCAATCAAGAAAACGGCTCCGAATTCTTTGGCAATGGCATTTTCACGCTCTTTTGGAGTTAAATCTGGATAGCGTTCCACCAACTCTTCTGTGTGAACGAAGGTAATTTGTTTTGGAAGAACTGACTCAATATCATAGCGCGCTTCTACTGCTAGTTCTGTTAAACGAATCGCCTTGTAGATTTTTTCAACCGTTTCTTTAAGGTAGGCGATGTTGCGTTGACCATTTGGGATGACTTTTTCCCAGTCCCATTGGTCTACATAAACAGAGTGGATAGCGTCTAGCGAATCTTCATCTGGACGAAGGGCCTTCATATGGACAAAGAGACCTTCACCTTCGCCAAAACCAAAACGTGCCAAGGTATGGCGTTTCCATTTTGCAAGTGAATGCACGACTTCATAAGTCTCATCAGGAATTTGAAGGACCTTTACAGATACCGGATGTTCAATCCCAGAAAGGTTATCCTGCATCCCGTCTCCGACCTTGCTCAAAATTGGCCCTTGGACTTCAATGATGTCCAATTTATCTTTTAAATACTGCGTAAACGTCGTTTTAACAAACGAAATTTCTTTTTGTTGGTGGATAAAACTTTTTTTCATATAGTTCCTCATTTATAGACATTTTAGAAATGATTATACTCTTTTTTCAATCAAAATCAAGTCTTTTCATTCGTTTTCAACTGAATTTTTCTCTTGCAAAAAGGATTCATTTTTGATAAACTATATGTAACTTTTAAAACGTTACATAGGAGGCCTGACATGTTTGATGCAAAAAAACTAAAAGAAAGACGCCTGGAAAAAGGCTTGACCCAAGCAGATGTCTACGAGGATCTCAAGATTTCTCGCAAGACTTACTCCAGTTGGGAGAATGGCTTAGCGGAGCCACACGAAAAAAATCTCAGGAGGTTGGCCAAGCGCCTCTCCGTTAAAGAGGACTACTTTATTAACAAAGACTCCGCACTCTACACCTACCCTTTATTAACCCCACCTCATCAAAAGAAAGTCGACCAGTTGGCCAGCCAGTTATTCGAACAGCAGCAAAAAGTTGTTTCCTTGACAGCTTATAAGGTTCTTTCGGTTGAGCTTGCAGCTGGTTTGGGACACACCTTTTATGACAACGAAACGGACTATGAAACTGTCTATTTTGACCAAGAGATCCAGCATGATTTCGCTTCTTGGGTATCAGGTGATTCGATGGAACCTCTCTATCCCAATGGCTCTGTTGCCCTCATGAAGCAGACTGGGTTTGACTATGATGGGGCTGTCTACGCCCTCATGTGGAACGGAAAAACCTACATCAAGAAAGTCTATCGGGAATCGGAAGGTTTGCGCTTAGAATCCATCAACCCTGATTACGACGATTTATTTGCTCCCTATGAAGACGAGCCCAAAATCGTCGGCATTGTGGTCGGGCATTTTCTTCCACTCGAGGTTTAAATATGCTATTTGATTATTCACGTGAGCCTCATTCTGATATTGCTTTTGTGGATATGAAAAGTTTTTATGCCAGTTGTGAATGTGTCCGTCTGGGGCTCAATCCCTTGACGACTTCCCTTTGCGTCATGAGTCGGAGTGACAATTCTGCTGGTCTGATTTTGGCGAGCTCTCCCGTTTTCAAACAAGTCTTTGGCAAGAAAAATGTCAGCCGTAGCTACGACCTACCTTTTGATCTCAAGACTAGAAAATTTAATAGCTACGTCGCCCAAAAGCAAGGATTGCCAACGGATCCATCCTTTGTTTCCTACATTGAATCCTGGGCCAAGAGGACCCTGATTGTTCCTCCACGGATGAATGCCTATATTCAGGTCAATATGGAGATTCAAAAGGTCTTTCAGGAATTTGCAGCACCAGATGATATTTTCCCTTACTCGATTGACGAAGGCTTTATCGATCTGACCTCTTCCTTAAATTATTTTATTCCAGATTCCTCCCTCTCTCGAAAGGAAAAACTGGATCTCCTTTCTGCCAGAATCCAAAAACGGATCTGGCAGGAAACTGGAATCTACTCTACCATCGGCCTCAGCAACGCCAATCCCCTTCTTGCCAAGCTAGCCTTGGACAATGAAGCCAAGCATTGCCGAAATATGCGCTCCAATTGGTCTTATGAAGATGTCGAAAGTAAGGTCTGGAAACTGCCTCAGCCCACTGATTTTTGGGGCATTGGACGTCGCACTGAAAAACGATTGCAAAAGATCGGGATCACGTCGATTGCTGAACTGGCCCAGGCTCACCCAGATCTCTTAAAGAAAGAATTTGGAGTCATGGGCCTTCAACTGTGGTTCCATGCTCATGGCATTGATGAAAGCAATGTCCACAAGCCTTATCGTCCGAAATCGCGAGGCATTGGTAACTCTCAAATCTTGCCCTATGACTACCATCTACAAGCTGATATTGAACTGGTGTTTCGGGAGATGGCTGAGCAGGTGGCTATTCGCTTGCGACGGGAAAAAAAAAAGACCCAGCTGGTCTCCATTCATGCCTCCTACTCCAAAATCGAGGGGCTTCCGTCTATTCACTGCCAGCAAAAAATTGAGCCTACCCAATCCACTAAGTTTTTATCCGATACGGTTCTGCGGCTCTTTCGCTCCAAGTACGAAGGAGGAGCCATTCGGCAGATTGGTGTTTTTTATGGAGAACTTGTCGAGGAGTCTCTTCAACTCTTTTCTCTCTTCGATGACCCAGTAGCCTTGGAAAAAGAGGAGAAACTCCAGCAGACCATCGACCGCATTCGGGACCAATTTGGCTTCACCTCTCTTCAGAAAGGCTCCTCACTACTAGAAAACTCACGCGCCATTGCACGCAGTAAACTAACAGGCGGACATTCCGCAGGAGGCTTAGATGGATTAACATGATCGACCGTTCTTATCTCCCTTATCAATCCGCCCGAGAATTTCAAGATCGTGGCATGGCCAAATGGGCCGGCTTCTTTTTATCCGAGCACACAACTGCCCTGCATACAAAAGAAATTGACCGCAGTCAGCTCACGATTCTTCCACTTGCTGAGCAGATCCAGCTCCTGGAGCAGGCCTTTCAACAACAAACGACGATCTCGATCACGACTCTAGAGGGGAATCAATTTGCAACCTACACAGGTTCGATTCACACCTTATCTGCTTCTGAGGTTCTTCTCAAAAGCGACGGCCACTACCACCGTCTCCTCGTAGACTCTATCATTTTTATTGAATCTGAGGAAACACCCTATGAAACCTATTCAGACTAAACACGAATTACAATTTGATTATTTTTCGGAGAATTACCACCAATTTGAGACGGACTTTTACAAGTGGGCCGCTACTTCTACACCGCTTGTCTTTTTAGAAGATGATATTCTCCACTCTATGGCAGCAGGCCAGCGAAACTACTTTCGTCTTCACCACACCAAAAGTCGGGATCATCGAGACCATTATTTCTATTTTAAGGTTTCCACGCTCTCCCAATCACCCCTGACCCGTATTTACGCTTATACAGGACATCACTTACAAAAGATAGATCCTCATCAGACAGAGAAAAAGGATAGCTTGATCTGAGAAGCTATCCTTTTTCTTGATTTATGGGATTCACTACAATCCTTATGAGTGATTAGAATCCATCTACGTTTGTGTAGATTTTTTGTACGTCCTCGTCGTCTTCAAGAACGCTGTAAAGTTTTTCAAATGTTTCCAAATCTTCACCTGACAACTCAACTTCTGATTGAGGAATCATTTCCAATTCAGTTACTTGGAATTCTTCGACACCTGATTCACGCAAAGCAACGATTGCTTTGTGAAGATCAGTTGGTGCAGTGTAGACTGTGATCGTTCCTTCTTCTGCTTCGACATCATCTACATCAACATCTGCTTCAAGCAAAAGCTCAAAGATGGCATCGGCATCATCACCAGCAAAGACGATAACACCCTTGTTGTCAAAGAGGTAAGATACAGAACCTGAAGCTCCCATGTTCCCACCGTTTTTACCAAAAGCAGCACGGACATTGGCAGCTGTACGGTTAACATTTGAAGTCAAAGTATCAACGATCAACATCGAACCATTTGGTCCAAATCCTTCGTAACGTCCTTCTGTAAAGGTTTCGTCAGTGTTTCCTTTTGCCTTATCGATCGCTTTATCAATTACGTGTTTTGGCACTTGCGCTTGTTTAGCACGGTCAATAACGAATCTCAAAGCAGTATTTAGTTCTGGATCTGGTTCACCCTTTTTAGCAGCTACATAGATCTCCACACCAAATTTAGCATACACTTTTGAGTTGGCACCATCTTTGGCAGTTTTTTTGGCAACAATATTGGCCCATTTACGTCCCATGAGGATTCTCCTTAAATTTTTTCAAATTATTTTCAATCTTTTATATTATATCACAAATCACAAGACTTGGAAGAGTTTTTTGCGTATCCTTCCAATTGTAGTTGCTCGACTATTCACCCTTTATTGATCTTCCACCCTCACTGGCACCCGCCCCCAGATCTGTTCTGGCAATTGGGGATGGCCTAGCTGATACACCTGATCCGCTTGTTGGGTCAAACTGTCCCAAGGTTCCTTACCGATTCGAGTCACAATTTCTACTGATTTTTTCAAGCCTTTGAGGTGAGTTTGTCCCTTTGCGGAAAATCCTAAGACATGAATGGCGTCGGGAAGAGCTTGATCCATCGCCCCTACCAAGATGTAGGTCAAGATGCGACGCACACGCGCCTTGGTATAGCGCTTGGTTGCGACTTTCTCCACCAGGTCTTCCACAGAACTAGCACTTCGAACCGCATCCTTTATCCGATTGGCCAGTTCCTCATTGACCTGAAAAATCTGTGTCAAATCCGGACGGGTTAGGATTTGATAACGGAGCAGTTGGTCATAATTCTCCCAAGATACCTGTGGAGCCGACTGAAAGAGTTGGCTATTGGGCATGAATCTAGCAACAAAGTCCTGATCTTCCTTGTGTAGGCGTAGACTAGTCGCAGAAGCATAGGCCACCTCTTTTTCTTCTGAATGGTAGCCCGCACCCTGGCGCTGGACGGGCTTAAGCACAATCCCCTTCCCAGCACAAGCCTTGGCATAAGCCAGCCCTAGAATATGATTGGGAGTATCCCCTGTGAACTCCACTCCAGCAAAGGTTTCCCACATTTTTTGCGTTTTCTGTGGATAGGATAAATCGCCTGAAAGACTTCGCAGGAAAGCTTCCATTTCCGCTTCTTTCTCCGAATAAACAGTCGCAATCGCTTGGTAATCTAAGACCTCTTCTGTCCCAAAAGTCAATTGGTCGATTCCTAGACGGGACAAGATTTCTACCGCTCCCTTAGCAAAATGATCAGCCGACTGAACAGCCACGAGAAAGGGGAGCTCAACCACCAGGTCCGCTCCATTTTTCAAAGCCATCTGGGCCCGTGTCCACTTGTCTACAATGGCAGGCTCCCCACGTTGAACAAAATTCCCAGACATGGCCACAATCTTCAGCCCTTCTGCCTGTTTAAGCAGGTACTTGTGACCATTGTGAAAGGGATTAAATTCTGCAATAATACCTGTAACTGTCATGCTGGCCTACTTCTGTGCTACAAAAAACCATCGTTTGCTGGTCTTTGTCGGCTCCTTATCTTCAAAGTCTGCGTACAATTTGAAAGATTTAAAGCCAGCCTGCTCCAATAAGATGTCATAGGTTAAAACTTCATAAGTGCGTTCCTCATGAACTTCATCGTGCCGACTAAAGGAACCATCTTCTTCTTGCACAAAGAAGGTCAGCTCATGGACGATCGAGTGAGGGGCTGCATCCTCATAGGTATCCCAGAGCATGGCAAAGTCTTCTGCATTTTCGTGGTAGGAATAGCCTGGGAAAACCTCATCCGTCTGATAGGTTGAATGGACATCAAAGATAAAGACTCCGTCCTCATTGAGGGCATTATACACTTCTTTAAAGACATCTCCTACTTCTACCTCGTCTTGCATATAACAGATAGAATCCGAGTAGCAGGTCACGAAATCATAAGTGCCTGCTTGCGAGAGATCCAACATATTCCCCTCGATAAAATCAATCTTCTGCTTGGCTGAAGCAGCTCTTTTTTCAGCAATTTTCAGCATGTCAGCACTCAGGTCTAATCCTGTCACATCAAACCCAGCTTGGGAAAAGCGAACAGATTGAATCCCTGTCCCACAAGCCAATTCCAATAATTTTTTCCGATCCTTGCTTTTAGGGAGATGCCGGAGAGAAAAATCCGTCCACAAATCATACAGACTATCATCCATGACCGCATCATAGACCGCTGCAAACGTTTCATAAGTCGCCATATTCATGATACCAAGTCCGCCCGAAATCCGATAGAAAATTAGGAGCACGACGATGGAGCTAAGCTCCAAGGAGAGCTATCTATTTTCCGAGGATTACAGGACGGGTTCAAATCCTTTCTAAGATACCAAGAGCATTAAAAACATGGAGAAAATAACAACTTTGCCCATAGTTTTTAGCTCGTGTTCCGTTACCAAACTAACTTAACACGAGGCCCTATCCTTTCTTTCCATAGAATTTCAATTTAACCAACAAAACTCAGTTGCTACCAACTGAGTTTACCTGCTTATGCTAGGGCTGCTGAAAGATCGACAGCACTTGCTTCGTGCCATAGCTTTTCTAGGTTATAGTGGGCACGCATTTCTTCTGAGAAGACATGGACCACCACACTACCTAAGTCAAGAAGGACCCAACCTCCAGCTGAATCACCTTCGACGTGGCTGGCATTGCCACCAGCTTCAACGACCTTCTCGCGAATATTTTCAGCGATAGCCTCCAATTGGCGGCTGTTCATAGAGCTTGCGATGACAAAGTAATCTGTCACGCTGGTTAAGCTTTGAACATCCAAAGCTACAATGTCTTCTGCACGCTTTTCATCTGCTGCTTTGACAACTAGTTCAAGTAGTTCTTTTTCTTTCATGTAATCCTCTTTCCTTAAAAAATTGATTTGTAATCTAAGACATCCGCAAAACGTTCTGCCCAAATATTTTCATAAAATTCATTAAGCGTTTCTGCCGGAATATCCTCTCCATCAAAGGTTGTGACAGCTCCTTCTGGAATGACCAGCTTGTAGCCATATTCAAATCCCACTTTGACGGATGTATCGACACAATATTCTGTCTGCATACCACACAGGACCAGTTGTTCAATCTCTTGTTGATCCAAGTATTCTTTTAATCCTGTCTCTTTAAATATGCTATTGTATCGCTTCTGAAACACCTTTTCATTCTCCTGTCTTTTCAACAGAGGAGATAATTGCCAATCTTCCGAAGTTAAAGCCTCAGGCGTTTCAATATGCTGCATGTAGATAATTTCAATCTGCTCTTTTCTAGCCTGATCTTGCAAATAAGCGATCTTCTCTAAGAGCTTTTCTGTCTCAAAACCTGTTTCCACTAAGATATTTTGTACATCAATAATGATAAAAGCTGTCTTCACTCACTGCTCCTCTTTCAAATACTTCACAAAGGCATTATAGGTTTCGATGGTTTGGGGATAAATGGGCAGTCCTTGGTGGGCCAAGTGTTCGACTGTGCGAGCCGTCTCATAGGCCACCGCACGATCCAAGGAGACTTGGGCGATTTCACGAGCTTGATCTACCCCTGGAAAGGCCCGGTTATGCTCAATATAATCTGCCACATAGACAATCTTGTCTAAGGTTGACATCTGATCACTCCCAACCGTATGAATCTCAATACTGCGAAGAATGGCTGGATCTGTCAGTCCGAGGTCTTCTTGAATCTTGTAAATCCCGACCATCCCATGCCAGACATTGTTACCCCAGTTTTTTAATGCTGGATCCAGCTCATAGCGATCAATCAAGTCCAGAAATTCCTGATCTGATAATTTCTTGGCGTAGTCATGTAAGAGACCTGCTAGGCCAGCCTGCTCTTCGTCAGCCCCATAGCGTTTGGCCAAGTCACGCGCAGCCTTCTCAACCCCTAAACAGTGGGTTAGCCGCTTTTCTGGCAGGATTTGACGCATTTTTTCAAGCAAGACCTCACGAGAAAAGCCTAGATAGTTTTCATAGGTCATTGATACAATCCTTCTTTCTTGATGTAGTCCAAGACTGGTTTTGGCAACATAAAATTCGGCGTCCGGCCTTTGGCTACAAAATCACGTACCATACTAGAGGAGATGTCCATGAGAGGAACATCCACCCAGATCACCGGATAAGAAGTTCCTGCCTTATAGCGTGGTCGCTGTACTCCGACAAATTGCACAATCTCCACCAATTCATCGATGCGGTGCCATTTTGGTAAATAATCTACCATATCTGCACCAATGATGAAGTAATAATCTGTGTCTGGATCGCGTTCATTGAGCAAGAGCATGGTGTCGTAGGTATAGGAAATCCCTTTCCGCTCGAGTTCAATCGTCTCGATCTCCAGACCTTCAATGCCTTCAATGGCTAATTCCAGCATCTTAAGGCGATGGTGCTCTGCAATCGTCCCCTTGGCATCGACATGCGGCGGCTCATACTCAGGCATCAAGAGCACCTTATCTAACCCTAATTGTTGGCGCACTTGATCCGCAACGACCAAATGGGCATTATGGACCGGATTGAAATTTCCACCCAAAATACCAACTTGTTTGCGTTTCTTGTCTTTGATCTCTGGCTCTAACTCTACCTTGGTAAAGGGAGTCAATAGTTCAATTGCCATAGGTTTGCTCTCCTCGATGTCCTAAATTTCTTTTACCTTCGCTGAAATTTTACGATTTTCTTTTTTGCTCGATTGTTTGAACAAGATGAGAATCCGACCAATCTTTTGGACAGTTTCCACACCGATTTCCTCTTCCAAGATTTCGGCTACTTCATGGATATTCTCATCCGTATTTTGAAGAAGGGTCACTTTGATCAGTTCGCGCGCATCAAGCGCTTGGCGCACACTGGTTTTGATTTGGTCATTGAGCCCATTCTTCCCGATTTGGATAATGGGCTTGAGGCTGTGGGCTTGGCTATTGAGGAAAGCCCGTTGTTTAGATGTTAATGTCATATTTTTACTTCCTTTTTTTGATCGTTATTTTAAGTGGTGGGGACGGCCGGAACTAATTTTTCAAAGATCTCATCTTTGAAAAATGGATTTCCTCACCTCAAAATGGAGCCTTGGTCTCCATTTTGCCCTTGCCAATCGATCGATTGGCAACTACACCACGACAATAACGATCTCTTTATGAGCTCACTTTGTTCGCTCTTCAGATATATTTTTTCCTGTTTTTTAAATAATAGCTTTGCGGGTAACGACGGCGACGCCTTCTGGTGCCCAGACGGCTACTTTGGCTTCTCCATTGACGCGGATCCAGCCGAGTCCTGAGATGACCAGGTCTGTCTTGTCCTTGATGGTAAACTCATGGGAAATCAAAGGCGGGAATTCTTCTTTTTCCTTGCTATTGGGTGGAGTTAATAGGCCGCCGACATGCTTGTCATAAAAGGCGGTCGCGCCCTCTAGCTTGGTTCGGTGAAGCTTGAGTTCGTTATCAAAGAAAGCGGTGAAACCTTGCTTTTCCCCCTTAATAAAGTCAAAACGTCCTAGACCACCCAAGAAGAGGGTTTGCTCTGGATTAAGCTGATAAGTCTTAGGCTTGATTTCCTTTTTAGGGCTGACATACTTGAGATTTTTTGCTGTCAAGTAATGAGCCATCTGGTGGCGATGGATAATCCCTGGGGTATCGTAGATGTAGGATCCATCGTCCAATGGGATTTCGATCTTGTCCAGTGTCGTCCCTGGGAAGCGAGAGGTCGTGATGATATCCTTGTCTCCAGTGATTTCTTGGATGATTGCATTGATGAGGGTCGATTTCCCTACGTTGGTCACACCCACCACATAGACGTCACGGCCCTTACGGTACTGCTCGATCTTTTCCATCAAGTCCTTGATCGCACTCTTATTTTGAGCAGAGGTGAGGACCACATCAACAGGACGCATGCCTTCTTCGTGGGCCCGTTCCATCAACCAGTGGGTCACCTTGCTATCCTTGACAGACTTGGGCAAGATGTCTTTTTTGTTTCCGACCAAGAGGACATCATTTCCTGCTACAAAGCGTGGTAGGCCAGGGATAACGGATCCATTAAAATCAAAAATATCCACTACATTGACCACGAGAGCATCACTATCTCCTACTTCGTGAAGGAGTTTTAGGAAATCATCATCTGTCAGATGCACATCTGTGATTTCATTATAGTGACGCAGACGGAAACAGCGTTGGCAGTATACTTCGCCTGTTTCCAAGCCCTTTTCAAGAGCTGATTGGGGAGTATAGCCTAGCCCCTCTTTGTTTTCTGTCTGAATGGGGGCTCCACAGCCAATACAGAATAATTCTTCCATTCTTAAATTCCTTTTTTGTATACAATCGGACCATATTTCTCGGCCATTTGCTTCATGACTCGGCGTTCACGCGCCCGGTTGATCTGGGTCTTAATCGAGTCATGCTCAACCAAAGGCTTGACCAAAATCGAACGAATGCCTGCACGATGGGCAGCCCGGATATCGGTCATCAGTTGATCCCCGACCATGACCACTTCATTTTTCTCATAGTGGAAACGTTTGAGGGCACGATCAATCCCAAAGGTAAAGGGCTTGAGCGACCAAGCTTCATAGTCAATATCAAATTTCTCAACAGCTCGCTTGACCCGTTTGGGACTATTATTAGACACCACGATAACCCGAATCCCTCCATCACGAAGGTCATGCAACCACTGGCGCATCTCGGGAGTCCCATCCGGATTATTCCAAGCAATCAAGGTATTATCCAAATCCACAAGGACCGCCTTAATACCTTGTTTTTTCAAGTCTGTAACGGTGAGATCATAGGCTGCTTCCACCGCAAAATCTGGTTTGTAATTTTCGATTGACACGTTTTTCTCCATTTTTTATACTCCTTTCATTGTAGCATAAAAAGACCCATTTTGCACTCGCTTCACGACTAAAACAACGACAGACTCCTATCAGGTCAATTTCACTGCTCAAAAAATAGACAAAATCCTTACAAAGTTCCAAAAACATGATATAGTAGAAGAAAAAGAACTCGGAATTTTTTATGAAACAAACAAACTTAAAAGAGGTCTCTCCTCTTCTCCAGCGTATCATTAATTGGTCGTCCATCATTGGAGCTCTTGGGACCTTGGCCTTTTGTATCTGGGCCTACTTTGCTGGCATTCTCCAATCCAAGGAAACCCTGTCTGCTTTTATTCTCCAAGCAGGCATCTTTGGACCACCTCTCTTTATCTTTCTTCAGATCCTTCAGACAGTGGTCCCTATTATTCCCGGTGCCCTGACATCTGTAGCAGGTGTTTTCATCTACGGTCACATCATTGGGACTATCTACAATTACATCGGTATCGTGATCGGCTGTGCCATTATTTTCCACCTTGCGAGAATGTACGGACCTAAGTTCGTCCAATCCATGGTCAGTCAGAAGACCTATGACAAGTACATTGGCTGGCTTAATGAAGGCAAGCGGTTCGATCGCTTCTTTATCTTCATGATGATCTGGCCCGTTAGTCCTGCCGACTTCATCTGTATGCTGGCAGGTCTGACCAATATGACTTTCAAACGCTACATGACCATTATCATCCTCTGCAAACCCATCACCCTGGTCATCTACACCTACGGCCTAACCTATATCATTGATTATTTCTGGAAAATGGTCTAAAGCATGACACCACCTCCTAAAGACTAGGAGGTGGTGTTTTTGTAAAAAAGAGAAACTTAACCAATTTTTTTAAATTACTCTATCTATGGTTATCCCATTCCATCTATGAGCTCATATCAGTAAGTGTAGTAAGCGCTGATACGTTTACATTCATTAATATAAATCTTCCAAACTTCTATATTCAACGACTTCATTTTTAATAACATTTTTTTCAAATTCAAAATGGTTAAGTGGATTATCAATCAATACCAATCTTGGAATATCGTCGAGATTAGTGACTAGAGATAGAATAAAATCTGATTGATATTCCTTAGCTTTCTCAAATTCTTTGGAGGTCAAACGAATACGTCCTTTAGGTTTTCGGATACCTTTAACCTCAGCAAGGTATGAATGTTCTTGAACATCTACTTGGAAATCATATCCATCACCATAAAGACGGGCATCAGTCAATTGGCCACCTTGAAATTTTTCTTCCTTATCAAAATGGTGTATGAAATAATTCTCTGCTTCCATTCCAGTTTCTTGTAGGCGTTTGAATTTCGTACGAACGATTGGCTTTTCAACGATGGTTATACCTGTTTTCTTCCCTTCACTTGCAAGCAGCATTTTGACTATTTCTGCAAAACCGTGAACATCCTCATTTCCAAACATCGTGTCAATTAAATCTTTTCGAAAACGGTAGACTTCAGCTTTTTGCCACCAACCTTTTCGATTGTTATCAAAATAGGGGTCGAATAAATCCATTCTATTTTTGACGACACCCGTTGTTTCTGCAACGCCTAAAGAAACTATGTAACGATAAAACTCGGATTTACTAGAGCATTGAAATTCCTTTATAAAAGTATCATCAAACTTAGCAAGACCATAGCCAATCAAGTTTAACAATTCATAGTGAGGGTGTTTAGACATAACTTTCTCCATCAATAGATATTGATTTCATTATACCAAAAAAACACGGCATACCGCCGTGTTTCTAGGTTTATTTCACCAACTTCTTCATCTCATCGATACGTGCGACTGTCGCGTCGTACTTCGCTTGGTAGTCGGCTTGTTTGTCGCGTTCTTTTTGGACGACTTCTGGTTTGGCATTGGCTACGAAGCGTTCGTTGCTAAGTTTCTTACCAACCATGTCGAGTTCTTTTTGCCATTTGGCTAATTCTTTTTCAAGGCGAGCCAATTCTTCTTCGACATTAAGAAGATCAGCGAGTGGTAAGTAGATTTCTGCGCCTGTGATGATACTTGACATAACCAAGTCAGGAACTTCTACATCTGCTGCAATTTCCAAGTGTTCTGGGTTTGTGAAGCGTTTGATGTAGTTGACATTATCATTAAAGAAAGCATCGAGCTTGCTGTCGCTTGTCTTGATCAAGATAGTGATCGGCTTACTTGGCGCTACGTTCACTTCTGCACGTGAGTTACGAACGGAGCGAATCACATCTTTGAGAGCTTCAACGCCAGCTGCTGCTTCCTCGTTTTCAAACTCTGGACGAACCACTGGGTATTCAGCAGTCACGATCGTTCCTTCAGAGATTTGGCCGTAGATTTCCTCAGTTACGAATGGCATGATTGGGTGAAGGAGACGCAAGATTTGATCCAAGGTGTAAAGAAGAACCGAACGAGTGATGACTTTTTCGTCCTCATTGTCGCTGTAAAGCACTTCCTTAGTCAACTCAACATACCAGTCCGCAAACTCATCCCAGATGAAGTTGTAGAGGATGTGACCAGCCACACCAAATTCGAACTTGTCAAAGTTCTCAGTAACTTTTCCAATGGTTTCATTGAGGTTGTGGAGAATCCAACGGTCTGTGACATTACCTGCTTGACCAGCAGCCACTTTAGCTACATTTTCACGCGCCACATCCAAGGTCAAACCTTCATTGTTCATAAGGATATAGCGAGAGATGTTCCAAATCTTGTTAATGAAGTTCCATGAAGCATCCATTTTCTCATAAGAGAAGCGCACGTCTTGCCCTGGTGCAGAACCGTTTGAAAGGAACCAACGAAGGGCATCGGCACCGTATTTCTCGATAACATCCATTGGGTCAATCCCGTTACCGAGTGACTTAGACATCTTGCGTCCTTGCTCGTCACGAATGAGACCGTGAATCAGAACGTTTTGGAATGGCTGACGGCCTGTGAATTCCAATGATTGGAAGATCATACGAGATACCCAGAAGAAGATGATGTCGTATCCTGTTACCAAGGTTGATGTAGGGAAGTAACGTTTGAAGTCTTCTGAGTCGACATCCGGCCAGCCCATAGTTGAGAATGGCCAAAGGGCTGAACTAAACCAAGTATCCAAGACATCTTCATCTTGTTTCCATCCGTCACCTTCTGGCGCTTCTTCTCCAACGTACATTTCACCTTCAGCATTGTACCAAGCAGGGATTTGGTGACCCCACCAGAGCTGACGTGAGATTACCCAGTCATGGACATTTTCCATCCATTGAAGGAAGGTATCGTTGAAACGAGGTGGGTAGAATTCTACCTTGTCGTCTGTGTCTTGGTTAGCAATGGCATTTTTCGCCAATTGATCCATCTTCACAAACCATTGCGTAGACAAGCGTGGCTCAACCATCACCCCTGTACGTTCTGAGTGACCAACTGAGTGGGTCATCTTCTCAATCTTAACAAGGGCACCAATTTCTTCTAACTTCTTGATAACAGCCTTACGAGCTTCAAAGCGGTCCATACCGTTGAATTCACCAGCCAACTCATTCATGGTACCATCATCGTTCATAACGTTCACTTGCGGAAGATTATGTCGTTGACCAACCAAGAAGTCATTAGGGTCGTGGGCAGGTGTAATCTTCACCACACCAGTACCAAACTCAGGGTCTGCGTGTTCGTCCCCTACGATTGGGATTGGCTTGTTCAAGATTGGCAAGATAACATTTTGACCAATCAAGTCTTTATAACGGTCATCATTTGGGTTAACCGCTACGGCAGTATCCCCAAACATAGTCTCAGGACGAGTTGTTGCTACTTCAAGGGCACG
>JAWDWJ010000037.1:0-14580 GCA_032477695.1 Streptococcus parasanguinis
TGGGAAATCGTATTCTGAAAGAAGGTCACGGATTTCCATTTCAACCAATTCAAGCAATTCTTCATCGTCAACCAAGTCAACTTTGTTCATGAAGACGATCAAGTGTTTAACACCAACCTGACGTGAAAGAAGGATGTGTTCACGTGTTTGTGGCATTGGTCCATCAGTTGAAGCTACTACAAGGATAGCTCCGTCCATTTGAGCGGCACCAGTGATCATGTTTTTAACATAGTCCGCGTGTCCTGGAGCGTCGATGTGAGCGTAGTGACGTTTAGCAGTTTCGTACTCAACGTGTGCAGTGTTGATAGTGATACCGCGTTCGCGTTCTTCTGGAGCAGCATCGATAGACGCATAGTCTTTTGGTTGGTTAACTGATGAAGGCAAGCGACGTGCCAAAACAGTTGTGATTGCTGCAGTTAGGGTAGTTTTACCGTGGTCAACGTGTCCGATTGTACCGATGTTAACGTGCGGTTTACTACGATCGTATTTTTCTTTTGCCATTTGAGTAAAAGCCTCCAATAAAATATATTTTATAGATAGACAGTAGGCAATACAGTCTAACTTTCCTTACTATTCTATCGAATTTTAGATAAAATTGCAAGCCTTTTACCTATATTTTCTTAATTATTCCTCTTCTTTTCTTTTATTTTATCAGCTTGCTGAAAGATCCTGATCTAGCTTTGAAAATTCTCATTTAAAATCTGCTATTTAAGCCTTTCTGTACCTTTTGCTTCTTTGGGTTCAGGGAATAAAAAAATCGGAACAGTCGTTCCGATTTTTTTAACCTGAATTACGTAATCCTGTCGCCACACCGTTGATGGTGATATGGATTAGCTTGTCTTGATCGGCTGATAATTGTCCGGTCCGTTGACGTCGAATCAATTCTAACTGAATATAGTTCAAAACGTTAAAGTACGGCATCCGATAATCTAAACTTTCTTTCAGATAAGGGTTTTCAGCGAGCAACTCGTCTTGCTCTTCAATCATCAAGATGATGTCCTTGGTCAATTGCCATTCATGTAAGATGATCTGATAGATATTACGAACTTCTTCCTCTTCACACAATTGGGCGTACTCAAAGGCAATGTCCATGTTGGCTTTGGATAAGACCATGTCCACATTTGACAAGAGAGATTGGAAGAAAGGCCAGTTTTTATACATGTATCGAAGGGTTTCGATATTCTCAGGATCCTCATCGATAAATTCCTTAAAGCTAGAACCTACTCCGTACCAACCAGGGAACATCACCCGACTTTGTGACCATGAGAAGACCCATGGGATAGCACGCAAACCACCGATTTCTGTAATGGTCTTACGAGCAGCAGGACGTGAACCAATATTAAAGCTTGAAATTGCTTTGATCGGACTTGATTCAAAGAAGTAGTCATAGAAGTGCTCATTTCCAAAGACCAAATCACGATAGATATCGTAACTGCGATTCACGACTTTATCCATGACTTCCCCGAAACGATCAAACATAGAGAATGGACTCTTTTGTTCGGCAATCATTCGGTTAATGGTTGCAGAGACGAGCATCTCAAGGTTGTAGTAGGCAGCATCTTTATTTCCATATTTATTGCCGATCACTTCCCCTTGCTCAGTTAAGCGGATACGGTCATTAATGGATTTCAACGGTTGAGACGTGATGGCTTCATAAGTAGGACCTCCACCACGGCCAACAGTACCACCACGACCATGGAAGAAGGTAATCTTCACTCCAAACTCATCTCCGATAGCGGTCAATTGTTGTTGGGCTTTAAAGAGGGTCCAACAAGAAGACAAGTATCCACCATCTTTGTTGGAATCAGAGTATCCTAACATAATCTCTTGGTAGTTGTTCTTAGAAGCAATCCAACGTTTGGCAATCGGAAGAGACAAGTAACTTCTCATGGTTTCTTCTGAATGATCCAAATCTTCGATCGTTTCAAACAAAGGTACGATTTGAACGCGAGCTTTTTCTGTATCGACTAAGCCCACTTCTTTCAGCATCACAGCCAATTCCAACATATCTGACACACTGGTTGCATGAGAAATGATGTTTTGACGAATGACTTCTTCTCCTAAACGATCCTTCAATTCACGGGCTGTTTGGAAAATCGCCAATTCTTTTTCAAGCAGTTCAGATTTTTCAGCATGAGTTGCTGATAAAATACGTGGGTCTTCTAAAAGTTCTTTCAGGAGAACTTGACACTTTTCATCCTCTGATAAATCAGAATAATGGTCATTAATTCCAGCTGATTTCAGCAATTCTGCCACACAGGCTTCATGCACACTAGAATCCTGGCGCATATCAATAGAGGCCAGATAGAATCCAAAAACATCGATGGCTTCTAGCAGTTCTGCAAACTCACCAGAAATTAAATACTCTGATTTGTTTTCTAACAAGGAATCTTTTATCTTTTCAAGGTCTTCTTTAAATTCTTGAGCTGATGCATAAGCTGGAGCTTCTTTCTCAGAAATTTTCTTTAGAGCCCCAGAGATACGATTGCCGATATAATCAGAAACTGGCCCTTGTTGATGAGCATTTTCTCCCAATAATCTCTCTACCGCATAACGATCTTCTCTGGTTTCTCCCACCATTGTCCATTCTTTTAAATTGACCAAGGTTTGGATCAATTTTGACTGGATATAGTGGAAAGCACGACGGTATGGTTCTTTTTCACGAAAGACAGATGTATCACTTGATAGGGCTGCCATTTCAGCTACTGCTTCACTTGTTTTAGAAAGACTCGTTGAAAGGGAGAAATGACGGTATAATTTAGAAATTTTTTCGATGTAATAGTTCAAAATGACTTCACTTTGAATGGTTGCTGAACGCTTCAAGGTCTCAGCTGTTACAAACGGATTCCCGTCCCGGTCTCCCCCAATCCACATGCCCATTGTGATCGGACGTGGTTGTTCAAGCTCTAATCCATGCTCTTTTGCCAAGCGTTTGTATTCCAACATAAGATTTGGAACAGCTTGTAAGAAAGAGCTATTGTAATATTCCATGACATTGGTAATTTCATTAGTAACCTTCAATTTTTTGTCACGAATCATATCCGTTTGCATCATGATTTCGATATTACAACGAAGGTTGTTATACCACTTATTCTCATTCATTAAACCAGCTTTAACATCCCGGTGCTGACGAAGAAGAGCATGAATATGATTGGTTAGATCCAGCATGGTTTTTCGTTGCACTTGAGTTGGATGGGCTGTTAAAACAGGTACAATATTGAGATTTTCAAGAATTTCTTGTGCATCTTCATTTTTCGCAACTTCTTTGATGGTTGAAGAAAGTTTTCCGAGGTATTCACCATCCACGTTATTCAAATGATTGATTTCATAGGCCAAATCGACATCTTCTGAGATGTTAATCAAGAGTGGCAAAATGGCAAAATAACGTGAAATCACTGTCATTTCTTCATTTGTCAATTGTTCCACTAGTTGATTCAACTCACGATAGTTCTGTGTTTTTGATAGATCCTTCAACTGCCTAATTTTATCAAAGGTTTCCGGACGAACCAAATTTTTCGTAATATCATCTAATAAATTGGTTAAGATTTCGGCTTCTTCTTTGATAATATCTTTATTTGTGAAGTTCTCTAATTTTTGTAAGACCATTTTTTCTCCTTTTTGAATAGCCATTCAACAATTCCCTTTTAATAATAAGGTTTGATTTTACCTTTTTCTTCAAAAACCATGCCTTCTTGTTCCATCTTGGCCCGTTTTTCACTAGCGTCGATATTCAAAACGAAAGCAATCGCTACGGATAAGACCCATAAGCTATTTCCCCCTTGGGATAAGAAGGGGAAGGTCACTCCTGTAGACGGAATCAAACCAGAAATTCCTCCGATGTTAATGAAGGTTTGCACTAAGATCATCCCACCGATCCCAATGGCCATCATTGAATTAAAAGGATTCTTTGCTCGAATACCGACTAAAATGATCCGAAGGATTAAGAAGAATAGGAGAGCAAGGATCAAGCTAGCTCCAACAAAACCTAATTCTTCAATCACAATCGCAAACACAAAATCTGTGTGCGCTTCTGGTAAGTAACCTTGTTTTTCAATGGAATTTCCAAGTCCCAAGCCAAACCAACCACCGTTGCTCATGGCATAGTAGGAATTAGCTAATTGGTGACCTGCGCCAGACAAGTCATTGAAGGGATTAAAGAAGGCACTAAAACGTTTGGCTACATAACCAAAGACTGGAATTTTAGCGACACGGTCCACACCGATAATCCAAATTGAACCAAGGACAATGGACGATACTCCAACAACTAAACCAAGTAAAGAGGTAAACCAACGGTAGCCCACTCCACTAGCCGTAATCATGATCAAGACCGTTAAGGCCAAGATCGTCGCATTTCCCAAGTCCGGCATAATCACAACGATTCCAATCAGAATCAAGGTCAGCCAACGCCAATCGTTTAAATTCCTTGGAATCCATTCATTGTGGGTCAAGGCTTGATAATCATAATCGCGTATCTCGTCTTGTCGTTTAGAAAAGATCAAGGCTAGATACCAGACTAAGATCACCTTGAGGTACTCCGCTGGCTGGATACTGAACCCTCCAGGAATTGTCAACCAACCGTGAGCTCCATTGACCGTATCCGTGATAAACCTAGACAAAATCAACAAAATCACTTCAATAAAGATGACAAAAGCCAGCACTTTTTTATTTCGAAGAAACTTTAAGCTAAATTTATAAATCAAGGCGATGGTTAGGAGACTAAGGATAAAAAAGAGTCCCTGTGTCCGCACCATCCGAGTAGAACTCACTCCACTTTGAATTGCCAAGGCACTTGTTGTCGAATAGACTACAATCAAACCAATAATGGATAAAATCAAATAGGGAATGAGGATGGAATAATTTAAAAGATGTCTTTTTTCAATTTTCATAATTCACCATATTCCTAATGTTCAACCTTCATTATATCATTTTTAAGAAGCAAAACCAAGGAAAGGCCAGAAAAGATTCGGCTTCTTCTCTATTTTCCAGAAATATTCTTAATATCTTTCTTATTTTCATATATTTTTATCCTTTTTCGATGAAAAGATTCCTTTTTTTTGAAAATAATGGCTGAAATTGGGATCTTTTAAGCATTAAGTTTTGCCTTTTCGTTTTTTTTACGGTAAAATGATTCTGTATGAGAAAAAGGATAAAACCCGTTGTTCTCTTGGTCTTTTTTATCAGTTTCATTTCTTTTCTCGTTCTTTCACGAACAATTGCTGATATGCAAGCAAGAGCACAACAAGAAACAACCAAAACGATTCCGAACTCCAATACACCTAAAAAAACAACTACTGCAAGCTCTTCTTCTAAAAAAGAGGAAGACATCAATCCAGAACTGGTTGGCCGCCCGATCATTGATATCTCAGGCTGGCAATTGCCTAGTGAAATTGATTACGATATCCTCTCCCAAAATGTGGGAGGTGTGATCGTTCGTGTCCATAGTGGGGCTCAAGCTAAAAAGGAAAATGCAGCAACCTACTTAAATGGTCTGGATAAATCTTATCAAACTCATATCCAAGAATTCCAAAAACGAAATATCCCAGTCGCAGTCTATGCTTATGTCGCGGCTAAGGATAAAAAAGAAATGGAAAAAGAAGCAGAAGAATTTTACAAGGCTGCTTCTCCTTACAAACCGACCTACTATTGGTTAGACGTTGAGGAAAAAACCATGAAGGATATGAACGCAGGTGTTGAAGCTTTCCGAGCAAAACTACAAGCTTTGGGTGCAAAAAATATTGGACTCTATATCGGAACCTACTTCATGGAAGAACATAGTATCTCCACTGATAAATTTACGGCTCTTTGGATTCCTACTTATGGATTTGATGATGGCTACTACAATGCCGCGCCAGATACCAATACGGAATACGACTTGCATCAATATACCTCTCAAGGGCAATTAAATGGATTCTCACACTACTTGGATCTCAACCAAATTGCTCCGACGCAAGACCAAGAAGCGATTTATCGGAAACTTTTCAAGGTACAAAAAGATGGCTCTTCCTCATAGCCTTAAAACAGCAGATCAAGTGATCTTCACTTTTTCTGCTGTTTTCTATTTTCAAAGGGGAAGGTAATATCGCCACTATTATATGTTATAATGGTCTAATGAAATCTGATTTTGTAGAGAAAATGAAAAAAGGAGAAAGCCATGGCAAAAAAAAATAAAGTAAAAAAAACCTTGGTCGAGCAGATCTTAACAAAAGCAAAAATTGAGCACGTAGGCTTACAAATCAACGCTTTAGGAGGGATCTTACCAGAAGGGATTGATCGCTCTACTATTTTCAAAACCCTAGCTCTCAAAGGTGATAAAACGGGTCCAGTGATTGGGATCATTCCTATCACGGAGCATCTTTCAGAGAAAAAATTGGCCAAATTATCGGGAAATAAGAAAGTGGCAATGATTCCTCAAAAGGATCTCGAAAAAACAACAGGTTATATTCATGGTGCCAATAATCCCGTGGGCATTCGTCAAAAGCATCCTTTCCCAATCTTTATCGATGAATCAGCCCTTCAGTTAGAGACCATGATCGTATCTGCCGGGGAAATCGGCCATAGTATTCAAATCAAACCACAACTTCTAGCAGACTTCGTACAAGCGACTTTTGCAGATATTTTAGAATAATGACAAAGAAGGAGACAAGATTGTGAAACTATATTTTATACGACACGGACGGACAGAATGGAATGAAGAAGGACGTTTTCAGGGATCAAATGGCGATTCTCCGCTGTTACCAGCCTCTATTCATCAGCTTGAAAAACTAGGAAAGCACTTAGCTAGCGTTCCATTTGATGCAGCCTATACAAGTGATCTTCCACGGGCTGTTCATACTGCACAGATCATCATTGATCAATTAGAGAAACCTATAGAATTGCAAGCAACGCCTGCTCTTCGTGAGTGGAATTTAGGAAAACTGGAAGGTGCTAAAATTTCTACCATTTCAGCTATCTATCCCCAACAAATGGATGCCTTTCGCCATAACCTAGCCCGCTTTCAAAATGAAATCTTTGATGCAGAATCTGTCTATGAAACGACCAAACGTACCTGTGATTTTGTAAAAAGCCTGAAAGGAAAAGAGCTCGATACTGTTCTCATCGTTGGACATGGGGCTAATTTGACAGCTTCTATTCGAACCTTGCTTGGTTATGACACAGGAGAACTCCGCAAAAATGGCGGACTAGATAATGCCAGCGTGACGATTCTGTCAACAGATGATTTTGAGCACTATCACTTAGACACTTGGAACGACACCTCTTATATGGAAGACTAAAAAACACTGATCTTGCGATCAGTGTTTTCTTTTAGCTTATTTCATAGTTGGGAAGAGTAGGACGTCGCGAATTGTTGTTACATTGGTCAACAACATAACGAGACGGTCAATACCAATTCCAAGTCCACCTGTTGGTGGCATACCATATTCAAGGGCTTCAACATAGTCATAGTCGATGCCTGTAGCCTCGTCATCTCCCAATTCTTTGGCACGCGCTTGCGCTTCAAACCGTTGCAATTGATCGATTGGATCATTCAATTCCGTGAAGGCATTGGCATACTCTTTGGTCATGATAAAGAGTTCGAAACGGTCAGTGAAGCGTGGATCTTCTGGATTTTTCTTAGCCAATGGAGATACTGCTACTGGGTGACCGTAAACAAAAGTTGGTTGTGTCAAGGTTTCTTCAACGAATTCTTCGAAGAAGGCATTGATAATTTGTCCCACTTCTGTGTAGTGTTTTTCAACTGGTACATGTTTTTCGTTTGCCAGTGCTACAGCTTCTTCAAAGGTCATGTCTTTCCAGAAGTCAACACCTGTGATTTCTTTAATCGCATCAACCATGTGAACCCGTTTGAATGGTTCGTTGATTTTGATTTCTGTTCCTTGGTAGTCAATTGGACCATCACCATGGACCGCTTTCGCAGCATGTTGGATAATGCCTTCAGTTAAGTCCATGATATCGTGGAAGTCAGCGTAAGCTTGATACACTTCGATCGAAGTGAATTCAGGGTTGTGAGTGGCATCCATTCCTTCGTTACGGAAGATCCGTCCGATTTCGTAAACGCGTTCCATCCCACCAACAATCAAACGTTTCAAGTGAAGCTCAGTCGCGATACGAAGCACCATGTCAATATTTTGCGCATTGTGGTGAGTGATAAATGGTTTGGCAGCCGCACCACCAGCTTCATTGTGAAGCACTGGTGTTTCCACTTCAAGGAATCCTTGACCATCTAAATAACGACGGATTTCAGAGATGATTTTTGAACGGGTTACAAAGCGTTCGAAGCTTTCACGGTTTGAAATCAAATCCAAATAACGTTTGCGATAGATGGTTTCAACATCTGAAAGTCCGTGGAATTTTTCAGGCAAGGGACGAAGGGCTTTTGACAAGTGAGTGATATGAGTTGCTTTAATCGAAAGTTCACCCATATCTGTGCGCATGATTTCCCCTTCAACACCAAGGAAATCACCAAGGTCTGCTTTTTTGAAGATCTCGTAGTTTTCTTCTCCAACTGCATCCTTACGAACGTAGATCTGAATTTGACCTTCACGGTCTTGAAGATGGGCAAAGCCAACCTTTCCTTTTCCACGTTTTGTTACAAGACGACCGGCAATAATAGCTGTTTCGTTCAAGTCGTGGAGTTGTTCTTTATCTAATTCTGAATATTTTTCTTTTAATTGACCTGAATTTGCAGTACGTTCGAATCGTTTCCCAAATGGATCGATTCCTTGTTCACGAAGGGCCGCCATTTTCTCACGACGGACAATCTGCTGGTCATTCAATTCTTCCATATGTTCAGTAGTCATTTGGAACCTCCTAAGTTATTCTCCCCTATTCTATCATATTTAGGCCAGAAATTCACTAATATTTACCAATTAAACAAAAATAAGATGGAAGAAAAAATGCAGCTTCTTGAATGAATACTCAAAAACATCTGAAGACCGTCATTGACTGTCCAAATAGTTTGACCTGTATAAGACAAGGTTTCGACAAGCTATTCCAAAACAGCATCAAAAAGGAGCTTGGAGAATCTTAAGCAATTCATCCTGACCCGCTCCTATTTTTTTATTCATAACGCAGTGCTTCGATCGGGTTTAACTTAGAAGCCTTATTCGCTGGTAAAATTCCAAAGATGATGCCTACAAAAGCAGAGAAAATAATACTGCCGATGGCGACATTTAAGGAAATAATCGGTGGTCCTTCTAGGGAGGCTGCTGCGAGTGTAGTAATCAAGCTATTCACACCATAAGCAAGGCCAAGGCCAATCAGCCCACCAATGATGGTTAAGACCATCGACTCAATCAAAAATTGAACCAAAATCTTACCTCGGGTTGCTCCCAATGCTTTGCGAAGACCGATCTCTCTCGTCCGCTCTGTCACAGAAACCAACATGATATTCATGACTCCAATCCCGCCAACCAAAAGGGAAATCCCTGCAATAGCTCCGATGACTGATGTCATAATTCCTACTACTTTATTGGTTTCCTCTAAGATGCTATCCAAATTAAAGATTTGGAATTCTCCCTGGCGAACACCTGAAAGTTCTGTTAACTTTTGAGCAGCTTCGATCCCAACGGTTTTGATCTGTTTCACATCTGGTACATGGACGACAATATTTTGAATTTCATCGGTTCCAAATTCAGATGCCAGCTGGGTATTAGCCATCAAGGCACTTCCACCTGAAGAAGCTCCATAGAGGGCTGTCCCTGCATTTGGATCCTTGAAAATACCAACGACGCGATAATTGTTATCCCCAACAGAGACCACCTGATTCAGTGGATTCTCCGTTCCAAATAATTGTTGGGCCAATCCTTCATCAAGGAGCACCACCCGGGAGAAATTACTATAGTCTGAAGGGGTTAATTTTCGTCCAGATAAGAGCTCAACCTTTTTGACAGAAAAATAGGTTTCATTTACCCCTTGGATGTTTACCCCTTCTGCTTTTTTCTTTTGAAAAGCAATGGTTGCATTGGAGGTATTGCTAACATAGTAACCATCGATGCCTTGAATCTTGGTTAATTCCTTGACCCAAGATTCTTGCACAACTGGTGGTGCTTCTTGGACTTGACCATCAACATCTTCAGCGTTTTCCCCATCGATATCCGATGGAGCAGCCATCCCTCGGTCTTCAGCTGCAGGGCCACTTTCGCCTCCGCCTTCTCCTTCTCCAGTATCATCAGAAGGACCAATATTGATCCCAGTCACATAGCCACTCTTGTTGGGAGAATAGGAGATTTGTACATACTCTTGGTCCTTGGTGAAGGTCTTGGTGACACCAGCTTTCATACCATCTCCCAGAGCCATGATGACAACGACAGAAGCGACCCCAATAATGATCCCCACCATGGTCAAGAAAGACCGTAATTTATGGCTCATAATTGAGCTGATCGCAAATTTCCAATTTTGCATTAGGTCCCCCTTTCCAGCTTGCTATCTGAGGAGATCACTCCATCACGAATGACGATGCGGCGATGCGCAAAGGCTGCAATTTCTGGCTCGTGTGTAACCATGATAATGGTTTTTCCTTCTTGGTTTAGCTTGGTTAACAAGTCCATTATTTGCTCTCCCGTCTTGGTATCTAGGGCTCCAGTCGGCTCATCTGCTAAGACGATGGCTGGCTGATTGACAAGGGCTCGAGCAATTGCCACCCGCTGTTTTTGACCCCCTGAGAGTTCCGACGGCAAATGGTGCATGCGAGAATGGAGCTCCACCTTTTCAAGGTACTGCTCAGCTAATTCCTTCCGTTTAGCAGGATGAACCCCTGCATAAATGAGGGGCAGTTCTACATTTTGAAAGGCATTGAGCTTAGAGAGAAGAAAGAATTGTTGAAAGACAAAACCGATCTGTTCATTTCGAACACGTGCTAATTTTTTCTCACTGAGATTTCCAACCTCCTGACCTTCTAGGAAATACTCTCCACTGGTCGGGCGGTCCAACAAGCCAATGACGTTCATCAAGGTCGATTTCCCTGAGCCAGACGGACCCATAATGGCCACAAATTCTCCCTCTTCGACTTCTAAATCGATATTTTTTAAGACACGAAGTTCCTGGTCCCCGTTTTTATAGGTTTTATTGATTCCTTTTAATTCAATCAATTTTGTCATATTTTCCGATCTCTTTTCCATCTTCCAGTTTCTCATTAGGATTTACAATAACTTGAGCATCTTTCTTCAATCCTGACAAGATTTCCTGGTTTTCAGCATCGGCGTTACCAAGAGTTACTTTTACTTTCTTAGCCTTGCCATTTTCGACCGTCCATACATAGCTCGTATCCCCATCAGCCATGACACTTGTCACGGGAACAAGGGGATGTTGAGTAGAACTTTTGACTTCAATATTGACAGAAAAGCCTTGTTTGAGTTCCCCAATCTCACTGGTAATATCCACTGTGAATGGGTACTTGGCTCCACCGCTTCCTTGTGTTCCACCTGCTGCATTGGCACCTGCTTGACCCGCGTCGGTCGGATAGTTGGCTACATAAGAAATCTTTCCTGTCCAGGTTTTATCCGGATAAACCTTGGAAGTGAGGACCACTTCCTGACCTTCAGAGATATTGGCCAAATTGTATTCAGACAACTCCCCTTTGACTTGTAAATTCCCGTTGCTCACAATGTGAACCAGAGTTTGGTTGGTCCCTGTAGTCGATTTTGAAACATCTTTATTGACTTCGACCACGGTACCATCTGTATTACTCCTAACTGTTGTCGCATCCAGAAGAGCCTTAGCCTTGTTCATATTATCGACCGCATCCGACTTAGCATCTCGTAAATCGCTAGCTTGAGAATCGACTGTTCGCTGGGTCTGCGAAGCTGATTTGGCATCTGCTTCTTCATCGCCTGTCGTATCAATGGTCACACCATTTGTCAGTAAATCATTTAACTGACGATCTGCCTTATTGACAGCACGAACGGCTGCATCATAAGCGGTTTGGGCCTCTGTACTGCTATACTGAACAATCGGCTGACCGGCTGTTACTTGATCTCCTACATTGACCAAAATCGACTGCAAATCCCCTTTGGTTCCATCAAAATAGACATACTGTTCCTGGTTGGCAGTGACTTTCCCAGTTAACAAGACCGAAGAAGCGATCGATCCATCCTTGACCGTTTGCACCATTGGAGTTTCTTTCGTGATTGCTTGATCAGGAGTACTTGGGTGCGAAAACACCATCACACTTCCTGTTCCAATCACCGCAATAGCTGCACCTGCAGCTGCAAATAGTTGCCATTTTTTCAATTTCTTCATCGTTTTTCTCCATCAAAGAAAGCGTTTTATTCTATACCATAGTATACCATATTTCCTTACTTTTCTATCTAAAATTGACACGGCAACATGAAATTTAAATGCTTGGTAACATGCTAAACCCTTGACTTTTGTAACAGTTGATATTACAATCAAACTGAAGTCCCATTTAGGAGGAAAACATGAAAGAATTTGATATTATTTCAATCGGTGGAGGTAGTGGAGGAATCGCTACGATGAACCGGGCTGGGGAGCACGGAGCTCGAGCTGCTGTCATTGAAGAAAAACAATTGGGTGGTACCTGTGTCAACAGAGGATGTGTGCCTAAAAAAATTATGTGGTATGGTGCACAAATTGCAGAAGCTATTCGCGATTATGGACCAGACTATGGATTTACTTCTGAACAGACAAAATTTGATTTTGCAATCTTAAGAAAAAATCGCGAAGCCTATATCGATCGTTCTCGCAATTCCTATGATGGCAGTTTCAAACGCAATGGGGTTGAACGAATTGAAGGACGTGCCCGTTTTGTGGATGCTCATACGGTTGAGGTAAATGGAGAAACCATTAAGGCCAAGCATATCGTAATTGCGACCGGTGCCCATCCCTTTATTCCTTCTGTTCCTGGAGCTGAATTTGGCGAAACTTCTGATGATGTCTTTGCTTGGGAAGAACTTCCTACATCTGTTGCCATTATTGGAGCTGGCTACATCGCAGTGGAACTAGCCGGTGTGCTCCATGCCCTTGGTGTTCAGACCGATCTCTTCGTTCGCGGTGATCGTCCATTAAGAAAGTTTGATTCCTACATTGTCGATGGCTTAATGGAAGAAATGGAAAAACAAAACCTTCCGCTTCACAAACATAAGGTTCCCATGAAGCTTGAAAAATTAGAAGACGGTCGTGTGAAGATTTATTTTGAGGATATGACCAGCCACGTGGCAGATCATGTTATCTGGGCAACAGGACGAAAACCAAACGTCCAGGATCTCAATCTAGAAGCTGCAGGCGTCACCTTAAATGAAAAAGGATTCATTGCAGTAGATGAATACCAGAATACAGTTATTCCAGGAATCTATGCTCTTGGGGATGTTACAGGAGAAAAAGAATTAACTCCTGTCGCTATTAAAGCTGGACGCACTCTTTCTGAACGACTATTCAATGGAAAAGTCAATGCCAAAATGGATTATACAAACATCCCAACCGTTGTCTTTTCTCACCCTGCTATTGGAACCGTTGGCCTAACGGAGGAAGAAGCCCAGCAAACTTATGGTAAAGAGAATATCAAAGTCTATACTTCTCAATTTGCTTCCATGTACACTGCTGTAACCCAACACCGCCAGCAAGCAAAATTCAAACTCATCACTGCTGGTCCCGAGGAAAGGGTCGTTGGCCTTCATGGTCTTGGCTACGGAGTCGATGAAATGATCCAAGGATTTGCAGTTGCTATCAAGATGGGAGCGACAAAAGCCGATTTCGATGCAACTGTCGCCATTCACCCAACCGGATCCGAAGAATTTGTGACGATGAGATAAAACATAAGAGGCTGGGACAAAAGTCCTAGCCTCTCAATTGTCTTTGAATTGTCGAGCAAGACGCAGTGGTTAAGTGGGCTCTACTACGCTGATTTCATCAGCTTTTACAGCCCTACTTAACTGTGCGGAGGTGGGACGACGAAATCGAATTCTAACGAATTACCGATTTCTGTCCCACTCTCTTTTTCTTTGTTTATGGTAAGATGGCAATGGCACGGACAGGTGAACCAGTTGCCTTGTCCCAGTGAGGGAAAGCAATCGAAATCAAAGCACCTACAGCTGGAACTTGGTCCAATTGGTTCAAGACTTCAACTTGGTAGATATTTTGTTCCAAGAGGTAGTATTCATTGACCAAACCATGCTCTGCTGCTGGAATACCTGCATCGGTATCAAAGGTTTCATGACCCACAGCCTTGACATGGCGTTCATGAATCAAGAATTCCAAGGCTTCACGGCTCCATCCTGGACTTTGTTGAACACCATTTTCATCTAGGTTACGCATAGCATCTTGATCTGGCCAACGTTTTGACCAATCACTGCGGAAGGCAACAAAAGCACCCTCAGCAATTTGTCCATGCTCTGCCTCAAAGTCTAAGATATCTTGTTTGCTCAAGATAAAGTTTGGATTGGCAGCAACTTCTTTAGACTTGTCGATAACATAAAGTGGCAAGAGGAGATCTTTGAGGTCAATCTCATCCAACCAACGACCCCCTTTTACAAAGTGAATCGGTGCATCAATATGCGTTCCGTATTGACCAACCACTGTAAATTTTTGAACATGGAAACCATCTTTTAATGTGAAAAGATCTTCTTG
>JAWDWJ010000038.1:0-33086 GCA_032477695.1 Streptococcus parasanguinis
GGTTCAAATCCTGCTCCCGCAATTTGGCTCGGTAGCTCAGTTGGTAGAGCAATGGATTGAAGCTCCATGTGTCGGCGGTTCGATTCCGTCTCGCGCCATCAATTCAATAATCAGGAAGGGTAGCGAAGAGGCTAAACGCGGCGGACTGTAAATCCGCTCCTTCGGGTTCGGGGGTTCGAATCCCTCCCCTTCCATCCTTTACGGGCATAGTTTAAAGGTAGAACTAAGGTCTCCAAAACCTTCAGTGTGGGTTCAATTCCTACTGCCCGTGTTAATAATTATGGCGGGTGTGGTGAAGTGGTTAACACACCAGATTGTGGCTCTGGCATGCGTGGGTTCGATCCCCATCACTCGCCTATTTATTAATATTATTGGGGTATAGCCAAGCGGTAAGGCAAGGGACTTTGACTCCCTCATGCGTTGGTTCGAATCCAGCTACCCCAGTTAAATTTATGCCGGCGTGGCGGAATTGGCAGACGCGCTGGACTCAAAATCCAGTGTCCGCAAGGACGTGCCGGTTCGACCCCGGCCGCCGGTATAGTATTAAAGACAAGGTTTTCGGACCTTGTCTTTTTTTCTCTGTTTTTGTTGAGTTACCAATTTTTTCCATTTTAAAATAAATCGTCAAGTTTATTAGCCAATGTTTTCTGTTTGCTAGGGTACAAATGAGAATAAGTATCAATTGTTGTTGTAATAGATGCGTGTCCTAATCTTTCTTTGACAACAAGGTAATCCTCTCCTTGATTTATTAGTAATGATGCATGAGAGTGTCTCAAATCATGAATTCTTATTTTCTTTAAATCTTTATCCCTTTCTAGTATTTGCTTAAACTTCTTATCAATCATATTTTTTGTAATTGTTATTGGTGTACTCTGTATTATTTGTAGTTCTTCAGTATTTTTCGTAAATTCCTCAAGTTTTTCTTTTTGTTTTACTTTCCAGTCTTTTAGCATTTCTGCTAATTTCTGATTTATTGTTATATTTCTAGTTCCTGATCGTGTTTTTGTTGTATTAATGTAGCTTGTATTATTGACAAAGTATACCGTTTTGGTAACGTAAATCGTATTTGTTAAAAGATTTATATCATTCCAGTTTAATGCGAGTATTTCTCCCATTCTCATTCCAGTAAAGAAAGCAATTACGAAAAACAGGTCATAGCTTATTTCATCATCTCGAATAAGTTCTCTAAATCTCGTGAACTCTTCTATACTCCAAAATTTGATATTAGGCTTCCTAATTGGTAATTTTCTAAGATTCTCAACAGGATTTTTATCAATGAGGGATTTTCTTATACCAGTATCAAAAATTTTTTTAAGTAAAATTAGAATCTTATTAATTGTATTATAGCTTAAAACTTCATTTTCATTTTGTTTTTTAGGTTTTGTTTTTAGGTATTCACGAAATTCGAATATATGGTCATACGTTAATTTATTTAAATTTGTATTTTTAAAATATGGCTTAATATGACGCTCATAATTGTTTCTTTGTGTACTTGTGTAGCTTACTTTTCTGCCATTTTTCAAATCATCTTCTTCAAGTAAGTCGAATAACATATCCGTTGTTACTACAAAGTCAAATTGTTTTTCTTTTAATTCTACAACTCTAATATGTTGTTCAAGTTCTAGGGCTTCTTTTTTAGATTTTAATCCTTTACGAATAATACGTATTCTTTTTTGTGTGACTGGGTGGAAACCGTTAGAAACATCAACAGTCCATTTACCACTTTTAGCTTTACGAATAGTCATTCATTATGCTTCTTTCTGGAGTTCAATTCCTAGTAGTTCTTCAGCGACACTGGCTGGAATTGTACCAATCCGTTTGTTATCGTAGATATTAAAACCACGATTCACTAATAGTAATTTGCCAGTATGGATAATCTTTCTTGCAGTTCCTGGAGCAAATCCAAGTTCGATAAGGTCATCTTTTGTTACAGTTTTAATCATGTGATCTCCTTTTCTGATTAGATTAAGTAAGGGGAGGATTAGCTCCCCTTGTCTAATACTTATTTTTGTTTTACATCTACTAAATGGATAGAATCCGCTTTGTAATACATCGTTGAACTAATCATAGTGGCTTGTAAATTGTCAAATGTAACTGGTACCTCGTCCATTGCTTGGATATAGTCATTATCGACTAAAGCTTCGGGATTGTCTACTGAGACTTGGGTTGATTTCTTTTTGAATTGTCCATCCTTGATTGTTACATTGTATTTCCAACCAATGATTTTATCGGTATTAAAACGTCTTTCGCTACCATCTCGGTTTTTGATAATTTCTCCGTTTGCATCTGCTCGGACTTCCGTTTCAAATTTTGGAATAACTTCATCCAATTCAAATTTTGTTCCAATGTTATTAAAATTCCAGTCATTTTGTGAAAGCATTTTTGCCATAGTTAATTTCTCCTTTTGATATTTTCTTTGATTGTAGGGATTAAATCCTCTCTTTTAAAGAGAATTGCCCTTTCTATTAATCCACTTGCTAAATCTGGTGGATATTCCATATTGTTGAGTGCGAGATAGTTAGATTTCTCATACTCATGCAGTAAATTATTGTCGTATAGAAATTTATACGCTTTTAGAATAGCCCCTGAACCTTTATAGGTAAACCATTCTAATTTTTGTTCAAGTTCTGTTTTTGGCTTTGAAATAATGATAGAGATAGGTTTTGAGTGACCTAAAAACTTTTCCCAAGATCTCAAAGGTTTTGAGAAATAGCTATCACTATAGAACCTCACTTTTTCTTTGAGATATCCCTTGGTAAAGTTGAGAAGATCTATTTCTGAATGCAACCATTCTTGAATGAAGTAGTGAGCTTTTTCTTTCCTAAGTTCTAACTCAGTTCTTATCCAATTTTCTATATACCGCTTGCTGATACCGAGCTTCTCAGCTCGTTCTAAGCGTTTATCGTAAATTCTAAGTCTTTCGTCATCATTGGGTTTTCTCAAATATAAGGTCTGGCCGATTGTTTCATCTCCGTAGGTATTGTAGTAGGTGCTTTTTCCATATATAAAGCGTTTCTTCTGACAAATCTTTAGAAGCTGATTAGGAGTGAAATAGGGTGTTTCATTAAAATCATCTATTGCAATATCAATTCGTCTTACTGAAAAATGATTGTAATTGTAGTAGAGGTTGTTCAAAAACTGTCTTTCGGACAGACTATTTGGATCTAATACCATATCTCTATAGAACTCGAGTGCCTGTCCTGACATGACAAGCATGTAGGACGACTCTTTCGCTCCATAGTAGATACGGATATTCCCATAATGAAGCTGGCTATCATAGTTATAGTATTTAAGGCTCCCTTTATTCTCAATAAATAGGTCATAGTCAAGAAATAGAATGTCTTCGATTATTTCTCTTGGCGAAAATTCAGTCTTATCAAACTGAATTTGAATCCAGTCAAATACAGAACGTAAGTGTTCATTTTTTGCCATAAATTTTGATTCAACTTTTTGCCTAATTTTGCCACCCTTAAAATTTCTGAAACCCTTGGAAATACTGAATTCTTTCGATGGTACACCTAACTTGCAGAGGGTGGTGTTACTACACACCCTATCGGTCAAAAATGGTCCGTCCGCATCTACGCTCATTTTCGGCTTTCTGCCTCATGGCTCAGCCGAAAACTCGCTATTAGCCGAACCTATTTTTTGACCTCTTCTGAACAAACCCTAGTAAGCCGGTTTGCATCGACTCTTCAATATCTTGGATTTTCTTTTTTAGACTGGCATTCTCATTTTTTATCAGTCGTATTTCTCGCTTAAATTCCTGTTTTAAGGCGCTCAGTTCATCATAGAGCTCATCTATTACTTGGTTTAGGGATTCGTGCTCATTATCTGCTAGACTCCCAAATACGGCTTGTATAGCCTCTTTTAGACCTATTTCAAGTTTTAGGTTAGCTAACTTTTGAAATTGTCTAAGGTCTTCGTTTGTAAAGTCATAGGCAACTGTATAACTTAATTGATGAGTTCTGGGATTTCTACTGATAGGAATTTTAATTTTTTTAAATTCCTTGCCACTTATCTCTTTAATCAGTTGAATCCAATTTTTAAGAGTAGAGGTAGAGTTTAGGCCAGAAATTTGATTGACTAACTCTTTATTGGTCATCTTTTTGTGAAACCTCCGAAATTTTCTTGTGCAACTGAAGAGTTTTCTGTGGTATAATTGTTACATAATATGTTTTGATCTTGGAACGAACGGCACATTTGTTTCAAGATTTTTTTATTTTGTCGAATCTTACCTCCTTTATTAAAATTTTTTAAATCGAACTATTAGTCACATATGCTTTTACCTCCTTTTATGATATAATATTCTCAATGGAATATTTAATCTCAAAATAAATATTCCTTATGGAATAATTCTATTTTATACCGTTTAGAATATTTTGTCAAGACCAAATATACAGAATCGAATATTAAAGAGGAAACAATGTTTAATAATAATTCTTTTGGAGATCGTCTTAAGGAACTGAGAAAGGGTAAGAAATTAACTCAGGTACAAGTTTCCGAGATGATTGATGTACAACAAGGTACTTATTCTCGTTGGGAAAACGGAACTTTAGAGCCTAGTTTAGAAGCCGTTGTCAAATTAGCAAAATTATTTGATACCACGACAGATTATTTATTAGGAAAAACGATTTACAGTACTCTAGATGTTGTCCCACATCCAATCACTAGAATTGATTTGAAGAAGCTAAAAGAGTTTAATAAAACTGAACTAGATGATCTGAAATTTGCAATTGTCATGAATGGAATTAAAAACCATTCTACTCTACCTAAGTATTTGGATGAGCTAGTCTCTGAAAATAATTTAGATGAAGAAGAGCAAGAAATATTGCAGACTCTTTTTAAAGAGGTTTCTGATTATTTTAATGCAGATTGATGGTTTGTTATATTTTTAGTTTCACTTATGGAACTATGTTAGTCTAAGTTGCTAGTATTTTAAAAAGACAAGGTGCTTCATCCTTGTCTTTTTCATTTTAGTATTGCTTTTGTTTCAATGTCAATAAGTGTGTTCTTTTTGAATCAATAACTATTTCAATTTATCTATCTCGAAATATATAAAATCCCTTTGTAATACTATAAAAAATAACTAACAAAGAAATAACTATAAGACTCGGTTGCCAAAAACCCGATATATCTACTACATTTTGGCCTAAAAGTTGGCCAATAAAGCTAACTAAAATTAAAATAATTAAATTGAAAATTACTGATACTAATAAAATTAACACCGAATGTATTATTGCCTCGCCTATACGTATTTTAAAAAGTTGTGATCTTGACACTCCCAGTGTCTTTAACTGTTTAATGTCTTCAATATCTTTATTAGAAGATAAAATTGTAAGAGAAATAGAACTAGTAATAATCAGAATAATTGGAGCAGACAGATAAGCAATAAAGGAAGCTCTTGCTTCGAGTACACCGTTTGCTTTATTCATGAATGAATACATATTTTGGGTGTAAAGAATAAACCCAGAAATGAGAGTTACTCCCATGCTCATTGAAGTTTGTATACTTTTTAAATAACTAGGATTGGATAGTAGATTCCAAAAGCCTGTATTGATTACATAATTTTCAGTTGGAAATATCCTCATTAAAAATTTTATTAGAAACACTTGAATTGATGGAGATAGTGATTGAATAATAAGGATGTGAATAATTAATAAAAATAATATTATGCTTGACTGTGTTGAAATTATTTCTTTATTTCTGCTAAAACTTGCTGAAACAATCAAACCTATACATAGTAACCATAGGATTAAACGAACAGAGATGTTAACAAAACCAGTTACTGTAACTTTTCTTTTTTTCTTTTTTGGTTTTAATATTGATGATATTTTAAGTATACGACTTGAATAAAAGTAAGCCCCTATCCCGACAATTGTTGGGACTATGAAAACACTCAATAAAATTGATTGAATGTTGGCTGTAATAACTAAATCAGGTAACTCATCTCTTCCTAATAAATTTTGTAAAAATTTGTAGTAACTATCCGCCATGATAAATGAAAGTATTGTACCAATACTACTAACAATCACTGCCATTAAATAAAACTGTCCAGATACTAATAAAGATAGCTGAGTTCTGCTTGCGCCTAGGGTAGCCCATAATTGGTAATCCTTTTTAAAGATATCTATTAGCAGTCTTATATTATTTGAAATAAGGAAAAATAGAGTAGTCCCGCCAAAAACTATTAGCATTTGAAAAAGTTGTGAAGCGTTAATATTAGCAGTCTTTATTGCACTAGCAATACCAAATAAAGATGTTCCAACAATCAGGCTAGATACAAATAGTAATGGTATTGTTCCTAACCATTGTCTTTTTGAGTACTGAAATTGGTAAATGATTAATTTTAGCATAATAAATCCTCCTCAAATTAATCTTTACTAGTTTCAAGTGCTTGGTAGAGCTCATCAGCTGAAGGTTTAATAATTTGTCGAGATATTTTTCCGTCTTTTAAAATGAGTGCTCTGTCAGTTTTTGAAGCCAACTCAATATCATGAGTGACCATAAGAACACATTTTCCTTGACTCGCTAAATTACGAAGTGTTTCAAAAATAAGTTTTCTTGAGACGCTGTCCAGAGCTCCTGTTGGCTCATCAGCAAAAATAATTTTACTATCAGCTATTATTGCACGAGTAATAGCCACTTTTTGCTGTTCTCCACCTGATAAGGTAGCAACTAATGATGATAGTTCTGCTTTAAAATTCAAACTATCCAACATTTTTTTTACTTTATTGCTATCAACACTCTTTCCTGAGAGTCTCAGAGGAAGTGTAACATTTTCTAGTACAGGTAGAGCGGGTACCAGATTATAGTTTTGAAAAATAATTGCAATATCTTGCCTTCTAAATTTAGCAAGCTTCCCTTCTTTTAAGGTATATGGATTTATACCATTGATAACAACTTCGCCACTTGTTGGTTCAGATAAACTTGATAAGCAACTTAGCAAAGTAGACTTTCCAGAACCACTGACACCAAGTATTGATATAAATTCCCCATAATTGACAGATAAAGAAACATCTTTCAAAATAGAGACAGTTTTGTCTTGCCCTAACAAAAATTCTTTTGAAAGGTTTGAGACTTTAACAGCTACATTATTAACCATAATAAATCCTCCTGATTCCAGTGTCATCTTTGATTTAATTATATAAATTGGAATTCTATTAATATCAAGTAAGTAACTTATGAAACGTATTTTTAATGGATAAAATTTCTTTTTTATCTGGATCTCGAATAAAGGCCTTTAGCGAACTAAGGATTTTTTCTATTACTATAATAGTATCATAAACGAGGCTTAGTTGAAAGCGTAATCACAACTCTATTAAGAGGTACAGCTATTCTATACAAAATTTAAACATAAAACTTAGGTATACTTAATAAATGAGAATTAAAGTTAGCTATAACGAAGATAGTAGCATATGTAAAAACTTTTTGATACAATAGAGTTACCAAAAAGTTACAAAAATTTGAAAAATGAGTCTATTTTGCAAGATTCAAAAGTCCTAAAACGCTATTAAATCAAGGTTGTAAGATTTAAATAATGTAGTGATGTAACTCAAAATCCAGTGTCCGCAAGGACGTGCCGGTTCGACCCCGGCCGCCGGTATAGATTATAAAGGAGTTTTACTCCTTTTTTTGTTTATTTTTTTTCTTTTTTGTGATATAATTAACCGGTAAAGTTTCTTTTAATGAATTAGAAGGAGTTAATTTTGTCTGAAGTTGCAAACAAAATCGATCGATTTTTAAATTCTATTTTATTGTTATCAGAAAATCAGCATGAGATTTTAGTTGGTTCTTGTACAAGTGGTGTTTCATTAACCAACACTCAGGAACATATTTTGATGCTGGTTGCTGATGAAGCTCTTACCAATTCTGTCTTAGCTAAGAAATTGAATGTTAGTCAGGCAGCGATCACAAAGGCCGTGAAGCCCTTATTAAGTCAGGGGATGCTGGAGACTTATCGAGATGAGAATGATGCTAGGGTTCTCTATTATCGCTTAACTGAGATCGGTAAGCCGATTGCATTGGAGCATCAGCACCACCATCAGCATACCCTTCACACTTATGAGGATGTTTTGTCGAAGTTTACTAAGAATGAGCAAGGGGTTATTTCGCGGTTTTTAGATTTATTGGAAGAGGAGTTATAGTTTGAGGTATATTACGGTTTCAAATTTATCGTTCTATTATGATCGAGAACCGGTTCTGGAAGGGATCAATTACTACTTAGATAGTGGAGAGTTTGTTACGCTGACTGGTGAGAATGGGGCTGCTAAGTCAACCTTGATTAAGGCTAGTCTTGGCATTCTACAGCCCAAGGTCGGGACAGTTGAGATTTCAAAGACGAATGTTAAGGGAAAGAAGTTAAGGATTGCTTATTTGCCACAACAGATTGCTAGTTTTAATGCAGGATTTCCCAGTACGGTCTATGAATTTGTGAAGTCAGGTCGGTATCCTCGTAAAGGCTGGTTTCGAAAGTTGAATGAGCACGATGAAAAGCATATTCTAAAGAGTTTAGAATCTGTTGGGATGCTGGAGTTCAAGGATCGGGCGATTGGTTCTTTGTCTGGTGGTCAGAAACAGCGGGCTGTCATTGCTCGGATGTTTGCTTCAGATCCGGATATCTTTGTTTTAGATGAACCGACAACAGGGATGGATGCGACGACAAAGAGTGATTTTTATGAGTTGATGCATCACAGTGCGCATCACCATCAAAAATCTGTTTTGATGATTACGCATGACCCTGAAGAGGTTAACCAATTTGCGGATCGGAATATTCATTTGGTTCGCGACCAGAGCTCTCCTTGGAGATGTTTTAACGTCCATGATACAGAAGGGGAGGGTGACCATGCTTGATTTATTCCAGTATGATTTTATGCAGCGGGCCTTGTTGGCTATGGTTGCTATGAGTCTTTTTTCTCCTGTACTAGGGATTTTCTTGATTTTAAGACGGCAGAGTCTGATGAGTGATACGCTGAGTCACGTTTCTCTTGCGGGTGTCGCTTTTGGGCTTTTCCTTGGGATCTCTCCGACGCTCTCGACTATGATCATTGTCATTATAGCTGCGGTCTTTCTTGAGTATTTGCGGACCTTATTTAAGGACTTTATGGAGATCGGGACGGCAATTTTAATGTCCACTGGTCTTGCCCTAGCTTTAGTGCTGATGCGTGGTGGTGGAAAAAGCTCGATGAGCTTGGATCAGTATTTGTTTGGTTCTACCCTAACCATTACGGATGAACAGGTGATCGCCTTGTTTGTGATTGCTTTTGTTGTATTAGTGTTGACGGCCTTATTCTTGCGTCCTATGTATATTTTGACCTTTGATGAAGATACGGCCTTTGTAGATGGCCTTCCGGTCCGGACCATGTCCATTTTATTTAATGTGGTAACGGGGGTTGCTATCGCCTTAATGATTCCTGCAGCAGGATCGTTATTGGTTTCAACCATCATGGTCTTACCGGCTAGTATTGCGCTGAAATTAGGGAAGAACTTCCGTGGGGTCATGCTGATTGCGGTCATCATTGGTTTTATCGGGATGTTTAGTGGGTTGATTTTGTCTTATATTGCAGATACACCAGCGAGTGCCAGCATCACGCTTTTATTTGTGGCACTGTTCTTGCTTGTGAATCTTGGATCACGTTTGAGGAAATAGATATGAACTTTAAAAAATTTGGTTGGTTATTGTTAGTGGCTTTAACACTTGTTTTGACAGCTTGTGGCAAAAGTCAGAGTCAAAATGGGAAATTAAAAGTGATGACCACTTTTTATCCTGTTTATGATTTTACAAAAAATATTGTCGGAGATGAAGGAACGGTAGACCTGCTCATTGGAGCGGGATCAGAGCCTCATGAATATGAATTGTCTGCTAAGGGGCGGGCTATGATTCAAGATTCGGATGTTTTCGTCTATGAAAATGAAAATATGGAAACGTGGGTTCCAAATCTTTTGAAATCAATGAAGGATAAGAAAACCAAAGTGATCGATGCTACCAAGGGCATGGTCTTGCTTCCTGGATTGGAAGAGGAACATGAACACGAAGGGGGCGAAGAACACCATCATGAATATGATCCTCACCTTTGGCTCTCTCCACATCGTGCCATGAAGATGGTAGAGTCGATTCGTGATCAATTGGTGGCAGCTTATCCAGATAAGAAAAAGACGTTTGAGAAAAATGCCCAAGCCTATCTAAAGAAATTACAGGCCTTGGATCAAGCTTATCAGGATGGCTTGAAAGATGCGAAACAAAAGAATTTTGTAACCCAACACGCGGCTTTCCGTTACTTGGCCTTGGATTATGGCTTAAACCAGGTGGCCATTTCAGGGATTTCACCTGATAGCGAGCCTTCTGCTGCACGATTGCGTGAATTGACAGAGTATATCAAGAAAAATGAGATCAAGGTCATTTACTTTGAGGAAAATGCTTCTAAGTCCTTGGCGAAAACCTTGTCTTCTGAAGCTGGTGTTAAGTTGGCTGTCTTAAATCCTTTGGAAAGCCTGACGGATCAAGAAATGAAAGATGGCGAAGACTACGTGTCTGTTATGAAGGAGAATCTGAAGGCGCTAGAGAAAACAACGTCACAAGCTGGTAAGGATATTCAACCGGAACATGAGGAAGATGCTAAGACAGTTCAAAAGGGCTATTTCGAGGATAGTCAAGTGAAGGATCGTAGCTTGGAAAATTATGCGGGTGATTGGAAATCAGTTTATCCATACTTGCAAGATGGAACTTTGGATCAGGTCTTTGATTATAAGGCAAAATTAAATCCAACTATGACGGCTGCTGAGTATAAGGAATATTATACCAAGGGTTACCAAACAGATATTGATCGGATTAAGATTGATAAGGATTCAATGGAGTTTTATCAAAAAGGATCTTCTAAGAAATATACTTATAAATACGTAGGTAAGCACATTTTGACTTATAAGAAGGGGAATCGTGGTGTTCGTTATCTCTTTGAAGCGAAAGAGAGTGATGCGGGAGACTTCAAATATGTTCAATTTAGTGACCATGAAATTACTCCGGTAAAGGCAGCTCACTTCCACATTTTCCATGGAGGAAAGAGTCAAGAAGCGCTTTATGATGAGTTGGAAAATTGGCCAACGTATTATCCTTCCAACTTATCTGGTTTAGAAGTGGCACAGGAAATGCTGGCTCATTAAGAGCTGTATCAAAAGAGAGACTAGGACTGATTATCCCGGTCTCTTTTTGATTAAAAATGGGGAGTGAAACTTGTCAAATGCTTGAAAATACGTTACAATGAAAGGGCTTTAAATTAAAAAATGTATGGGGAATTTTAAATGAAAAAAGTTGGTGCAATTCTTGTGAGTCTTCTCAGTGTGGTCCTGTTGGTAGCTTGTTCGCAGCAGAGGGTGAGTAAAAAATCACCGGCTTCTTCTAGTCAAACGACGACCTCTTCTGAGGTCAAAAAGACGGCTGCTTCTAGTTCGGAAGTGAAGGAGAAAGAAAAAAAAGAAGAGAAAAAAGAAGTGAAGAAAATGGATCTTGAAGCGATTGTAAATGGAGATTACAGCAGTATTGCTGGGGTCTGGCAAGATGATAAAGGAAATAAGCTGGTCTTTAACGACAAAGGGTTGGTATCACAAGAGTTAGAAGGCTACGGAGCTTCTTTGACAGATTATGGAACCGCCTCAGAAGGTATCTATGGTGGTCGTGATGGGGGCTTCTTGTTGGAGTATATTCCTGCGGGAGTAACCATTGGTGATCAGGTCGATGATCAAGGACAAGTGGTCTTTAAGGATACATCAGATGCCTCTAAAAACCGCTTGTGGTCTGGTGTTGGTATCGCTAGTTTTGGGGAACAAGGCTCGATCTACTATCATGTAGGAGATGAATAATGGAAAAACAGAGGCTGGGACAAAAGTCCTAGCCTCTCAATTATTTTTGGATTGTCGAGCAAGACGCAGTGGTTGAGTGGGCTCTACTACGCTGATTTCATCAGCTTTCTTGATGGGAAACCTCTTGTTTCTTTTTGCCATCTAATAGGGCTTTTTGGATGAAATAGGCGCCTGCAGTGTGTGAGTTGGCGCAAATCTTGAGCTCTTGCTTGGGAAGATGGAGAAGGACTTCTTTAAAGAGAGGGAGTCCCAGATCATAGATTGGTTTTCCTGGGCAGGTTGGATAGAGCCCAAGGGCTGACCAGATGTACCAAGCAGATAGGCTACCGTTGTCTTCATCACCTGGATAGGCTTGGAAATCTTGATGAAAAGCTTGGGAACGGATCTGGTGGATCAGGAGATTGGTGTATTCGGGATGAAGACTGTGACGGAAGAGGTAGGGAATGTGAAAGCTGGGTTGATTGGAGATGGCAATCTGCCCAAATGGGGCTTGGGCCATTTCACTCATTTCGTGGATTTCATAGCCATATCCTCTTACGTCAAATTGAGGTCTTTGATTGGCCAGATCCAGCAGTCGTTGGGTGAAGGCTTTTTTACCGCCCATCAGCTCTATCAGGCCGGAGAGGTCGTGTAAGGCTCCAAAAGTAGCCTGGGTGGCAGAACATTCTGCATAATCTCCTCCCCAGCTGGTAGGAGAGAAGGGTTCTTTAAAGTTTCCATTGGTGGATCGCGCCCTCATGAAGCCTGTTTGGGCATCGTACAATGTTCGGTAGGAGAAGCTAGAAGCAGCATACCGAGCGGCTGTTTTTGTATGCCCCAATTGCTTGGCAACGGTAGCAATGCAAAAATCACTATAGGCATAATCTAGGCTATGGCTTACACTTTCGTGAAAATCATCGGGTAGGTAGCCAAGGGTCTTGTAGATTTCATTGCCATGGCGACCAAAATGTTGAGTGGGGTCTGTTTTTTGGGCCGTTTGGAGCATAGCTGTCAGCATGTTTTCATGTAGGTCTGGTGCGATCCCTTTTGTGACAGCATCCGCAAAGACTCCATCGATGAGAGTACCTGGCATCATCCCTCGTTCATCTGGGGCCAACCATTTTGGTAGAAAATTAGTATCTTGGTAAGTGTTTAAAAATCCTTCGAGAAAGTGACGGTAGTAATCGGGGTAGACAAGGCTAAAGAGCGGAAAAGATGTTCGGAAGAGATCCCAGAATCCGATATTGGTATAAGCTTTTCCTGGTTTGATTTCATTATGAGTGACATCCAGGTGCCAGTCATTTCCCGTGCTATCTGTTTCATAAAAGGTTTGAGGGAAAAGGAGGAGTCGGTAAAGGCAATGGTCGAAAAAGGCTTGGTCACGCCCTCCGGCATCTTTTACTTCAATTCGTTTTAGTAGCTGATTCCATTGATCGGCTGCTTCTTTTTTAGCTTTTTCTAAGGAAAGGTGAGGAAGATGGCTGTGAGCCATGTCTTGGGACAGATAAGAGCTTCCTAATTGGACGGTCACCTCATTGCTAGAAAAGGTGAGAAAAAGATCTTGATCGATGTGAGTGACGTTCTCGATCGGCTGGCTAAATTGCCACTGGAGATAGAAAGAGTAGGAAGTATCAGCAGTATGGGCCTGATCCAGAATGTGGAAGTCACAGGTGTGGTCTGTAAGGGTCAAGTTCTCTAGTTCATTTGCTGCATGAAAGCAGAGAGTCAATTTTTCTGGCGCTTGAAAGCGCATGACAGCCCCGTAGCGGCTTGGAACCAGCTCGCTTTGAATCTGATAACGTTCCGAAAAAATACGGAGATAGTGGGGCTGAAAAAGAGCTTCTTTCAGCGAATAACTGCTTTGGCGCCGGAAGAGGTCGGAACTTGCAACTTCCCCTATGATGGGCGTGATGAGGCACCAAGCGTAGTCTCCAATCCAAGGACTAGGCTGGTGGGTAAGGCGAAATCCCTGAAAAATAGGGAGATTGGGGTTGAAAAACCAAGCCCCTTGTTCGTGTGTCGTCTGGGGAAGAAAGTAATTCATTCCAAAAGGGACTCCGGTATAAGGGAGGGTGTTTCCGTGCGAATAGTGGGGATGATTATCACTTCCCCAGCGGGTATCGATGGTCTGGCAAGTTGTGTGCATCTGGTCTCCTTTTTCTTCATCAACCTTAAATAGTCTGTGTTTTTCTTTGAACACGCAGTGGTATTTTCTTCATTGTATCAAAGCGTTGTCAAATATGATAGCGTTTTTATCAAATGGAAAATTTTGTAGAAAAAGGGCTATAGTTTGCGTATGTATTTCCTTTTTGAAATCTTTTATACTGAATAGGAAAGAATCGATACGTGTGAGGAAAATAAATGACCTATTCAAAAGAAATTGTGCGAGAATGGTTGGATCAAGTGGCTGAGCGAGCTAAGGAGTACCCTAAGTGGGTGGATGTCTTTGAACGTTGCTATACAGATACCTTAGACAATACAGTTGAAATTTTAGAAGACGGTTCAACCTTTGTGCTAACAGGGGATATCCCAGCTATGTGGTTGCGTGACTCTACTGCTCAATTAAGACCTTATCTTCATGTGGCTAAAAGAGACCCTCTCTTGCGCCAGACCATTGCTGGTTTGGTTAAATGTCAGATGACTTTGATTCTCAAGGATCCCTATGCTAACTCTTTTAATATTGAGGAAAACTGGAAGGGTCACCACGAAACAGACCATACGGATCTCAATGGCTGGATTTGGGAACGCAAGTATGAAGTAGATTCGCTTTGCTATCCCTTGCAATTAGCTTATCTCCTTTGGAAAGAAACTGGTGAGACTAGCCAGTTTGATGAAACTTTTGTTACGGCGACCAAGGAAATCCTTCATCTCTGGACGGTGGAGCAAGACCACAAGAACTCTCCTTATCGCTTTGTTCGTGATACTGATCGTAAGGAAGACACTTTGGTAAATGATGGTTTTGGTCCTGATTTTGCCGTGACAGGGATGACCTGGTCAGCCTTCCGTCCAAGTGATGACTGCTGTCAGTATAGCTACTTGATTCCGTCCAATATGTTTGCAGTAGTGGTCTTGGGTTATGTCCAAGAAATCTTTGCAGAATTGAATCTAGCTGATAGTGAAAGCATCATTGCTGATGCTAAACGTCTGCAAGCTGAGATTCAAGAAGGGATCGAAAATTATGCCTACACCACTAATAGCAAGGGTGAGAAGATTTATGCCTTTGAAGTGGATGGTCTAGGAAATGCTAGCATCATGGATGATCCTAATGTACCAAGTTTGTTAGCTGCTCCCTATCTTGGTTACTGTGATGTGAACGATGAGGTCTATCAAGCCACTCGTCGCACCATTCTGAGTCCTGAAAATCCATACTTCTACCAAGGAGAATACGCTAGTGGGCTAGGAAGTTCTCATACTTTCTACCGCTATATCTGGCCGATTGCCCTGTCGATCCAAGGATTGACAACGACGGACAAGTCAGAGAAGAAATTCTTGCTCGATCAGTTGGTTGCTTGCGATGGTGGCACGGGTGTCATGCACGAAAGCTTCCATGTAGATGATCCGACTAAATACTCGCGCGAATGGTTCTCTTGGGCCAACATGATGTTCTGCGAGTTGGTCTTGGATTACCTGGATATTCGCTAATGAGCTGTCGCTCAATAGATTCTTGTCAAGAATCACAAATCTATTTTTAAATTTAAGTTAGAATGAGGTTTTACTCATGGAAAATGTTGTTGTACATATCATCTCTCACAGCCACTGGGATCGTGAGTGGTATCTACCTTTTGAAAGCCACCGCATGCAATTGGTGGAATTATTTGACAATCTGTTTGATCTTTTCGAAAATGATCCTGAATTCAAAAGCTTCCACTTGGATGGCCAAACCATTGTCCTTGACGACTATTTAGAAATTCGCCCTGAAAACCGTGACAAGGTGCAGCGTTATATCGACGAAGGCAAACTCAAGATTGGTCCTTTCTATATCTTGCAGGATGATTACTTGATTTCCAGTGAAGCCAATGTTCGCAATACCTTGATTGGACAGGCTGAATGCGCTAAATGGGGCAAATCCACTCACATTGGTTACTTCCCTGATACCTTTGGAAATATGGGACAAGCTCCTCAAATCCTTCAAAAATCAGGCATTCACGTCGCAGCCTTTGGTCGTGGGGTCAAACCAATCGGATTTGACAACCAAGTTCTTGGAGATGAGCAATTTACCTCTCAATTTTCTGAAATGTACTGGCAAGGGGCGGATGGTAGCCATGTGCTGGGTATTCTCTTTGCCAACTGGTACAGTAACGGAAATGAAATTCCAGTGGATAAAGATGAAGCTTTGGCTTTCTGGAAACAAAAATTGGCGGACGTCCGTGACTATGCCTCAACCAACCAATGGTTAATGATGAATGGTTGTGACCACCAACCGGTTCAACGAAATTTGAGTGAAGCCATTCGTGTGGCCAACGAACTCTTCCCTGACGTGACATTTATCCATAGCTCATTTGACGAATATGTCCAAGCAGTAGAAAGTGCACTTCCTGAACAATTATCAACGGTCACAGGTGAGTTGACCAGTCAGGAAACGGATGGTTGGTACACACTAGCCAATACGTCTTCTTCTCGGATTTATCTCAAGCAAGCCTTCCAAGAAAACAGCAACTTGCTCGAGCAAGTGGTCGAACCTTTGACCATCATTACTGGTGGGCACAATCACAAGGATCAATTGACCTATGCCTGGAAGACACTCTTGCAAAATGCACCTCATGATAGTATTTGTGGATGTAGTATTGACGAAGTTCACCGGGAAATGGAAGTTCGTTTTGCCAAGGTCAACCAAGTTGGAAACTTTGTCAAGACCAACCTCCTCAATGAATGGAAAGAGAAACTCGCGACTCAAAAAGCCCAGAGCGAGCATCTCTTTACGGTTATTAACACTGGCTTTCATGATAAGGTGGATACCGTCAGCACGATTGTCGATGTTGCGGTTTGTCCATTTAAGGAATTGCACCCGACAGAAGGCTTCAAGAAAATGGCCGCTTTGACCTTACCGGATTATCATGTAGAGGATTTAGATGGGCATCTTGTAGAAGCGAAGATTGAAGATTTGGGAGCAAGTTTTGGCTATACCTTGCCTAAGGATAAATTCCGTCAACCTTATATCGCGCGTCAAGTGCGCGTGACGGTTCCAGTTCACCTATCACCTCTTTCTTGGACCACCTTCCAGCTTCTGGAAGGAAAAGCTTCCCATTATGATGGGATTTACCAAAATGGGGTAATTGATACACCATTCGTAACAGTGAGTGTAGATGAAGGAATTACAGTCTACGACAAGACTACTAATGAAGCCTACGAAGACTTCATCCAATTCGAAGACCGCGGTGATATTGGAAATGAATACATTTACTTCCAACCAAAAGGAACGGAACCAATCTATGCGGAGCTGAAAAACCATGAGGTCTTGGAAAATAATGCTCGCTATGCCAAGGTTTTGCTCAAACATGATTTGACTATTCCAGTTAGCGCAGATGAACAATTGGATGCGGAGCAAAGAGGCATTATCGAGTTTATGAACCGTAAGGCAAGTCGCTCAGAAGAGCTGACAACCATCCCTCTAGAAACGGAAATGACGGTCTTTGTGGATGACCCGCAGATTCGCTTCAAGACGCGCTTCACCAATACAGCCAAGGATCACCGTATCCGCCTCTTGGTGAAAACTCATAACACTCGTCCAAGCAATGACTCGGAAAGCATTTATGAGGTGGTCACACGGCCAAATAAACCGGCCGCTTCTTGGGAAAATCCTGAAAATCCCCAACACCAGCAAGCTTTTGTCAGCTTGTATGATGACGTCAAGGGGGTAACAGTAGCCAATAAAGGTTTACATGAATATGAAATTTTAGGGGATGATACCGTTGCCGTGACCATTCTTCGGGCTTCTGGAGAACTTGGTGACTGGGGCTATTTCCCAACACCAGAAGCACAATGCTTACGGGCCTTTGAGGTGGAATATGCAGTGGAATGTCATCAAGCTCAGGGCCGCTTCTCAGCTTATCGCCGAGCCAAGGCTTTACAGACACCGATGACTAGCCTCCAAGTTGAAAAACAAGAAGGAAGTGTAGCGGCGTCTGGTAGCTTATTCAAGCATACAGCCTTGGCGCATCCTCAGGTTTGTCCAACAGCCTTTAAGGTAGCAGAAAATGACGAAGGTTACATTCTTCGCTATTACAATATGAGCCAAGAAAATGTGCGCGTGTCAGAAGGGCAACAAACGGTTGTCGATCTTCTGGAGCAACCGTATCCGGTCCATACAGGATTATTGGCACCACAGGAAATTCGTACAGAATTGATCAAAAAAGAAGAAATTTAATTTCAAAAAGTAAACACAAACAGAAAGGAGGAGCGAAAAAGTAAGAGCCAACTGCTGATTCGCTCCTTTTGCAGGTGAAAGCAATGACTATTGCAACAATTGATATCGGAGGAACTGGCATTAAGTTTGCTAGTCTAACTCCTGATGGAAAGATTTTAGATAAGGCCAGCACCCCAACTCCAGAAACTCTAGAAGATTTATTGGCTTGGTTGGACCAACGCTTGTCAGAACAGGACTATCGTGGGATTGCTATGAGTGTTCCAGGAGCGGTCAATCAAGAAACAGGAGTGATTGAGGGAATTAGTGCCATTCCTTACATCCATGGTTTTTCTTGGTATGAAGCGCTTGCTCATCACCAACTACCTGTCCATCTAGAAAATGATGCCAACTGTGTTGGACTTAGTGAACTGCTAGCTCATCCTGAGATTGAAAATGCAGCCTGTGTCGTTATTGGTACAGGGATCGGTGGGGCCATGATTATCAATGGCAAAATTCACCGTGGTCGCCATGGCTTGGGTGGAGAGTTTGGTTACATGACTACTATCGAACCAGCAGAAAAGCTCAATAACTGGTCGCAACTAGCATCAACAGGAAACATGGTTCGCTATGTCATCGAAAAATCAGGTCAGTCTGAATGGGATGGCCGCAAGGTGTACCAAGAGGCTGCAGCCGGCAATGCCCTTTGCCAAGAAGCCATTGAGCGCATGAACCGTAATCTAGCTCAAGGACTCCTCAATATTCAGTACCTAATCGACCCTGATGTCATTAGCCTAGGTGGTTCTATTAGCCAAAATCCTGAGTTTATCAAAGGGGTGCAAAAAGCAGTAGACGCTTTTGTGGAAAAATATGAAGAATATACAATTGCGCCAGTGATCCAAGCTTGCACCTATCAGGCAGATGCCAATCTCTACGGTGCCCTTGTCAACTGGTTACAGGAGGAAAATCAATGGTAAGTTTTACAGGACTCAGTCCCAAACAAGCCCAAGCTATCGAAGCATTAAAACATCACATTTCTCTACCAGATATAGAAGTGGCGGTCACTCAGTCTGACCAAGCCTCTCTCTCTATCAAGGGGGAGAGCGGACAGTATCACCTGACCTACCGCAAACCTCACCAACTTTACCGCGCCTTATCGGTTCTCGCAACAGCTTTAGAAGAAGGTGATAAGGTAGAGATTGAAGAACAAGCGGCTTATGAAGATTTAGCTTACATGGCTGACTGTTCGCGAAATGCAGTTCTAAATGTTGCATCTGCCAAGCAGATGATTGAAGTCTTAGCTCTCATGGGTTATTCAACCTTTGAGCTCTACATGGAAGACACCTATCAGATTGAAGGGCAACCTTATTTTGGTTATTTCCGTGGAGCTTATGCTGCTGAAGAATTACAGGAAATCGAAGCCTATGCCCAGCAGTTTGACATGACTTTTGTTCCTTGTATCCAGACCTTGGCCCACTTGTCAGCCTTTGTCAAGTGGGGTGTCAAAGAAGTCCAGCAACTCCGTGATGTAGAGGACATTCTCCTTATCGGTGAAGAAAAAGTTTACGACCTAATTGACGGCATGTTTGCCACTCTGTCTAAACTGCAGACACGCAAGGTCAATATTGGGATGGACGAAGCCCACTTGGTTGGTTTGGGACGCTACCTCATCTTAAACGGTGTTGTGGACCGTAGCCTCCTCATGTGTCAACATTTGGAGCGCGTGTTGGATATTGCAGACAAGTATGGTTTCCACTGCCAGATGTGGAGCGATATGTTCTTCAAACTCATGTCAGCAGATGGCCAGTACGACCGTGATGTGGAAATTCCAGAAGAAACTCGTGTTTACTTAGACCGTCTCAAAGACCGTGTGACCTTGGTTTACTGGGATTATTATCAGGATAGCGAAGAAAAATACAATCGTAACTTCGGTAATCACCACAAGATTAGCCAGGATATTGCCTTTGCAGGTGGTGCTTGGAAGTGGATAGGTTTCACACCACACAACCATTTCAGTCGTCTTATCGCTATCGAAGCAAACAAAGCCTGCCGTGCCAATCAGATCAAGGAAGTTATTGTGACCGGTTGGGGAGACAATGGTGGCGAAACAGCTCAGTTCTCTATTCTGCCAAGTCTACAAATCTGGGCAGAACTCAGCTATCGAAATGATTTAGAGCGTTTATCTGCTCACTTCAAGACCAATACAGGGCTATCCGTTGAGGACTTTATGCAACTGGATCTTGCCAACCTTTTGCCAGACCTACCAGATAATCTCAGTGGGATCAACCCCAACCGCTATGTCTTTTATCAGGATGTCCTCTGTCCAATCCTTGACAAGCACATGACTCCTGAACAGGACAAACCACACTTTGCCCAGGCAGCTGAGATTCTTTCTGACATTAAAGAAAAAGCTGGTGTCTACGCCTATCTCTTTGAGACTCAGGCTCAGTTGAATGCTATTTTAAGTAGTAAAGTGGATGTAGGTCGACGCATCCGTGAGGCCTATCACACAGGTGATAAAGAGAGTTTGCGACAAATTGCTAGAGAAGAATTGCCAAAACTCAGAAGCCAGATTGAACACTTCCATGCTCTCTTTAGCCACCAATGGTTGAAAGAAAACAAGGTCTTTGGCTTGGATACCGTAGATATCCGTATGGGTGGACTCTTGCAACGCATCAAGCGCGCAGAAAGCCGTATTGAAAACTACCTAGCAGGCGAAATCTCTCGTATCGATGAACTAGAAGTAGAGATCTTACCATTCAATGATTTCTACGGGGATCAGGACTTCGCAGCCACAACAGCTAATCAATGGCACACCATTGCGACGGCCTCAACCATTTATACAACGTAAAAAATGCCAAGTTGGATGACAGGTATCTCATCCACGGTGGGATAGGAGTAGAAGAGGAGCTGTCTTTACGATCACCCTTTTCTACTCCTTTTTTTAAAGCTATGTCATAAATTTGTAGAATTTTTTCTATAATTAGGAGTTTGAAAATATAAATGGGCTATCTTATAATAGGTGATGTAAACGCTACCAAAGTAAATAAACACGCTCAAGGCTCAAAGGGGGGAGTTAAATGAAAAAGTTTGTAAGGACTCTGAGAGAAAATTTCATTTTTCTTTTAATGGTCTTACCTGGTGTAGCGTGGTTAATCTTATTCTTCTATATTCCGGTTTTTGGGAATATCGTAGCATTTAAGGACTATCATATTACGGGAGAGGGCTTCATTGACAGTGTCATGAAGAGTAAGTGGGTTGGCTTTGACAACTTCAAATTCCTCTTTAGTTCCAAAGATGCCTACATTATTACAAGAAACACGGTATTGTACAACTTAGGATTCATCTTCTTAGGATTGATTGTTTCCGTTGGGATCGCCATCATCTTTAGTGAGTTGAGATCAAAAAGAGTGGTCAAGGTGCTTCAAACCTCCATGCTCTTCCCATACTTCCTATCATGGGTTATCATCAGCTTCTTCACCGATGCCTTCCTTAACGTGGACAAAGGATTGGTCAACCACATCTTAACTTCATTTGGCATGAAGGCCATCAATTTCTATTCGGAATTGTGGATCTGGCCAGCGCTTCTCCTCTTCTTAGGAATCTGGAAAGGCTTTGGTTATAGCAGTGTCATGTACTATGCAACCATCATGGGAATCGATCCAACCTTCTATGAAGCAGCGACCGTGGATGGTGCGTCTAAGTGGCAACGCATTCGCAACATCACCATTCCTCAGTTGTCTTCCTTGATTACAGTCTTGACCATTCTTGCAGTCGGAAATATCTTCCGCGCAGACTTCGGTCTTTTCTACCAAATCCCGCATAATGCTGGAGCGCTCTATAGCGTAACCAACGTTATTGATGTTTATGTCTACAACGGTTTGACCAAGTCAGGGGATATCGGGATGACAGCAGCAGCCGGTCTTTACCAATCGGTAGTCGGTTTGGTTCTTGTTTTGATCTCAAATATCATTGCCCGTCGCATTGATAAGAATGCCGCTCTCTTCTAGAAAGGAGGATCGTATGAAAAAATCAACCATTCAAAAAGAAAAAATTGATAATGTCGGGATCCATTCTTTCAGTAAGAAGAGCAACTTCTTCTTTACCTTGTTGTTGACCTTGGTCGGCTTGACCTGTGTGCTTCCCTTCATCTTCGTTGTCATGATCTCTTTGACAGACGAACAAAGTTTGGCAGTCCATGGATTCCAATTCTGGCCGGCAAAATTTGGATTTGATGGTTACCTTTTCTTGGTACAGTTCAAAGACAAAATCTTGCAAGCCCTCTTCATTACCTTGTTTGTGACCATTGTGGGGACAGCATGTAATGTCTTTATCACCACAACCTATGCTTATGCGATCTCACGGAGTACCTTTAAATACCGCAAGTTCTTTACCGTATTTTCACTCCTTAGTATGCTCTTTAGTGCAGGGTTGGTACCGGGCTATATTGTCACCACTCAACTCTTGCAATTGGGTGATACCATCGGGGCTTTGATTATCCCAATGTTGCTTAGCCCATTTAACATCATCTTGATGCGGACCTTCTTTAAACGGACCATTCCAGAAGCCATTCTTGAATCCGCTCGGATCGATGGGGCAAGTGAAACACGGATTTTCTTCCAAATTTGCTTGCCACTCTCTCTACCAGGGATTGCGACTATTAGTCTCTTCACCGCTTTAGGATTCTGGAACGACTGGTTCAATGCCCTCCTCTATATTAAGAGTGACAACCTTTACCCATTGCAATACCTCTTGATGCAAATCCAAAACAATATGGATTACATCGCTAAAAATGTCGGGGTATCCGGCCAATTGGCAGGAGCTGTACAATCCATCCCACGGGAAACAGGACGTATGGCCATGGTGGTTGTGGCAACAGTGCCAATCGCCATTCTCTATCCATTCTTCCAACGCTACTTTGTAAAAGGCTTGACCATCGGTGGTGTGAAAGAATAACATCGTTCATTGAAAATCAACAGGATTTTCAACTCATAACTTAGTCTAAAAAGAAAATAACATAAAGGAGATTTTTCTTATGAAAAATTGGAAAAAATACGCGTTAGCATCTGCTAGTGTCATTGCTCTTGGAGCTACTCTTGCTGCTTGTGGAAGCCTTACAGGTAACAACAAGAAATCAGCAACAACTGAAGATGGTAAACCAATCATCAAGATGTACCAAATCGGTGATAAACCAGATAACTTGGATGTTCTTCTTAAGAATGCCAACAAGATCATTGAAAAGAAAGTTGGCGCAAAATTGGATATCCAATATCTTGGTTGGGGTGACTACGCACAAAAAATGAACGTTATCATCTCATCTGGTGAAAACTATGATATTGCCTTTGCTAATAACTACGTTATCAACGCTCAAAAAGGTGCTTATGCTGACTTGACAGAATTGTACAAGAAAGAAGGGAAAGACCTTTACAAAGCACTTGACCCAGCTTACATCAAAGGGAACACTGTAAATGGCAAGATCTATGCTGTTCCAGTAGCAGCTAACGTTGCATCTTCTCAAAACTTTGCCTTCAACGGACCACTTCTTGAAAAATATGGTATCGACGTTTCAAACGTGAAAGACTATGCTTCTCTTGAACCAGTCTTGAAAGCTATCAAAGAAAAAGATCCAAACGTTGTTCCATTTGCAATGAACAAGAGCTACGGTGGACCTTCAGATGACTTCGACTATGTGGCTGTTGATGGACTTCCATTCGTTGTTGACTTGAAAGGTGACACTACTAAGATCGTTGACCGTTACACAATTCCTCGTTATGTAGAAAACTTGAAGACTCTTCACAAATACTACGAAGCAGGATACATTCCAAAAGACGTAGCAACGAGCGACACTGGTTATGATCTTTCTCAAGATACATGGTTGGTTCGTGAAGAAACAGTAGGACCAGCTGACTACGGTAACAGCTTGCTTTCTCGTGTAGCAAACCGTAAGATCGACATCAAACCATTTACTGAACTGTACAAGAAGAACAATACTACTCAAGTAGCTAACTTTGTTATCTCAAACAACTCTAAGAACAAAGAAAAAGCAATGGAAGTGTTGAACCTCTTGAACACTGATCCAGAACTCTTGAACGGCCTTGTTTATGGACCAGAAGGCAAGAACTGGGAAAAAGTTCCTGGCAAAGAAAACCGTGTCAAAGTCTTGGATGGCTACAACGGAAACACTCACATGTCTGGATGGAACACTGGTAACAACTGGATTCTTTACATCAACGAAAACGTAACAGATGAACAAATTGCACAATCTAAGAAAGACTTGGAAACTGCAAAAGAATCTCCAGCACTTGGCTTCATCTTTAACACAGATAAAGTGAAATCAGAAATCACTGCTCTTACAAATACTTTGAACCAATTCGCAGGTGCGATCAATACTGGTACTGTGGATCCTGAAGTAGAAGTTCCTAAGATGCTTGAAAAATTGAAATCAGAAGGTGCTTACCAAAAAGTGCTTGACGAAATGCAAAAACAATACGACGAATTCCTTGCTTCTAAAAAATAAGAACAGGTAGTGCGAAAAGGCTTTGGAGGGATCTCCAAGGCCTTTCATATTGAAGAGAAAGGCCTCTTAGAAACTTTCCTTAGGTGAGTACGGACGTTAGGTGAAATTATCCAGTGGATGATTTCAGCAATCCACGAAGTTCCATGACTTAGTTTTGAACCTAAAGTTTCAAAACTCCCGAGTGCTAGAAGAACACTTGGTCTCAATTTTCAAAAGGTTTTGGAGGAATCTCCAGAGCCTTTTCATGTCTTTATGAAAATGAGTCCTGAAAATGAAAATCAACATTTCAATTTACCAATGCAAATAAGGGAAAGCGTTTTATTTTTATGGTATAATAGAATCACTAATTGGAAAAGAGGCTGAATGATGGGAAAAATCATCGAGTTCATTTTTACGAGAGTCTATGTTGCTATGCTGGTAACAGGGATTTTTTGGGTCTTGACGATCTGTGGGGGTGTTCTGCTAGGAGTAGGACCGGCTAGTGCCACTATCATGAGCCTCTATGCGGAAAATGGCATGACCTACAAGGACTATCATTGGTCACGCGCTTGGGAACTCTTCAAAGAAAATCTACGCCCGGCTAATCAAGTCTTTTACACCTTCTTTGCCATTGAAGGGGTTCTCCTTTATGGCATGTACCTCATGATCCAGATCCCTCACTTGAATTTCTTCCAAATTTTGGTTCTCTTGTTTAATCTGGTTTTCCTCTTGGTTGCGCCTCTAGCTTACGCCGTTTATTTGAAATTGCAAGTTCATTTCGATCTCTCTTATGCCAACAGTATCAAGCTCAGTTTGATCGGAATGTTGCTGGACATTCGTCCGGTTTTGAAGCTCATCCTTGGAACCGCGCTACTTGGCGTCATTAGCTATTATATGCCAGCACTTCTCTTTTTCGTCTTGATCGGCGTCTGGCATTTCTTTGTCAATGATATCTTTGACCCTGTTTATCAAAACATCCACGAAAAATTGGTATCCTAACGATGAAAAAAATCTGGTTAAGTACGCTTTTAAAATTCTACGCCTATGTCATGGTGGTCATTTTGACCATTATGGGTCTCGTCGTAGCGGGGATCTCTTGGAAAAACCAGCAAGCTGAAGCCGACCGGATCGCCCAACGGGTCTTGACCGAAGTGGTGACGGATCTCGGGACTTCTTATCAACGGGTCACACAAGAAGGCCGTAGCCTCGTTGAAAACCCTGCAAAATTAGAAGGAGTTTATCGCTATTTTACCTTGTCACCATCGGAGTATGAGACTTGGAGATTGAATGCCCAATTCCCTTCCTATATCCAATTGTCCCTACATAAGAATATTGACAGCCTCTATTTGAGCAATAAAAACATCGAGGGTATCGATGTCACCTTGTCTGATTACAAGACGGTATTTGTCTCTACCCGGCAATCACAGGGAGGCAAGCAAGTCTCAGCGGACCATTACAAGGCTCCTGCGACAGCCATTCCGGTTCCTTTGACAGATCCGACTACGGGTGCTGGAGTTGGGATCGCTTATATGACACTGGACCAAGAAATTTTAACGGCAGCGATTGATAATGCCAGAGGCGATCTTCCAGTCGCTGTGCAAATCTTCACTCCCTTTGGGAAAGAGATGTACCATGAAGGGGATAAGGGGCAATCAAAAGATGTTAAATGGCAAACCCGTAGCACGATTTATGGCTACAAGGTGGATGTAGCTGTCTCTGAAAGTTATCTGGTCAAAAAGGGTCTAGCTAATCTGACCACTTTTCTCTCCATTGCTTTCCTGATTTTCTTGATCCTTTACTTGTTATTACGGCAGATTTTCAAAAATTACCGGCGTCAAGTCCTCGATTTGGTCGATACCATGAATTTGATCAGTCAAGGTGAGAGTGAACGACGGATCGATACCTCGACCAAGGACCAAGAACTGCTGGTTATTGGTAATATGATTAATACCATGTTAGACAATATGGATAAGAATATTCGGGATATCTACCAGCTGCAGCTCAGCCAAAAAGATGCCAATATGCGGGCCCTACAAGCCCAGATCAATCCCCACTTCATGTACAATACACTGGAATTTATCCGGATGTATGCCGTCATGCAAGAGCAGGATGAATTGGGTGATATTATCTATGAGTTTAGTAGTCTCTTGCGCAACAATATCTCAGATGAGCGAGTGACGACAGTTGAAAATGAGCTCGAATTTTGCCGCAAATACAGCTACCTCTGTATGGTGCGTTATCCAAAATCGATTGCCTATGGCTTTAAGATCGATCCAGGCTTGGAAAAGATGAAAATTCCAAAATTCACCATCCAGCCTTTGGTCGAGAACTATTTTGCCCATGGAGTGGATCACAAACGCAAGGACAATGTGATTAGTGTCAAAGTCTTGCAAGGAGAAGGGCAAGTCATGATCCTGATCAGTGATAATGGGCGCGGGATGGAAGAAGAACAGTTAGAAAAAATTCAAGAGATACTAGCCAATCGCAATCCACGCTCAGAAATCGAAGAAAAGAGTGGCCGGCAGTCCATCGGAATTGTCAATGTCCATGAACGCATGCTACTCTATTTTGGAGATCGCTACCATATCCAAGTCTTCTCCCAACCTCACCATGGAGTGACCTATACGATAACCATTCAAGATGAATAAAGGAGACAGAATGTACAAAGTCTTATTAGTAGACGATGAGTATATGATTACAGAAGGGTTAAAAAAATTAATCCCCTTTGACCACTGGAATATGGAAGTGGTCGCAACTGCAGAAGATGCCGACCAGGCCCTTGATTATGTGCGAGAACATCCGGTGGATGTGGTGATCACGGATGTCAATATGCCTGGAAAGACCGGACTTCAGATGATTGCAGAGATGAAGGATTTGATGCCAGATGCTGCTTTTATCATTATGTCAGGCTATCAGGATTTTGAATATGTCAAGACAGCTCTCAATTTGCGTGTGGCAGACTACCTGCTTAAACCTGTCAATAAGGTGGAGATGGGCAATATTCTAGAAAAAATTCAGCACCAAATCCAGCAACCAAGCCAAGAGTTGGCCAACCGCTTGATTCACGATGATATCTCTGAGGAAGAGTTTTGTCGGTATATCGCAGGACGAAATTCATTGTGGATTGGGGTTGCTAAGGAGAAAAAAGGCTTTATCAGCTCATCTTACCAAGTTCTCGAGCAAAATCTTCAACTCTTTATCTCAGATCAAGAAGAAGAAGCTATGATTGAGAAGGCCTTTGAGCCTCCTTATAAAGAGCACTTTCGTCAATTTAAGGACCTAGTGGAGCGGAGTCTCTTTTATGGAGCGACCCCTCTCAATCAAGACGAAGAGGTCTTCCATTACTACGAGCCAGCCTACCGGGTGATCATGCAAGGAAATATCCAACAGATCTTAGAAGAACTGGATTGGTTGGAAAAAATGATCCTTGAGAAGACACCCAAGGTTTCGCTGACCAAGCAACTCTTTATCCAATTTTTGATGGATGTCTTTCATTTGTTTGAATACCTGCAAGGAGATGATTTGGCCGATGTGGTCAAGAAAGTCCAAGAAGCTGCTACCTTTAGCGAGATGATTAGCTTCATCCAGGAAGAGTTGTCCCGTTTCTTATCCCACTATCGGATGAACGAAAATGTAGCGAGTGTCCTCCAAGTGATTAGCCGTGATTACCAAAAAGAGCTGTCACTCAAGGACATTAGTCAGGCTCTCTTTATTAATCCAGTTTATTTAGGCCAATTGATTAAACGAGAAACCAATGCAACGTTCGCAGAACTCCTCAATAAACAGCGGATTAAGGCTGCCCAGCAGCTCCTCTTATCGACCAATGACAGCATTGAAGATATCTGCTATAAAGTCGGTTACAGTAATGTAGGCTATTTCTACAAGGTTTTCCGTAAACTCTGTGGAAAATCGCCTAAAACCTATCGCTTACAAGTTATGACAGAGCAAGCAGAAGATGAGTAAAAGGCTGAGACGATTTGTCTCAGCCTTTTGATTGAAGACAACGTCTTCTTAGAAACTTTCCTTAGGTGAGTACATAACAGAAGGTCAGAGACTATGAAGCTAACTTTTGAGTATTTTTTTATTTGACAAATATAAGTAGACGGTGTATACTTTATAAAAAGTAGACGACGTATACTTTGATAAGGAAAGGTGGTCAAATGAAACGGAATACGGAAGAACTGAAAGAAAAGTTAATTTCGGTCGGCATTGAAGAAATCAGAACTAACGGGATTGACCGGATGTCTATGCGTACAATAGCTCAAAAATGTGGGGTGACTCATGGAGCTCCCTATAAGCATTTTGGAAGTAAAGATAGATATATTCAAGTTGTTATGGAACACTTATCAATGTTCTTTTTGAAAAATATGATACTTGGAATTGATACTTCCATAGATGCAAGAACTCAACTAACTCTGATGGGCTGTAACTTTGTAAGGTTTGCCCAAGAGGAAACCTATCTATTTGAAGCATTATTTATCAAATTTCCATATAACTATATGGAGTTATCCCAGGAAACTATTTCAGTCAACTCCTCTTTACCAGGATTTGAACATTTTAAGTCGGTAGCGTTAAGACTTAAAGATGAGGAAAATCTTTCTAGTGGTGACGCAGAAATTTTGATCCATTTTTGGAGTTTTATTGCTGGTTTGGCTCTATTGGTAAGGAGTCCTGTTGGAGAAAGCTTTAAAGAAAATGATGTTCAAAAGACCGTCAGAACGATGCTTGATATTTATATAAAAGGAGACAGCTGATGAATGTTTTAATAATCTATTCACATCCGAATGAAACAAGTTATAATGCATCAATCCTACAAACTGTGCAAAAACATTTAGCACCATATCATAGAGTTAAAATAGTAGACTTATATAAAGAAAACTTTGATCCGGTTTTACGTTTTGATGAAAGGCATAAAAGGAGAGATTTACAGCATAATGAAGACATGAAACCGTATAGAGATTTATTGAGTTGGGCGGATCAGTTGATTTTTATTTTCCCTACTTGGTGGAGTGGAATGCCAGCTATTTTAAAAGGTTTTATTGATCGTGTTTTTGTTGCAGGTTTTGCTTATCAGAATGGACCTCGAGGTCCGGTGGGGCAACTAGATGGAAAAGCGTGGATCATTACGACGCATAATACGCCAAAAATTTTTCTTCCTTTTTCTCAAGACTACGCAAAGGTTCTAAAATCCCAAATCTTGAAACCCTGTGGTATTAAACCGGTTAAAGTGACACAAGTTACACGAGTGGAATATATGAGTGATCGTCAACGGAAAGAAGAACTCGAAAAAATCGCACAAATAGCAAAAAGAATTTAAAAAGTGCTTTACAAGTCATGACAGAGCATGCAGAAGATGAGTAAAAGGCTGAGACGATTTGTCTCAGCCTTTTTACTTTTCATTTTACGTTCTTTGTATCTTGATTTTCCCAACCAATATTTGGGCCTCAATGGTGATTTCTGTGAGTTGGGTCCAGTCGATTTTTTCTTGGTCTACGTGAAATAGAAGAGGGGTCATGGCGAGGAGCGCCTGGCGTTCTTCAGGAGTTAAACTCTTGGTGAGGCTGACCGTTTCGGATGAGAGGATCTGGCAGTGGTCTTCAAAATGCTCCAAAATTTCCTGGTTGGAGTAAGATTGCTTGGTCAATTGATCTTGGGCCAACTGACGAATTTCTTTTAGATGAGAAGAGGTTGGGACGACCTTAATGATCACCCCTTCTGTCTTTAAGACACGTTCAAATTCAGCGTAATTAGCCGGGGAGAAGATGTCCAAAATGACCTCCATACTCTTAGATTGAATGGGTAAATGAGCCAAATCTCCTACAAACCAATTGACCTTCCAGCTAGCATCACTCTTGGCAGCTAGTTGTACGGATTCCTTTGAAAGATCAAATGCATAGAAAGTAGCCTTGGGATAGGCTTCTTGTAGCTTTCGGGAGTAATAACCTTCTCCGCAACCGATATCTAGAATTCTGGCATCACTGGTCGGAATTTTTTGTCCGATCGCTGTTAGAATCGGCTCATAAAACCCTGCTTCTAAGATCAGCTGGCGATTCTGAAAATTTTCTTTGTCATAGTCCTTTGATTGCTTGATCTGGGGAGCCAGGTTGACATAGCCAAATTTCGCCAAATCAAAAGAATGGCCCTTGGGACATTTAAAACTGGTCCCCACAAGTTCTAGGTCCAATTGACAGATGGGACAGGCAAAGGCAGTGGCTGTTTGAAATCGTTGTAATTTTGGTTTGATCGGTGTATTCATATTAGTAGTGTAACAAAAGAGCCTCTAGATAGCAACCGATGCTGTAATGGGACTAAGTCACACTTTTTTAACGGTTCTACGCGGTATTGAATGGACCTTGAGTCTCTTTATTTAATTTCCTCATTTTCGTCCAATGGATCGCTGAGGAGGGTTTTCAATTCTAGACAATACTTACTTGCTTCAAATTCAATGATCTCATATTGAGCAATCTCATTTTGATAGAATGGATCGTGTGCAATGATTTCTTGGACAGCATCTTTATTTTTTGCTCTCATGAGAATGATACCGCCAGTTCTTGGATTTTTTCTTCCAGATGCGATAAAAAGACCTTTTGTATAATACTGATTTAAAAAATCTATGTGTTTTTCTAAGTGTTTTTCAACTTCATCAAGGGGCTTGATATAGGTAAGGTTTACAATAAACATAAGTGACTCCTTTAAAATAAATGATAAATAGATTATAATACTTTACAAACTACCTGAATAGTAGGCACATTTTTGTAAGGAGAAAAAATGTTAACAAATAAAAATTGGAACTGTAGTATGTCTCGAGTCTTAGATGTGGTTGGTGGGAAATGGAGGATGAATATATTATGGGTTATAAACAAGCATAAGAGAGTTCGTTTCAATCAATTGAGAAGAGAAGTTGAAGGGATAACAACTATCAGTTTGACACGTGGCTTAGACGTTTTAATAGAGAACCAATTGGTTGAGAAATATGATTTTGAAACGATGCCACTCCATACAGAATATGAGCTGATAGAAAAAGGAAATTCACTGATGCCAATTTTAAAGGACTTGAATCAATGGGGAAAAGAATGGCTGCAATAAATTTTTTCCTCATTTTAATCTCTTCTATCTCGCCACTCATCTCTTCATTTTGACCACTTATCCCCAAAAGCCATTTTTTAAGCGGCTTTTTTGTTAGACTGGTTTTATCAAAAGGAGAGAGAACATGATATTACAAGCTAAAAACATCAGTAAACGATATGGAAATCATTTAGCCGTAAACAATATTCATTTACAGTTTGAAAAGGGAACCTTTAATGCGATTCTAGGACCAAATGGGGCGGGGAAATCAACGACGATTTCCATGTTGATTGGTTTGAAACAACCAACGCAAGGTGAAATCATCTATGAACCAGGTACTAAAATTGGTGTGGTCTTCCAAACCAGTGTTTTAGATGAGATGCTAACGGTTAGAGAAAATTTGACCATTCGTGCGAGACAGTACAAAGACCTAAAACCAAATCGTGTGTCTGATCTTATTGATCGGCTAGGTCTATCAGCTTTCCAAAAGCAGAAATACGGGACGCTTTCAGGTGGCCAAAAGCGTCGGGTTGACATTGCGCGTGCCCTGCTCTCACAACCAGATATTCTGTTCTTAGACGAACCAACGACAGGTTTGGATATCCAAACCCGAAAGTCTATTTGGGATTTGCTCTATCAATTGCAGAAAGAAGAGGGGATGACTGTTGTTTTGACCACGCATTATCTTGACGAAGCAGATGAAGCTGATCAGATTTATATTGTAGACCATGGGGAAGTGATTGCTCAAGGATCGGCACTAGATATTAAGAGTCAGTATGCTACTAATATCTTGAAGATTCGTTTCAAGGAGATGCAGCAGATAGAAAGTCTCAAATCTTCGGGAATGTCAGTAGAGCAACAAAGTCAATTGGAGTATATTTTTCAACCCAAGAGTGAAAGGGAAGCCATTGATTACCTGGCGCAAGTTAGAGATAATCTAGCCCATTTTGAGTTTCGTCCAGGGACCATGGATGATGCCTTTATTGCACTTACAGGAAGGGAGGTTCGCTAATGCTAGCCTTACTAAAGCGAAATTTTTTATTGTACTTCAGAAATCGTTCAGGAGTTTTCTTCTCTCTGTTGGGAGCCTTGATTTCCTTTATTCTTTATATTATTTTTCTTCAAAAAAATCTAACAGATGCTTGGGCTCAGCTCCCCAATAGTGGTCCTGTGTTAAATAATTGGTTAATGAGTGGGACGCTGGCTGTGACAGGGATTACGACAAGTCTGGCTGCCCTGACTCAGCTAGTAAAGGATCGTGAACATCAAGTAGATCAGGATCTTTATTTATCGGATCAAGGAAAGTGGCGGTTACCATTTTCGTATCTAACGAGCGCAATCATCATCTCTTTTTTC
>JAWDWJ010000039.1:0-12243 GCA_032477695.1 Streptococcus parasanguinis
TTTAGTATATCATATATATTAAAGAAAGATGTGAAAACGTGTAAAAAATCACTATTTATTCTTTATAGCATCACTCCCACTCTTCAATTTGTTAGATAGTTGGCGATGGTGGGGATTCCATTAATTGAAGGGATGTGTCCATAGATGAACAAAAGAAGCTTCAAAAAAATGTTTCTAATATTTATTTTAGGTATCATTGTAGGTCTATTCTTAATCCCATTACTTAGACCACTTATAGTTGATTGGCTAAAAACTATATTTGGTTAATAGTAACGATAACCTTATTTAACAAAAAAGTTTTCCCTTTTATTTTTTAATAGCATTGTTTTGACAAATTAACTTCCACGTTTATTGGCGGTAGAAGTTGGTTTGAGAATTTAGCACTTTGATGACCTTAGATCCTTATAATCCTACACGTACAGGTATGACTTTTAGTTTTAGATATTCTCATTAGTTTAATTAAAGGAGGGACTGTGTTATGGTAACTAAGTATTACAAGTATATTCCTTGGTTGGTTTTAGGAGCTATTGGATCTTATGAGTCCGCAACTTATTTTGGACATAGTACATTTGATATACTGTATTTATCTATTGTTTTTATGATTGTTTACGTAGCTTTGTTCATTCTACACGAAAAATATCTGAAATATAAATATAAAGAAATATTTACACAGATTATGAGCAATCCTGAAAAAGATCATCATCCTTAGTAAGATAAAGCATAATAAAGAATCTATAGTCGTAGAGATTTAGTAAAACTATAGCCAAATATAGATCTTTTTCTAAAATTTACTAATGTCTGTTATAATGGACATTATTTGAAATTTCCATTATAACAGACATTGATACAGTTTTGTAACATTATTTTGGTATAGTAATATTATAAAAGGAGGCGAGAAACATGAGAAAATTTGTTAGCATATTATTGTTGTCATTATCAATAATTACTTTAATTGCTTGCTCAAAAAACAACCACCAATCTTTAGATGGTGAGTATTATTGGATCTCAAGTGAAAGAAATGAATTGGCATTTACTATTAAAGGAGATAATGCTTCCATAGAGCATGGAGAAGCCGACAGCTTTACCATTAACAAAAAAAAGAATACGATCGAATTAACTGGACAAAATATTGCAAGTCGGACAGAAGAATATTCATTTAAAGATGGGGTCTTTTCTGTTGATATTAGTGGAGTTAAGCATGACTACTATCTTAAAGGTAGCGAAGCGTATAAAAAGGCTCTAAAACAATATGGATATAAATAACATCATTCACACCTATTTTACCGAATAGGTGTTTTTTTGTGCTGAATAGATTACTTCAAAAAACTTTTAAGCTTATTCTTAACCGAATCGTTTATATTTCATGCAAATTAGTTTAATCAAAGAGCTTGGATTATATTTTGTTATACAATGTATTCTTGAATAAATTAAAAGAAGAAAATATTAGAAGAGCGATCTGACATATAAAGCGACAACAGACCTATTTCTTAGTCATATTCGCTAAAAAAGTCCCCCGCCAATTCCCCGACCAAGACCCGAAAAATACCGGGATATATCGAAAAATGATTTTAAGAATAGTCCCCAAAAGTCTGAAATAGAGCCAAAAAACTCCACCAGTTCCGGTGGAGTTAAGGGAGATTATTATGAAAAAGAAAAGTTTAGGATTTCTATTAAATAAAGTTAGGAGGTCTTTACTTAATAACTGTATGATACAAGAGAAGACTTAAAATTAACTTAAGATAAAAGAATTATTGTAATTTTTTTCGATCCACCCAAATCATTCCTGTGCAGTCATAAGTAGATAATGTTTCAAACCCCAGTGAACGGTAGAAACCCAAGGTTTTTTCTGTCTGGTCGGTCGCTAGTTGGACTTGATAGGCATCTTTGTAATCCCCTAAAGCCTCTTTCATCAAGGTGCTACCAATCCCTTGGCGCTGATAGCTAGGCAAAACAATCAAATCCTGGATAAAGACCGATGAAAAACCATCTCCAACCAGACGCACTAAACCAACGATTTCCTCGCCATCACGGGCAAAATAAATAGCCAATGAGTGAGCGAAAGATTGCTCCAACATCTGTGGTTGATTGGTATAGTTTGTCCAGCCAACTGCCTGATAGAGGGGCAAAATGTCATTGATTGAAACAGATGTTTCTTTCGTAATATTAATCATAGCAAACCTTTCTAACATTCTCTAAGAGAATTCAACTGATGGCCTTCTTCATCAAAATTCTCAGATTTTAACCACGCTTCAAAACAGTAAACCTTTTTCCGATTTACTATTCCTCTGTTATTTTTATTAAGTTGTTAGTTCAACAAACAATTGAGATTTATTGCTTTGTTACTTTAGAAAAAAATAACAAATAAACTCCAAATATAAATTTAATTATTGCATCAATATAGGCAAATAGTTCCAAAGAGACAGCAGAAAAATATACCCCATGATAATATTAATAGTGCACATAATTCCTGATAAAATCATTGATTTCCAATGTACAAAATAGAATGGGAAAAAATGCAATGCTGTGGCTAATTGGTAATGTTGAAAATTGGAAGTGAAATGATACTTTCAAAGAATTCATTTTGGACACTAGCAAACGAGATAGAGCCCTGATGCAAATCAACAATTTGTTTTGAAATTTTTAGCCCAATTCCAGTCGTTCTAATTTTAGAAATATCAATGTTTTTAAAAGATAATTCATTAAGTTCAGCAATTTTTTCTGGTGAAGCTCCCTGTCCATTATCTTTGATTGCGACAATTACATTTGTATCTTTTTTGTATAAGTGGATTCTTATTGTGCAACCCTTTTCGTTATGTAAAACAGAGTTGTAGATGATATTATGGATAACTCTTGTGATTAAAAACTGCTCAATCATGATAGATTGATTAACAAGTGAATAATCGTAATCAAATTCAAATTCAAATTCATTCCAGATTTCTTGATTTAAAATATGGATGAGAATGTCTTTGAAGAAGGGGATAATTTTTGTTTCAGTCTGATTTAATTGAAGATGACCGGATGAAAGGCGAGCTACTATATTTAAGTCATTTAAAACATTTTGGATGTAATAGGATTCCGTCAATATTGGACGAATATGTTTTTTAGACTGTGTATCTAGTTCAGAATCATTTAACAAGGACGCGTTAGAAATGATGACAGAAAGAGGTGTTTTGATATCGTGTGCAATACCTGAAATCCATTGCTCTTTAAAGACTTCATTCTCTTTGAGTAGAGTATCGGTTTGATTAATTGCAGTTGTAAGATATTCTAGTTCTGATATAGAATTTATTGGATTTTTTAAACCATCTGGGAGATTCTGAATAGCAGTTACAAGAGGCACAATTTTACGATTGATATGCGTCACGCCATAGTAGTAAAGAAGAGCGAAATAAAGGCAGTTGAAAAGCAATACTCCAAATGCTACTAGTGGAAACAGGCGAAGACTATCTATATCTAAGTAATTAAAACTATAACGAGCAATTTTATCTTTTGGAAAACCAATAACAATGATGTACCCACCTTTTATCTGACTAAAAACAGGATAATCTGAAAGATAATAGCGAGAAAACTGTAAAATGTCCCCGTAGTCAAATTGCGAAGGAACTTCTGTAGGTTTATACTGTTCGTACACTTGTTTTCCAGTCTGCTTATCCAATACCATGAGCCATAACTTTTGTTCTTTTAGACTAGAAATATCATTTTCAGGTATGTGGACGTTATTATTTGTGATGGTAATGTGTTCAGAAATTATTTTCACAGTCTCAGTAGCAGTTTGCTTTTTACTAATGTAGAAAACAAAACTGGCAATTAGAATAATATTGGTAATAAAGATAATGATGGAAGAAAAGATAAATTTCTTTAGTGAATACCTTAAAATTTTGGTTTGATTCATAATCATGATAACAATTTATACCCTAGCCCTTTAGCTGTCTTTAAATATTGAGGTTTTGAAGGATTTTCTTCTATTTTTTCTCGAATTTTCCGAATATGTACAGTCAAAGAATTTTCATAACCAAAGCTATCCACTCCCCAAATCGTATCACAGAGAGATTCGGTTGAAACGATGTAATTTTTATTATCGTAAAGTTTTTTCAAAATCTGAATTTCAATTGGCGTAATAGAAATTTCTGCTCCATTTTTTTGTACTGTTGCATTCCGAAAATTCACCAAAGTCTGTCCAATCTGTATTGATTCCTGTTCTGATTTATAACTTCTCCGGAGCAGAGCCATAATACGATAGATAAGATTTTTTGGAATGAAGGGTTTCATGACATAATCATCACCACCAGCATTGAAACCAGCTATCTCATCTTCAGGATTATTTTTGGCAGTCAGAAAGAGGATAGGAGTATCGCCTTTTTTTCGGATATGTTTTGCTAATGTGTAGCCATCACCATCGGGTAGCATAATGTCCAAAAGGAAAAGATCGAACTGCTCTATTTCAATCATGTCCAAACTAGATTCTATATCATAGGCTGATGTTAGATTGGAAAATCCGTAGGCAGTGAGAATATCTCTTATGGAAGAGTTTAAAATTTTATCGTCATCAATGATAAGGATGTGCTTATTCAGGAGTTGTTGTTCTAAACTCATAATCTTACCTCGCTTATTTAAATTATACCATTTAAAAGAGTGAAAAAAAGCAAAATACTTTAATCTTAATGTAAAATTAAGGTTAGCTTAGTTTAAAATTAATCTAGCATGTCTATAATAAAGACATAACCTAGATAGAGATACTTCTCAAATAAATTTTAATCAGTGAGGTATTTCCAAATGGTTAAACAACAAATGAATCTCGTTGAGATTGAAGCAATGAATTCTCTTCAAGAATTGACTCTTGAAGAACTTGATAACGTTCTTGGTGCTGGAGTAATCAAAATCCATTTTATTCAGACAAAACAATGGTAATAGTGACTCACCAATTAGATATTGTGAATTATGTTGATTCTATCATTTTTGTTGATAAGAGTAGTGGAGATATTATCAAAGATACTCATGATAATTTGATTTATAGAAATCAAAATTATAGAAAATTTTTTGGTTTAATGGAGGAAGTTCATAATGATTAGTAATGTTTTACAGATAAAAAACTTACAAAAGGAATTTAAGGACACTCAGGTAGTTAACCTTAGTTCCTTATCAGTTCAACAAGGTGAGATTTATGGTTTTCTAGGTCCAAATGGAGCTGGGAAAACAACCACCATGAAGATGATTTTGTCTTTGATTTCTCGTACTGCTGGGGAGATTGAAGTGTTCGGTCAATCCATAGGTACGGACAAGCAGTATCTTAATCAGATTGGCTCTATGATTGAAGAACCGTCTTATTATCCTAATTTGACAGGTTATGAAAATCTCTTGGTTTTCCAAAAAATCCTTGGATTTGATAAAAAAAATATTCAGGAAACCTTGAAAATTGTTGGGTTAGATCAACCTAAAAACAAGAAAAAATTGGTTAAAGATTATTCTCTGGGTATGAAACAGCGTTTGGCTTTAGCCTTTGCCTTAGTCAAGAAACCGCGTTTGTTGATACTGGATGAGCCAACAAACGGGTTAGACCCAGCAGGGATTCATGAAATTCGGGAACTGATTATCAAGTTGGCAAAAGAACAGGGTATTACTGTCTTCATCTCTACCCATATCCTTTCTGAAGTAGAGCATATCGCTGACCGTGTGGGGATTATCAATCATGGTCAACTGGTTTACGAGGGAGAAATTCGTAAAATTCAGTCCAATAAATGGCTGGAAGTGCGTGGGGATTTTAGAGGTCGACGTGAAGCCATTAGCCAAGTATTATTTGATTATCCGTGCAAGATGTTAGAGATACAAGAGGATAAACTCAAGCTGACTAACCTTGCCGATCAGCAGATTTCTAGTTTGTTACGAGATTTAATAGTCGAGAAAGTTCCAATTTATGAAGTGAAGCAAGAACAAGAAACCTTGGAATCTATCTTCCTCAACTTAACCAAGGAGTGAGTCTTATGTTGAATAATTTGTCTATTGAATTGCTCAAGGCAAAACGAACCAAATCCTTCCTCATTAGCATACTAGTTATGGGAGTCGGATTTGCTTGGGCAATTGCAGCCGCTACACGTTACCTAAGTAATCCAGCCATGCACCAGATTAACCTAATTTTCTATATGATAAAAGAAGTAAATGGCTTGATTCTCCCTATCGTGGTCGCTCTCTTTGTATCCCGGATTGTCAAGAACGAGAAGGAGGGCAACACTTTCAAACTGCTTTTGGCAAATGGTGAAAATCTACGGCATATCTTTCTGAGTAAGCTTGCCCTGACTATGTTCGTTTTGACCTTTCTCGCTATTTTGGAGGGAGTAGTAGTCCAGTTGATTGCAAACTTTTCTGGTCTAGAAATGCCTGTTAGCCTAATCCTCTGGCAAATCGTCATTTTTTTGCTAGCATCTTTTGTCTTAACCTGTCTGTTTTTGACTTTGCAGTTTTTACTGAAAAAGCAGGCATTGATACTGGCATTAGGGATTTTCGGAGGATTTCTTGGAGTTGGATTTGGTCATGCAACAGCTTTTCTACAGCTGATTTTCCCATTTGGTGGTATAGCATATCTGTCTCTGGTGGATTACCAGAAAGTCGCCAGTCAAGTGAGTTATGTTTTGGCGACAAACCTAGGATTTAAACTCTTTACATATTTGCCAATAGCCCTAATCTATCTCTTCTTATCTCTCTATCTAGTTGAAAAGAAAGGAGGCAAGCTATGATGTCTTATCTATCAGTAGAATGGCGGAAAACCCAAAAATTTTCCATGTTGATGATTGGTATTTTCTTCTTAGCTTTTTGTAGCCTGATTGGTCTTGGGATTTACTTAGGTGCAGCTTATTCTATGGTTGCAGAAAGTGAAAAAGTGCCTGTTTTATGGGGACAATTGACCTTCTATTATAGCCAGCTTTTCTTTCCGATTTTGGTCAGCCTTTATGTAGCCATGATGTTAGGAAAAGAGTTTGATAGAAAAAATATTGAATTTCTCAGAGCTAATAATGTCAGTCTTGGGAAATTATTGTTGGCAAAAGAAATAGTAATTATCTTGTTTATTGCTGTTTTACAGTTGTTCTTGTTCGGTATTTTTTATGTCAGTGCTCACTTAGTTCATTTAGAAATTTCTAATTTGTTCACCTACCTTAAGTGGGATTTATTGGGGATTTTTGGAACAATTAGTATGATGGCAGTGCAGTTTTTTGTGACAGCTAAAACTCGTGTATTTAGTAAATCTGTGGGAATTGGTTCTATTGGTACTTTCGTAGGATTTATGATGATTTTTGTATCTGATAAATTATCTTTAATCTATCCCTACTCCCAAGCTATGGTGGCAATGCGGTCACGGAATTTGACAGACTTTAATTTAGTGGAAATATTGCTGTTTATCATTGTAAATATTCTTCTGTGGGGGATTTTTCATACATTGAGTAATAAAGAATTGCATAAGTAATGCGAAGACTCTTCGGAGTCTTTTTATTGTGATAAAGCTTACAAGTCTTTTTGATATTCTTGACCTAATTTTTATAGAAAGAAGGTATAAGATGTTAAATAAAGAACAACTTTCTTTTGAACTAGATTAAAAAATATATAGCTTTATAATTGATCAAGAAAATAACACCTTCCATTTATCAGGAGAAGGTGCCACTAAATATAAAGTTAAGGATGGTACCATTACAGTCGATATATCAGGAATAGAACATGAATATTACCAAAAAAGTAGTGAAGCATATAATAAAGCACTTCAACAATATAAGTAGAAACAGAGCTATGAAGTTTTAATTTCATACTTAATTAGGATATAAAAAACACCCTGAAAGATAGATGGAAAATCTAACTTTTGGGGTGTTGTTAATTTTAAGAGCATTGAATATGTTTTTATTTTGTAAGGGAAACACGGAAATCAGTGTATTTGCTATAATCAAAATCTTCATTAAGCCCTGTTACAAATAAAATTGGTGTGTAATGGCCCTCTCTTTTTCTATCAATAGCCTACATCTGAATAAGCAATGTAATATCGAACTTCTTGGTCACGATTTTTTTGAACAAAGCTGTACCACCACTCACCGTTTTCGTACATGTAATTGTCCCACTCAATGTTTGCTTGAGGTTGTACATAAGCAACACCGCTGCTTTTATCAGGTGAAGCATAGACAGGGGTATCTTTTAACAACTCCAAAGTACCAGAAGTGGCTTCCCAACCGCCATAACCTGTTTTCGGATCAGATTTAGAAGTTGTGGTTCCAGCTTGATTAGCACTGTTACCTTGACTTGGTTGCGTTGGTGTTTGAGCTTGCGCTTGTGTTGGTGCAGTAGTTGTTGCACTAGAAGCGGCACTAGCTTCAGCAGTTTTTGTCTCTTTCTTTCCAGAAGATGCTTTTGCTTTTTTCTGACTAGACTTCACCGTTGTTTGTGCTTCTTTGGCAGAAGATTTGCTCTCCTCTTTTTTTGAACCACAAGCTACGAGTAGGCTTGCAGAAGCTAATCCTAGAAGTGCTAAACTTGTCCATTTTTTCATCATCATGATACCTCACTTCATTTGATACACACTATTATATTACGAAATTACATATTGTCAAGTGTTTTTTGAAATATTTCTGTAATATTTGTAATTTATCTAAATATTTAAGGGGTTGGCGTATAGAGTTTCCATGTAAATGATATCTACATTCCTCTATTACATAATCATCAGAAATAGAAAATAAACGTAAATAAAATGTTGTTAGAGTTTTATTGGTACAAAATTACCAACAATAATTCTTACTATTCGCGGATTTTCATCATATGAAAGAAAGACTTAATTTAAGATTCTTTAGGTCTTGATATCATTGCAGTCGAAAATTAGCAAAGTATGACTTTTCAAAACGGAGTTTAACAGAATCCATTACACTAGAACAAGTGACTGAAGAAATAAGAGTATTGCAAGAGGAGCTAGGATGTTATCTTGATGAGTATGAGGAACTAGCTCGAAGGTTAGAAACATTTGTGAAGATTCTCGATACACATAAACACATATATTACAATGTCCAAGGAGATATCTATCTAGAATAAAAAATAGTCCTATCAAGTAGTTAGTCTGATAGTGGAAGTATCAGTAAAATATAGTTGAATCGCTATTTTATTGAGCCTTTCTGATTAATAAAACGTTAAAAGATCGATTATAGTTTCACTTATTCTCTGTTTACCAATTTATTAAAATGGTCAGTATAGTGTAGTTTTAACTTGTCTTCACCTAAAATATCTAGAACTTTTATAGCCTGTTTCATTTTTTCGATTCCAGTACTTGATTGAAGCTTAAATTCATAGTAACCAGTTGCATAGAGGAAAACTGTCTGTTCAAAAAAGTTTAATTCGTTATCTAGCAACTCCTTTATCTTATCAATTAAATAGGAGCAATTTGAGAATTCTTCTTTATCGATACTAAGAATGAAACAATTTATGGCAAGTTGAGAAACAATTCGTTTATTTGTTTTATTTAAAGAAGAAAAGATGTGATTGTTTAACATTTCCTTTGTTAGTAAGTAGCAAGATTTGTAGTTAATTGTTCGCACACAGTTAGCTAATAATATGATTTCATAGTAACCCCATTTCTCAACATTAAAAAGATAATCTGTCAGTTGAAGTAATTCTTCATCAGTTGGAAAAATATTGGAATCCACGGTGTGTAGAATGGATTTTACCATCGTTCTTTCAAAATGATTTAAAGTGTAATTTGAGGAATTTGAAAGTAAAGTTTTTATCTTGTCAAAGTTTTGTACAGAATATTGCCTACGAATATACTGAACCAAATTAGCGAATGATTCGGTTTTGGCATAGTCTTTATCGTGTAAACTAAGAAACTCATCCAAAGTAATGTGTAATTTGTCTAAAATATTAATCAGCCGAATACACGATATCTCTGATTCCCCTCGTTCAAAACGAGATATTTGTGATTTAGATAGATACTCATCTGCTAGAGAGCAAATACTCATTTGTTTCCCTTTACGAACTTTTCTAAGTGTAATGCCAAGTTTTGATTTCATATTTTTCCCGTTTTCCCAACAAAAAGTTTACTTAGTTTCATTTATTGTACAATAAATGAAAACTGAAAGGAAGTCTAAAATGGTAATTGGCGTAAAAAATTTAAAAAGAACTTTTTCTATTCGAGATACGGGGGAGGCTTTCGAAGCATTAAAAGGTATTTCATTTTCAATACAGAGAGGAGAGATTTTTGGATTACTTGGTCCGAATGGTGCAGGCAAGTCAACTACAATAAAAATCCTTTCAACAATGCTTCTTCCTACATCAGGTGAAGTAGAAATATCTGGATTTGATATCTATAAAGATGAGCAAAAAATTCGCGAGAGAATAAATTTCATTTTTGGAGGAGAAAGAAGTTTATATTTTAGACTTTCTGCCGAGGATAATTTGTTTTATTTCGCAGATTTATATAAGATTTCTCGAAAAAAACAATTGGAATTAGTTCCTGAACTTCTTGAATTAGTAGGTTTAGGCAATGTAGGAAAACGCAGAGTTGAAACTTTTTCTAAAGGTATGAAACAAAGGCTTCAAATCGCTCGCGCATTATTAAATGATCCAGAGATAATTTTTTTGGATGAGCCAAGCATTGGTCTCGATCCAGTTGGAGCTCTTGAATTGAGAAATATCATAAAAGAGTTAGCTAAAAAAGGAAAAACTATTCTTTTAACAACCCATTATATGGCTGAAGCTGAGGAACTTTGTGATAGAATTGCAATTATTAATCATGGAGAAATTGTAACCTGTGGCACATTACCAGAAATTGCATCATTAATTTCGGATGAAGAGAGAACAAAAATTCTTCAAGATAAAGTAAAAGAACAAAAAGAGATAGATGTAACTCTGGAAGATATTTATTTACATTTAGTGAGGTAGTCGTAAGTATGAAAGTTATTTTTGCTAGTGCTATTGTACACATGAAGCAAGCAATTGCTAGAAGTATGTTTCGCTATTGTCTATTTTTAAATCCTCTGTGTAACGCTGTCCTCTTAGGTCTAATGTATAGTAATAAATCCAATCAAGAATTTACTTTATATGCTATTTTGGGAACCTCTCTATCTTCATTTTGGACCATTATTTGTTTTTCATCAGCTGCAGATATAAACAGAGAAAAGTATTTAGGAACGTTACCTATTTTATTCACGTCACCGTCAGGTTTTAAAAAGATTATTTTGGGTAAATTACTTGGTAACAGTCTTTGGGGAGTAATAGCATTTTTGTTGAATGTATTTTTTGTAATGATATTATTTGGTCGCATAATGGCTGTTAAGATTTACAGCTTATTAGTAATTGTGATTGTCTTAGCAATATTGACCTTCGTTAGTATAGGAATGCTAATGTGTTCAGTATTTACCTTATCAAGAAGTGCACGTTTGTTAATGAACTTAATAGAGTATCCGTTACTTTTAATAACAGGGATGGTATTCCCTTTAGATTTTATAAACCAATATATAAAGTGGATTTCATATATTTTATCTCCAACATGGGTAATGGAGGGCTTTAAACTTGCTGTATACGGTGGGAATTCAAAGGAGATATTTATTGTTATATCAATTCTCTCCTTACTTACCGTATTTAATTTTATAATTGCTTACTTTGCATTTATTAGTATAGAGAAAAAAAGTAGAATTGACGCAACTTTGGAGGTATATTAAATGGAAAGTATTTTTAGATTTTTCAGAAGGATCATCTTTTCTTATAAACAATCCTCAGTGATGTCGGATTGGAAAACTTATATGATGTTCGATCTAATTCCCCCAGTTTCACAAACATTGCTTTTCTCCTTGGTTGCTGGATATATTTACGGAACTGATTATATTCAAAAATGGATGATTGGAAATGCGATACTAATAGCATCTTTTGGAGCTTTGTTTGGTGTAGGCACACAACTGATGGATGAAAAAAATAATGGAACATTGAGTTTTCTAATTGCTTCAAAAACAAAGTTAAGCTCGATCCTATTTTCTAGTGCAATTAGCACAATGGTTACTAGTATGATTTCTGTAACTATAGGCGTGGTATTAGTGAGTTTGATCTTGGGAATTAATTGGAATTTAGAATTGATTTCATCGTTTATTGGTGTTCTTTTCCTATCTTCTTTCGTTGCAATGAGTTTTGGATATATTTTTTCATGCTTTATTTTAATAACAAGTGAAACAAATCTTATATTGAATTTAGTCAGTCGATTGTTGTTGATTTTTACTGGAGCTAATTTTCCAGTTAGTA
>JAWDWJ010000040.1:0-11465 GCA_032477695.1 Streptococcus parasanguinis
GGTTCAAATCCTGCTCCCGCAATTTGGCTCGGTAGCTCAGTTGGTAGAGCAATGGATTGAAGCTCCATGTGTCGGCGGTTCGATTCCGTCTCGCGCCATTTCTTTTAATAATAAGCGGGTGTAGTTTAGTGGTAAAACTACAGCCTTCCAAGCTGTTGTCGCGAGTTCGATTCTCGTCACCCGCTTTGAACATAAGTTCATTACCAAGTTTTTAACTTGGGCGCGTAGCTCAGGTGGTTAGAGCGCACGCCTGATAAGCGTGAGGTCGGTGGTTCGAGTCCACTCGTGCCCATTTTGGAGAATTACTCAAGAGGCTGAAGAGGACGGTTTGCTAAATCGTTAGGTCGGGTAACCGGCGCGGGGGTTCGAATCCCCCATTCTCCGTATAATTTCCAAGTTTGAGATTTCATCTCAAACTATTTTTTATATTTTTGAAGGTTTTGTCTATGTTCTTGAATCGATTCTTTAAAATTTTTAGTTTTGTCTTTGTTTTAACTGTTTCAGGAATTTTATTTCTTTTTCCATCTGTTAGAACTTCGATTGTTTTAAAATCTTCTGATCTATTAGCTATTGTTGATAAGGCAGTATCGGTACCATTTGTTGTTGTAGAATCTAAGGCAAAGGATTTAAAGAATTTATCTGAATTAAATGATGAAAACCGTTCGTTAAAATCACGTCTTTATCAAAAGGATATTGACCAGTCAAAACTTAACCGTTTGGAATCAGAAAATAGAGAATTAAAGGATTTGATGTCAATCAAGAATTCTGTATCGGGTTCTAAACAAGTCGTTAGTGAGATTATTGACCGTAATTATGGTTCGTGGGATCAGGAATTTGTTATTGATAAAGGTAGTTCAGATGGGATTTCTGATTCTATGTTTGTTCTTTCGTCTGGTGGCGTCATTGGTGTGGTAGAAAGTATAGAGAAAAATTCTAGCAAAGTGAAATTATTAGTCGAAGATACTATTTCTTCACAACACCTGACGTTTAAAATTGAGAGTCAAGGTCAATCTATTTTTGCTTTATTAAATGGTTATGACGAGAAGACAGGTGAGTTTCGGTTGTTGCAAATTGGAGATCCAGTTGAAATTAAAAAAGGATCTCTGGTTTCAACAAGTGGTTTAGGAAAATATAAGAGTAGTGACTTACCTCTTGGTACAGTGACTTCTACTCAAAAGGCATCTGATCAGTTAGGGCAAGAAATTCGTGTGAAACCAAAGGTTAATTTAGATGTCAATCGTTATGTACTATTGATTGGAGAGTAGTGTGAAAGTCATACGTAAGTACCATTTTTTCCCTTTAATCTTATTCTTATCTTTATTTGTTGACGGACAGATCTCTTTTCTTATTTCTCGTTTCAGTCCAAGCTCCTTTGAACCTACTTCATTTTTATTTCTATATGGTTTTATGTTGTTAAGTCTCTATTTCTCTGAGATAGCTAGTATTTGGTGGGGAGTCTTCTTTGGTTTTTGTTTTGATGTGTATTTTTTACACACCCTAGGAATTGCCTTCCTAGTATTTCCTTTACTACAGGTGATTTTTTATCGGTGTAATCAGATTATTTTGGTCAATCGATTGACTCGTTTTTTTACATTTTTATTAACGATTCTATTATTTCAGATTTTAACAAACCTTCTTTTGATTCTTTTTATCGGTATAAAATTTAACTGGATTACATTAATTATTTACCAAATTTCCCCAAGTTTAATTTTGAATGTACTTCTATTAATAGTATTACAGCCATTACTTGAAAAGATTTATTTATAAACTCGAAATAAAAATGTAACAATAGCGTAATATAAATTTTCAAAAAATTTGTTATACTAGTTAGTGTCTTATTAGAAAGGGAAAATTTATCTAATGAAGAAAAAATTATTTGCCACAATCTTATTGAGTACAGTTGCTTTATCACAAGGTGCTGTTGTAGCAGGTGTATCAGCTGACTCAACAGATGATAAGATTGCTGCTCAAGATAACAAAATCAATAGTATTAATCAACAACAACAAAGTGCACAAGCTCAGGTAGATCAAATCCAAGGTCAAGTATCTGAAATTAAACAACAACAAGAAAATCTTCAAGCTGAAAATGACCGTTTGAATGAAGAATCTGAACGATTGTCAGCTGAGATCGATGAGTTGTCAAAAAATATTGTTGCTCGTCAAGAATCACTTGCAAATCAAGCACGTAGTGCTCAAACAACTGGGACTGCAACAAGCTATATTAATGCGATTGTTAGCTCTGGATCTTTGACAGAAGCTATCTCACGTATTTCTGCTATGAATGAAATTGCAGATGCTAACAACAAAATGTTGCAAGAGCAAAAACGTGATAAAGAAGACATTGCACAAAAACAAAAAGAAAACAACGACGCTATCAATACTGTTATTGCAAATAAACAGCAATTAGAAGATGATGCGCAAGCTTTGTCAACTAAAGAAGCTGAGTTGAAAGTGGCACAATTGAATTTGGCAGCTGAAAAATCATCTGCTGAAAACGAAAAGAACGCTTTGTTGCAACAAAAAGCTGAAGCTGAAAAAGCGGCAGCGGCAGCGGCAGCAGCTGAAGCAGCTTACCGTGCAAAACAAAAGGAACAACAAGCAGCTGTGAAAGCTTCTGCAAATACTACCCTTCAAGCTCAAGTTCAGGCAGCAGCTCAAACACCTGCTGCAACACCAGCGGCAGCAGCTCAAACACCTGCAGCAGCAGCTCAACCTGCTGTTCAAACTCAAGCAGCAGCACCAGTAGCAACTGTTTCTCGTCCAACTTATAGTACATCTGCATCATCTTATCCAGTTGGTGAATGTACATGGGGTGCGAAGACATTGGCTCCATGGGCTGGCGATTACTGGGGCAACGGCGGTCAATGGGCTGCAAGTGCAGCGGCTGCTGGATTCCGTACAGGATCTCAACCACAAGTTGGTGCTATTGCATGTTGGAATGATGGTGGCTATGGACACGTAGCAGTCGTTACAGCTGTTCAATCTACAACAAGTATCCAAGTTTCTGAATCTAACTATAACGGTATCCGTAGTATTGGAAATTACCGTGGTTGGTTTAACCCAACAACAGCACAAGGTACTGTTACTTATATCTATCCAAACTAAGAATTACACTGAAGCAGAACATTTGTTCTGCTTCTTTTTTGATAGAATTTAGGTAGGGATAGATTTTGTAATTTCCATAAATTAATATTTGAATATTTGCTTAAAAAGCGATAAAATGATTACAGGAGAAATTTGTGCTGACTGTACAATATGGTTTTAGATTTTACTGGAGGAAATCATGTCATTTTCTGATTTAATGCTCTTTGCTTTGTCGTCAAATCAAGAATTGGCTCAACGTGTGTCTCGAGAAATGGGACTACCGCTTGGAAAGTCAACGGTTCGTCAATTTTCTGATGGAGAAATTCAGGTTAATATTGAAGAATCAATCCGTGGGAAAGATGTTTATATTTTGCAATCCACTAGCTCACCGGTTAACGATAATCTAATGGAAATTTTGATTATGGTAGATGCGTTGAAACGGGCTAGTGCGCAATCCATTAATGTGGTGATGCCATATTACGGCTATGCTCGTCAAGACCGGAAAGCTCGAGCTCGTGAACCAATCACTTCTAAGTTGGTAGCCAATATGCTTGAGGTTGCTGGAGTTGATCGCCTCTTGACAATTGATTTGCATGCCGCTCAGATTCAAGGTTTTTTTGATATTCCTGTTGACCACTTGATGGGTGCGCCTTTGATCGCCGACTTTTTTGAACGTCGCGGGATGATTGGGAAAGACTATGTTGTTGTCAGTCCAGACCATGGTGGTGTGACTCGTGCTCGGAAATTAGCTGAATTTTTGAAGACACCAATTGCGATTATTGATAAACGTCGAAGTGTCGATAAGATGAATACGAGTGAAGTGATGAATATCATTGGGAGTGTTGAAGGCAAGACTTGTATTTTGATTGATGATATGATTGATACAGCTGGTACAATCTGTCATGCGGCGGATGCCCTTGCAGAAGCAGGTGCTGTTGAAGTTTATGCAAGCTGTACTCACCCTGTTTTATCAGGACCAGCGATGGACAACATCCAAAAATCAGCCATTAAGAAGTTGGTGGTGTTGGATACGATTTATCTACCGGAAGATCGATTAATTGATAAGATTGAGCAAATTTCGATTGCGAAACTCCTTGCAGAGGCTATTGTTCGCATTCACGAAAATCGTCCTCTTTCCCCTCTATTTGAAATCGGAAATGCCAAAAAATGTTAACAATAAGGAGGCTGGGTAACTGGCCTCTTTTATTTAGGAGGATATACAAATGGAAATCAGAAAATGGTTGGAAAATCTAAAAAAAGAAAAGAAACGGAAAAAACTGGTTCAAGCAGCTAAAGAACTAGAAGCAAAGGCTGATCCTAGTTTGCCCAAGAAACGATTGCCTAAAAATGGGGTTGTGAAATAGGATTCGTATAGAAGAAAAATGAAACTTTATTGATGATATCTACAGAAATTAAATTTATTTAGGAGTGTTACGAATTCGTAATTTTATCTTTCAAATAGGTCAAAATCTTAAACTTTTTTTAAAAAATTGAAGAAAAAGTCTTGACATGGGAAGAATATCCTAGTATACTAGTCATAGTTACGAAGTAACGAATAATTTTTGAAAAGAAAAAAAGGAGATAAAACAATGAAAAAAGTTTTATTATCATCAGTAGCAGCTCTTGCAGTATTTGCTGCAGCAGCACCAGTTCTTGCCGAAGGTGGAGTCAACGGTGGAGCTAACAATCCTAGAGGACCTCAAGATACTGACGTCGCTTCAAAATACTATGATCAATCTGAATTTGTAAGTGCTCGTACAGTTGAAGAATACCTTAACGGTCACATGGAAGAAATCAAAGCTGAAGCAGCTCAAGATCCAGCTGTAGTAGCAGCTAAAGCTGAATTTGATGCTGTTGAAGGTGGTTCACACCTTTACGGAGAAAAGAAAGCAGCTTATGAAGCAGCATTCAATACTGCATTCTTGAACGTACGTAACAAATATGTACAACAATTCCAAACTGTTCAAAACACAGCTAAGAAAAAAGAAGGCCGTTACTATATCTTGAATGAAACTCCAGAACAAGCTAACGCTCGTTACTTGAAAGAACATGGAATTAATCCAGAACAAGCTAACGCAGACGCAGCTAAAGCTGACGCAGCTAAAGCTGACGCAGCTAAAGCTGACGCAGCTAAAGCAGAAGAAGCAGCTAAAAAAGCAGAAGCTGGTAAAGCTGGTTCAAAACAAGCTGGTAAAGCTCTTCCAAAAACAAGCGCAGTTAAATAATTTGATTATTAATTAGCTCGTAAAATATCACTGGACCTTCGGGTTCAGTGTTATTTTTTAGAAAAAATCATCAAGAGGAGATCAATCAATGAAAAGAGCTGGGGAAAAAAGTTCAACTAAATTGGGTCTTGTGATTGCTGCTCTTGTTGCAGTTGTTGTGCTTGTTGCTGGATTTATTTTCTTTAATCCTTTTGGAGGAAGTAAGTCATCTAGCACGGCTAAAAAGACAACTGGAACAAGTTCAACCAAGCAAGCAGCCAAATATGAACCTAGTCAAGAAGAAAAAGATTACTTAAAAAATCGTTTTGCTCAGTTAACAGCTGTTAACCCTGAAGCAATTGCTTATGTCTATGCACCAGGTACTGAGTTGGATGAACCTGTTGTACAAACTACTGATAATGAAACTTATTTGAATAAGACTTTTGATGGTGGGAATGAGCCATACATGGGGACAGTCTTCATGGATATGGATAACAAGAAAGACTTCAGTGATCGTTTGACTTGGCTGTTTGGTCATGCTCGTGGTAGTAAGGTTGGCGATCACCGCATGTTTAACGATGTCAACTACTATGACAAACAAGAGTATTTGGACCAACATCCGTATGTTGTGATTGAGACACCAGAGCGGAAATATTACTATGAAGTGATGGGCTTGGTCATTGTCCCAGAGGATACTGCTTTCTACCGTACAAGCTTTACAGATGATAAAGATTTCACCACTCAGTTGAAGAACATCTATGAGTCAGCTCGTACGAAGAACCCTAATATCAAGATCAAAGCATCTGACAAGTATTTAGTATTGTCAACTTGTCGTGAAGAGGATGAAACGATCCGTTCTAACCTCTACCTTCGTCAAATTCCTGATTCAGAAATGAAAGATTTTGTGGCAAAACATGCAGATCAATTGAAATATGTGGCAACACGTGGCCAACAATAATGTCTTGAAAGACTTAGCATTGCTAAGTCTTTTTTGTATGGAAGGATTGTTGAAATGTCCTTTGATGGGGAACAAAAGATGGGGATCTGGCTTGTTCTTTTGCGATGGGGTCCTATTTATAGTATAATGAATATAAGTGTTTTTGGAGGTGTTCTATGGATTTAACGAAACGTTTTAATAAAAATCTGAATCGGATTGAAGTTTCTTTGATTCGTCAGTTTGATCAATCAATTTCTTCCATTCCTGGTGTCTTGCGTTTGACGTTGGGGGAACCGGATTTTACAACTCCTGAACATGTAAAAGAAGCAGGAAAGGCTGCAATTGATGCGAATTTTAGCCATTACACTGGGATGAGTGGTTTACTGGCTTTGCGTGAGGCTGCAAGTCAGTTTGTGGCTGATAAGTATGGTATTCACTACCGTCCTGAGGATGAGATATTGGTGACGATTGGTGCGACTGAAGCCCTATCTGCCACCTTGACAGCGATCTTGGAACCTGGGGACGTAGTGCTACTCCCAGCACCAGCTTATCCTGGTTATGAACCGATTGTGAATTTGGTTGGGGCGGAAATTGTCGAAATTGATACGACAGCAGATCGTTTTGTCTTGACTCCTGAAAAGTTGGAAAAGGCGATTCTAGAGCAGGGTGAAAAATTGAAGGCTGTTATTCTCAATTATCCAGCTAATCCAACGGGTGTCACTTATTCGCGCGAACAGATGGCAGAATTGGCTGCTGTCCTAAAAAAATATGAAGTCTTTGTGATTTGTGATGAAGTTTATTCAGAGCTAACTTATACTGGAGAAGCGCATGTCTCTATGGCATCCTTCATTCCTGAGCAGACTATTGTCATTAATGGTTTGTCTAAGTCTCATGCTATGACAGGCTGGCGACTTGGCTTTATCTTTGCGCCTGCCGCATTGACGGCTCAACTCATCAAGAGTCATCAGTATTTGGTGACGGCTGCTGGAACGATGAACCAGTATGCTGCGATTGAGGCCTTGACTGCTGGTCGGGATGATGCGGAACCGATGAAGAAGGAATATGTGAAACGTCGGGATTATATTATTGAAAAGATGTCCGCGCTTGGGTTTGAGATGATTAAGCCAGATGGAGCCTTTTATATTTTTGCTAAAATCCCAGATGGTTACAATCTGGATTCCTTTGCTTTCTTGCAGGATTTTGCGCGTGAAAAAGCGGTTGCTTTCATTCCTGGGGCTGCTTTTGGACAATATGGTGAAGGCTATGTGCGTTTGTCGTATGCAGCCAGCATGGAGGTTATCAAAGAAGCTATGAAACGCTTGAAGGAGTATATGGAAGAACATGCTGGAGCCAATTGAGACCCGGGGCATTGTGCTGTATAATCGGGAGTTTCGTGAGGATGATAAATTGGTTAAGATCTTCACGGAGAAGTCAGGTAAGCGGATGTTTTTTGTGAAACATGCGGGAAAATCACGATTGAATCCCATGTTACAACCCTTGGTAACGGCGGATATGTTGCTGAAAATCAATGATGATGGGTTGAGTTATATTAATGATTTTCAAGATGTGCAGGTTTATAAGAAAATCAATGCAGATCTTTTTGCTCTTTCTTATGCGACCTATGTTTTGTCGCTTGCGGATGCCAGTATTCAGGATAATCAGGTGGATCCGGCCTTGTTTGCTTTTTTGGAAAAGACCCTGTCTTTGATGGAAGAAGGCTTGGATTATGAAGTTTTGACCAATATTTTTGAGATTCAGATTCTATCGCGGTTTGGGGTTGTTTTGAATCTGCATGAATGCTGTTTCTGCCATCGGGTTGGCCTTGCTTTTGACTATTCCTTCCGGTATAGTGGGGTCCTTTGTCCGGATCATTATGATCAGGATGAGAGACGCGCTCACTGGCATCCAAATGTTCTCTATTTATTGGATCAGTTTCAAGCAGTGCGATTCAGTGAGCTAGAGACGATTTCTCTACAAGCAGAGATGAAAGCAGCTCTACGTCAGGCAATTGATCAGTTGTATGAGGAGTATGTAGGGATCCATTTAAAAGCTAAAAAGTTTATCGATTCCTTAAGTGATTGGGGAGCGATTATGAAAGATTCATCTGGAGGTGAAACATGAAAAAAATTGCAGTAGATGCAATGGGGGGCGATAATGCACCTCAAGCCTTGGTAGAAGGCGTGAATCAAGCCATTTGTGATTTTGATGATATTGAGATTGTCTTGTATGGTGATGAGGCAAAAATCAAAAACTATTTAACAGCAACAGAGCGTGTATCGATTGTTCATACAGAGGAAAAAATCGATTCAGATGATGAGCCGGCACGTGCTATTCGTCGGAAGAAACAGGCCTCTATGGTCTTGGCTGCCAAGGATGTGAAGGCTGGAGATGTAGATGCTATGTTGTCTGCGGGTAACACGGGTGCCTTGTTGGCGGCAGGTTTCTTTATCGTTGGTCGTATCAAAGGGGTGGAACGCCCTGGCTTGATGTCCACACTTCCGACGGTTGATGGTCGCGGGTATGACATGTTGGACTTAGGTGCCAATGCGGAAAATACACCAGAGCACTTGCATCAGTATGCTGTGATGGGGTCTTACTATGCGGAAAACGTTCGTGGGATTCAAAAACCACGTGTGGGTCTATTGAACAATGGGACAGAAGCTAGTAAGGGAGATCCTTTGCGCAAGGAAACCTACCAATTGTTATCTGAGGATGAGTCGATTCATTTTGTTGGAAACGTGGAAGCGCGTGACTTGATGGATGGCGTTGCCGATGTCGTTGTGGCGGATGGTTTCACGGGAAACGCTGTCTTGAAAACGATGGAAGGAACAGCTTTTGGAATCTTGAAGCAATTGAAACAAGCAATTGCTACTGGAAACTGGAAGGCGAAACTAGGAGCTTTTCTCCTCAAGGACCGGTTGAAATCATTGAAACAAACCTTGGATTTCTCAGATGTTGGAGGAGCGGTTTTATTTGGCCTTCAAGCACCTGTTGTTAAAACGCATGGTTCGAGTGATGCAAAAGCAGTCTATAGTACCATTCGTCAGATTCGGACTATGTTAGAGACAGATGTTGTTGGAAAATCAGTGAAGGAATTATCGAAGGAAGGATAATGTATGAGTAAACAAAACGAAATTTTAGCTACAATTGAGGAATTTCTCAAAGACCGCAAGGGACCAGATTTCCAAGTTTCTTTGAAATCAGATTTGCGCAAGGATTTACAAGCCGACTCTGTTGAATTGATGGAATTTATTATCAATCTTGAGGATGAATACCAATTGGAGATTCCAGACAAGGCTATTGATGACTTTAACACGGTAGGAGATGTCGTTGACTATATCGAAAAACGAACTGCTAGTAAGTAGTTGAAAAGGGATCGTTCAGAGATTGTTCTGGATGATCTTTTTTTCTGTCCTTTTCATTCGGTTTCTGCCTATATTGTACGGAAATTTATTGAAAATCCACTTTGTATGTGATAGAATGAAGGTGATAAAATACGAAAGGCGAACAAAGTCATGACCAATCAACTGATTTATACTGGAAAAGCTAAGGATATCTATACTACTGAGGACGAAAATGTGATTAAGTCGGTCTATAAGGACCAGGCAACCATGCTAAATGGGGCTCGTAAAGAGACTATTAAAGGAAAAGGTGTGCTAAATAATCAGATTTCGTCTCTTATTTTTGAAAAATTGAATGCTGCGGGTGTTGCGACGCACTTTATAAAACGTATTTCTGACACAGAACAACTTAACAAGAAAGTAAAAATTATTCCTTTGGAGGTGGTTCTTCGCAATGTGACTGCGGGTTCTTTCTCTAAACGTTTTGGCGTGGAAGAAGGTTTGGACTTGAAAACTCCAATCGTTGAATTTTACTATAAAAACGATGAGTTGGATGACCCATTCATCAATGATGAGCATGTGAAGTTTTTGGATATTGCCAATGATGAACAAATTGCTTATATTAAGGAAGAAACGCGTCGTATCAATGAATTGCTGAAGGATTGGTTTGCACAAATTGGTCTTCGCTTGATTGACTTCAAATTGGAATTTGGTTTTGATAAGGATGGCAAGATCATCTTGGCGGATGAATTCTCTCCAGATAATTGCCGCCTTTGGGATGCTGAAGGGCACCATATGGACAAGGATGTTTTCCGTAGAGATTTGGGCAGTTTAACGGATGTATATCAGGTTGTATTGGAAAAATTGCAAGGTTTGAAGTGATCTTTTTGAAATAGAAAACCTTCGTCTTCGATAACCTATTTGAATAGAAATAAAGGAAATAAAATGGATAAACGTATTTTCGTTGAGAAAAAAGCTGATTTTCGTGTGAAATCGGACTCTTTAGTAAAAGAATTACAGCATAATCTTCAGTTGAAAACGTTGAATGATCTTCGGATTGTTCAGGTTTACGATGTCTTTGGTTTGGTAGAGGACTTGTTTGCGCGTGCGGAAAAACATATCTTCTCTGAGCAAGTGACTGATACTGTTTTAGATGAAGCTGAGGTTCAGGCTGATCTTGAGAAATATGCTTTCTTTGCTATCGAAAGCTTGCCTGGTCAATTTGACCAACGTGCGGCATCTTCACAAGAAGCTTTGCTTTTGCTTGGTAGTTCAAATGATGTAACAGTGAATACAGCGCAATTGTACTTGGTTAACAAGGATATTGATGCGAATGAGTTGGAAGCTGTCAAAAACTACCTTTTGAACCCAGTGGATTCTCGTTTCAAAGATATCACTGTTGGTATTGCGAAACAGGATTTCTCTGAGTCTGACAAGACCATTCCAAGCTTGGATTTCTTTGAAACTTATACGGCAGAAGATTTTGCACAGTATAAGGCTGAGCAAGGATTGGCAATGGAAGTGGATGACCTTCTCTTCATTCAAGATTACTTCAAATCTATTGAACGTGTACCAACTGAGACTGAGCTTAAGGTTTTGGATACTTACTGGTCTGACCACTGTCGTCACACGACTTTCGAAACTGAGTTGAAAACCATCGACTTCTCAGCTTCTAAATTTAAAAAACAATTGCAAGCGACTTATGACAAGTATATTGCCATGCGTGATGAGTTGGGACGTACAGAAAAACCTCAAACCTTGATGGATATGGCAACTATTTTTGGCCGTTATGAGCGTGCTAATGGTCGTTTGGATGACATGGAAGTGTCTGATGAAATCAATGCCTGCTCTGTTGAAATTGAAGTGGATGTCAATGGTGTCAAAGAACCATGGCTTCTC
>JAWDWJ010000041.1:0-9931 GCA_032477695.1 Streptococcus parasanguinis
TTGAAAGCGACGAATCGGATCTTTGCTAGGATTTTGGAAAAGCAATTGAAAGAGTTGGGGCTCTTTTGAGGCGAAAAGGATATAAGCAACCCCGACAGATCGAAAAGGCTTTTCATCTTCTAAGGCCTTGCGAATATACTCCACCACGACCATCTCCGCAGCACCAATAACCTCTGCATGTAACTCAGACATATTAGCAAATTGTCCAAAAATCACTCTTGGTGTGGCTCCCAGTTGCTCCGCTAATGCTCTAGCCGTCAAACTAGCCATTCCCTCTTCTCTCACCAATTGTAAAGCTGTCCCAATGATAGCCTCTTTACTAAATTTAACCTTGGGTGGCATAAGACTCCTTTCGCGCAACAACCGTTGCGCAACACTTGTTGCATAAAGAATATCATAAAAAAGAAAGACTTGTCAAGAAAAATCTGAAAACTACCAAACAAAAAACCAGACCACCGATAAGAGTGGAATCTGGTTTACTAACAAGATTCTAAGGCAAATCATTTCCTGCAGCCAAGTAGATTTGGTACCATTCCTTGCGAGTTAGGGTGACTGTTGCTGCTTTTCCTGCTTCAAGGACATGCTGTGGCTTGGTCGTTCCGATGACCGACTGCATCTTTCCTGGGTAGCGAAGGACCCAAGCGAGGGCGATAGCTGTCGGTGTGACTTGGTATTTTTTCGCCAAGTCAGTAAGGACGTGATTGAGGGCCGCAAACTCTTCTTTGCCCACAAAATTCCCCTTGAAATAACCATGCTGGAGGACAGACCAGGCCTGAATCACCGTATCAGTTAAGCGACAATACTCAAAGACACTACCATCTCGCACGGCGGCTTTTGGCCCTTCCATGTTGACATGAAAACCGGCCTCAAAGCTCGGTGTAAAGGCAGCACTCAACTGCAACTGGTTGACCTTGAGTGGTTGTTTGACAGCCGTTTTGAGCAATTCCATCATCATAGGATTTTGATTGGATACCCCAAAATGACGGACCTTGCCCGCCTGCTCCAAGTGGTCAAAAGCTGCTGCCACTTCTTCAGGCTCCATAAGGGCATCCGGTCGGTGAAGGAGGAGACTATCTAAGCGCTCGATCTGCAGACGATCGAGGATGCCATCGACGGAGTCCAAAATATAGTCCTTCGAAAAATCAAAATAGGTAAAGCCGTCTTTGCGAATCCCACACTTGGACTGGATCCACATCTGGTTCCGAAGATCCGGACGTCGCTTGAGAACCTTACCCAGCAGGACCTCACACTGGCCATCGCCATAGATATCCGCCAGGTCAAAGGTGTTGATCCCAATCGACAAGGCTGCCTCCACCAAAGCCTCCACCTCATCTTCACTCATCTGACTGATCCGCATCATCCCAAGGACAATCGTGGACAGACGCTCATTTTCAGAAAACTCAATATAGTTCATGTCCGCCTCCTTTTCTGTAGTTCTATTGTAGTGAAAAGGGTTGCAAAAGTCAATTTGAAATCAAAAAGAGAGTAGGACAGAAATCGGTCATTCGTTAGAATTCGATTTCGTCGTCCCACCTCCGCACAGTTGAGTAGGGCTGTAAAAGCTGATGAAATCAGCGTAGTAGAGGCCACTCAACCACTGCGTCTTGCTCGACAATCCAAAAACAATTAAGAGGCTAGGACTTTTGTCCCAGCCTCTAACAGGTTGAAGTAGAATGCCTCATTCGTCGTCATCCAACTCCACTTCTCCATGGATTTTGATGTATTCTCCATTCCTGCGGTCATCTTCTACCCAAACCGGGTCTCTTACATCATCCATAAACGGAATTTCTTCCAAACTCAGCTCATTGGCCTCTTCATAACTCATCGAAAGGATATCCTCATGCCGTTTTTTAAATTCTTCCACACTTAACCAGCTCTTTTTATCATCTTCGCTAATCTGAGCGTCAATAGCAGTCGCAATTTCAATGGCCATAATATACATAGCTCTTTTATCAACAGTGAGAAGGTCAAGGTGGGTAGAAGCTAATCGGAGACAGTCTCCTTTTTCTCGATAGTCTGTTACTGGATTGTCTTCAAAATCTAATTCAAGATTTTCATATACATGACTTCCAAATTCGTTGGTAATCCCTTCTTTCAACCGAACATTATTCCATCTATTATCATGCATCCACTTACTTAATTTTAAGTGAATAGTTGGGTCTGTTTTAAATGGGCGAGTATTCCCAAAATAAGAAAAATCTACTGTCTTCCCATCTTTTTCCTCAAACCACATTCTCTTCGCTAGTTCTATATAATCAAACGGAATTTTTCTGGTGTAATCACCTTTGATATATAGTCTCACTCGTCTTCCTCATCGTCATCGTAAACACGTTCGCCATGGATAGCGATGTACTCTTCCCATCCCTTGTGTAAATCATCCCAAAGTGGTTCATCCACCGCCTCCATGACCTTAAGTTCCTCCAAACTAATATCAACCGCCTTATCGTAGCTCAATTGTAGCAGATTTGCATGTATCATTTTGAATTCTCCAATACTCAGCCAAGTTTCTTTATCGTCTTCACTGATTTGACCATCAATAGAAGAGGCTATTTCAATCGCCATAATATACATCGCACGCTTGTCAACTGTTAAAATATCTAGATGAGTGGAAATAATTCGCAAATAATCACCTTTCTCACGCCCATCGCTTTCATAAGAATTTTCTAGATCCAATGTCAAATTCTCATATTCAAATGTCTTCCAAGGGTTTATATTTTTGTTAAAATTTGCACTCTCCCACCGTTCGTCATTATGCTTAAATTTATCCAATCGTAAATTTAAATGTAAATATTCATCCCAAGCATAGGAAAAATCGAGAGGAAGTCCTTTTCGCTCTTTAAACCACATCTTTTGAGCTATTTCTTTAAACTCATCATAAAAATCAGTTTTTGTATAATCGCCTTTTAAATATAATTTCATTCGTCCTCGTCGTCATAAATTCGTTCGCCGTGAATTTTGATGTACTCTTCACGAAGGCGTTCTTCCTCTTCCCATAGAGGATCTTCTACAGGTCTCATACTTTTCAGTTCCTCCACACTGATATCAGTTGCTTGATCGTAGGTTAGGGATAATATATCCTTGTGCAACTCCTTAAAAGTCTCTACATCTATCCAAGTCTGTTTGCCGTCCGAACTAATTTTTCCATCAATTGCACCAGCAACATCGACTGCCATAATATACATCGCACGTTTATCAACTGTTAAAACATCTGTATGAGAAGTTGCGATACGTAAATAATCCCCACGTTCTCTCCACTCTGTAATGAAAGTTTTTTCAAATTCCAATGTTATACTCTCATATTCCAAAGACAACCAAGGATTGCTCGGAATTATAAAAGAAGCTTTATCCCATCTTTCATCAACAGAAGCCCATTTGTGTAACCGAACACCAAAGTAAAAATCATCTTGTAGCACTCATCATCCCCGACGTTGGAGTAACTTATTTTCTTGCCATTCCGTTCTTTAAACCACATCTTCCAAACAAGTTCTCTTGTCGTAAAGGTTATTTTTTTCGTAAAATCACTTTTGATGTATAGTCTCATAAATCTGAGATATCGCCTCCATGTGCTAGTATATATTCTTTTCGACGATTGGCTTCTTCCTCCCAAAGAGGGTCGTCTACCACATCCATTGTTTGAATTTCAGTCAAACTTAGTTCATTTGCTTCTTCAAAAGTTAGAGATAGAATAGCCTCGTGTTTTCTTTTAAACTCCTCGATTGTCAACCAGCTAGCCTTATTATCCTCGCTAATTTGCCCGTCAATCACCTTTGCAATCTCAAGCGCCATAATGTACATGGCGCGTTTATCAACTGTTAAAACTTCTAGATGGGTGGTTAAAATACGGAGATAGTCTCCCTTTTCATTATAATCCGTAGCAAATGCATCTTCAAAATTAATTTCAATACATTCGTCAAGATGTGAAAAGAGTCTTCGTACCCCTTCCTTTAAGGGGGCACTAGACCATCTCTTATCGGCAGTGCCTTTCCTCAAGGATAAATTTGAGAAAAAATCTTCTTGTAATGCATCATTGTTCCCAGCATTTGAGTAAGAAATTTGCTCATCTTCTGGAAACCACATTTTACCAGCTAGTTCTAAATAACCATAAGGTACTCTTTTTGTATAATCGCCTTTTAAATATAATTTCATTGTTCACTCCTTATTGCGTCAAGTATTTAAAAGCTTTCCACATATTTTTGATAACTTCTTCTTTAGCTCCTTTTCCAAGTCCATTTAGTTCAGAACGTTTGCTTACCCAGTCTACAATATCCTGCCTACTTGAAATCCTTGAAACCTTAATATCTATGTCGAGGTCATAACCCGATTTCCCACTCCCCGATTGAACTTGGATTTTCCCACTATCTGGCTCCGCATCAACTCGAATATTATCGACTTTTTTACCGTTAACTCGTCCAGAAATCTTTTTTCCAAAAGACTTACTCGTCGGTTTATTTGCCTGCCAGCTATCGTAGTTGCTAGAATAATTAACTTGAATTTCAGCGTTTGCGCCACCTGTTTTACTAATAGCAGATCCTACAGATACTACACCACTAAATATGAGTGCATTTCCTGCATCTAAAGCAAGCCCTGCTGCAGTTGTTCCAGCAATAAAGCTTGCTCCACCTGTCTCAGGAGCTAAAGCTAAACCTCCAGTTTCTGCTGCTACGCTAGCAAAATCAAGCAGTAAACCTGATAACATCTGACTAACTCCACCCCAAAATTCAGTGGAATTAGCTTCAAAATTTTCTTGAAGAAGTTCTTGATATTTTTCGTTGATCAATCTCGTAGAAGCACTATCATACTTCCCATTTTTTAGCACAGAAAAGTTATCATCTTTTTGATAATGTCGATCTTTATAAGCACTATTATCAAAAATTTCAATTAAATTCCCTTCATTGTCAATTTTTAGAGTATGGTTATAATCATCAATTATTTTTTTCCACTGTGACCGATCCTGTCCTTTTAGGCGTTTTTTTAACTCTTCCCGATAATAGGTATCTCCATCATCTGATAATAACATATCTCTCGACGCTTGATTTAAAGTCCTTGTTAAGGCATCCTGATAGTCTCTTTTAGCGTAGGAAACAACTTTTGTTTGTTTCATTTTGTCAAACCAAGTCATGTCGACACCATCCGCATAGTAATTTCCGTTGCTATCAACTATAATTTGACTTAGTTGTTCCGCTCCTTCAATCGCTAAATGAAGAATTTCAAGACTGTCTGAAAAATACTGATTTACTTGCTCAACAAACCATTCTAATTTTTCAATTTTTTCTTCAACATCTTTGATTTGCATCCGTGTTTTATCAGCCAATTCATGAAGTACTCTATTTTCTGATAAATTTTGATCCAGATTTGCAGTAAGAAATGCTCCTACACGATTCAAAAAATCCTCATTCTTTCTAATTAGATCTTGATACTTTGAAAGCTGTTTTTCCCAACTTTGTTTTTGTGTCTTCAAATCATCTAAATCTAATTCTCCATATTTTGATACGACTGCATCCGCATTTTTGTACGAATTTAATTCAATCTGAATATCGTCGATCGCTTCTTGTAATTTTTTGATACATGGGATAATAATATTTCCAAATAAATTTTTCCCAGCCTCATATGCAGCACCTTGAAGTCTTCCTGCTTCGATTTCTGCAATTAAATGATCACTTCCACTAGTAAGTTTTTCTGTAATCTGAGTAGCAATTTGAATATTACTGCTCATAGCTTCAATCAGAGCAGCAGATTCTGATGAACTGTATCTCACTCCCACGGCAAACTATTCCTTTCTCTTATCAATTTTTCTCTCTGAATGTCTAAGTTTTTTAAAACATTCCGAAACTCTTCACTGAGACCATCTATCTGTCTAACCACATAATTTCTTGCAATTAAATCCATTTCATTCTTTTCTTGAAAAAATAAGTTATTTTGATCTGAAAGAGACAACTTTTCTTCTGCTTCTCGTGTAATCAACGAAAGATCTTCTATAAATTCATCTAAACTTTTTTGATACTCACGACTTAAATTTAAAATAAGATCTTCCTGTCGTTCTGTTTTTACAATCTCTTGGAATAGTTTATCTCGCTTTTTTTTATTAACATCCTCCATCATGGTTAGCTTTCCCATCTTTGTGCCTGTTCTACATCACGCTTTTCAAGCACAGCAGCAATTTGAGGAAATTTATTAGCTTGGATTAGAACAGCTTCACTAAATTTTCCTACAGCTTGAAGTAAGTGATTATTCACCTCTTTTCCCTTCTCCATACCTGCAATCCCAGCAGAATAACTAAACTCTACTTGTTTATTCTCATTTTGTGATACATCTACACCAGTCAACTCACCAATAGCCGCTTGCGCATCAATTGGGCTGGATTTTATTTGGAGTTTATCCATATATTTCACCCTCAAATCTTATTATTCCCCTCCATCATATCATAATTTGAAGAAAAATACTCTTTCTTTTATGAAAAAACATACTCAATTTTCTTTAATTTATTAATAGTTAGAGACAAGCTTCTGGCAAAATAAATATTGTAACCTTCATTCAAAAAGCCCCCAGCAATCACTGAGGGCTTGACTGATTAGCGATAGCTAAGAGCACGTTTGATGGTCTTCCATGGTCCGAGGTCATCGGTCTGGAGGATTAAGCTCGCATAGATTCGAGCGATGAGCACTGTTCCCACGATGGTAAAGAGGACCGCAATTCCCAATGAAGCCCAAGATTCAAGACCAGTCGCATAGCCATTGATGGTACGGAAAGGCATGAAGAAAGTTGAAATGAATGGAATGTACGAACCGATCTTCAATAAGAAGACATCACCAGCACTTCCCAAGGTGGTTACCCCAAAGAAGCTAAAGAGGACTAACATCATCAGTGGCGAAATCGCTTTTCCTGAATCTTCAGGTCGTGCTACTGTGGAGCCTAAGAAGGCAGAGAGCACCACATACATAAAGACCCCAAGGATAATGAAGAAGACCGTATTGAGCGAGATCGCTTCTGCTAGATGCTGGGTAATTGGAGAGTTTGGAGCGAGAAAATCCTTGACAACAGGGATATCTGCTCTAAAGATCCAAACGGCTACAAGCCCAACGACATAGACAAAAATGTGGGTAAAAATCACTCCGAAGAGTCCGAGCATGCGTGCGAAAAAATAGTCGGTTGCTTTGATACTAGAGAAGACCACTTCCATGATCTTGGTTCCTTTTTCACTGGCCACTTCTTGGGCTGTGATACCAGAGTAGAACATCAAAATCATATAAAGCAACATTCCTAGAGCACCTGCAACCATGGTTTGCACCATTTTCAAGCCTTCTTTTTTCTCATCAATTTTTTCTTTCAGAGAAACCTGTTGAGACAAGGCTGTCAGTTGCTCTTTGCTTAGATTGGCACGCGCTAGATTGATCCCTTGTTGGACTTGGCTTAATTTTGCAGAGACAAGGGATTTCAATCCCATTTTCATGGCTTGGTCGCCCACATAAGTCGCTTCTAGCTGGCCATCTTTTTCATCGACCGTTAGGTAAGCAGCTGCTTTCTCATCCTTGATAGCTTTTTTAGCTGCAGCTTCATCTTTGTAGTCTAAGGTCAAGCCATCGGTTTCTTTGAGGCTTTCTTTGACAGCTGCCACTTCTGTCACCAAGGCCACCTGGTTCTTGGCTTCTGTAGATGAACCTGTCAGATAACCGATTCCAATGCTCAACCCTAAAAAGAGGAAGGGACCGAAGACCATGAAGAGAAAACTCCATGATTTCACTTGTCTGATATAGGTTTCTTTCATTACGACAAACATCTGTTTCATACTTCTACTCCTGATTCAAGTTTAAAGATCTCATCAATAGTTGGTGCTTGGTGGTCAAAGGTCGCAAGGTAGTGGCCTTTGGTCAAGCGGTCAAATAATTCTGGACCAGCTGACGCATCATCCAAGATCAGCTTCCACGTCCCTTGCTTGGTCATGCTGACCTTGGTCACGTGTGGCAGAGCTTCTAACTCTTCTTTGCTAAAGTCGTTTGAGACAAAGAGGCGAGTCTTGCCATAGCTATTCCGAACCTCTTGGACAGGCCCTGAAAGGACAACCGAACCATCACGGATCATTAGGATATCATCACACAACTCTTCGACGTTGGTCATGACGTGGTCAGAAAAGATAATGGTGGCCCCACGCTCTTTTTCTTCAAAGATAACCTGCTTGAGCACTTCTGTATTGACCGGATCCAATCCGCTAAACGGTTCATCTAAAATGATCAATTTAGGCTCATGGATCAAGGTGATGATCAATTGCACCTTCTGTTGGTTCCCTTTTGAGAGGCTCTTGATTTTATCGGTTAATTTTCCTTTTACTTGGAGTTTTTCCATCCAGGTCGGTAATTTTTCCTTGACCTCGGCGGTACTCATCCCTTTTAAGGCAGCCAAATAACGGACCTGCTCAAAAATCGTGAGTTTTGGCATAAGACTGCGCTCTTCTGGCAAATAGCCAATTTCCTTGTAAGTCTCTTGGGTAATCGCTTTGCCATATAGGCAAATCTCACCGCTGTAGTCCAAAAAGCGCAGAATACTGTGGAAAATAGTTGTTTTCCCAGCCCCATTTTTCCCAACCAAACCAAGGATATGCCCTTGTTGAGCTGTCAAATCCACTCCAAAGAGGACCTGCTTATCCCCAAAACTCTTTTCTAAATGTCTAATTTCTAACATAGATGACTCCTTTACTCTTTATAATAACGTTTGGTAATCTTGTATTGTGAGACCAAGATATAGAGATAAATCAGTGATACCACTACTAATGCTAACAAGATATCTGTATGGAAAGCAATGCCAACTAAGAATATCGCAATTAAGGAAATCGGTAAGATATAATTGCTTAACTTAATGATAATTTCATAGTTTTCCTCGTAGCTAATCTGCTTTTCTGCTTCATCCATCATACTCATCATAAATTCACGCACTTCCTTGGCATTGGCATTGCGGGGAATCGGTTTTCCATAAATCAGATGGAAGGTCTTGCGAAAGAAGATATCCGATAGGAAAAATAGGGCAATCAAGACAAGAAAGAGATAGAGCATGGTAAAGTCTCCAAAGATAAAAGCCATGTCCCCAGCGCCAGGTCTATCTAAGTCGACCAATTGACTATAAAAAATGACGAATAAAAAGTAGGGCAAGATCATGATGCCTTTAAAAATGGTCGCTAAGCCATATAGTTTTTTCTTTTGAATGTCATAGTGATAGGCTTCATCATCGTCTTCTATTTGGAGCATCTTTTGATGGACTTTTCTCGCGCACATCAGTAAGGTTATCGTGAGTATAAATGCGACTAAGAATAAAACTGCTGAGCCCAAAAGGAGTACTTCTTTACTAAAGAAGGATTGGATTTCTAGGGGCTTTTCGTATCCAAACATTTCTGTCAAAAATCCGATAACTCCTCCGATCAAGCCGGAAACTGTAATGATACCTACATTTCTCCAAAAACGGTAACGAGCAGATTGTTCTTGTTGTTGCTTTTTCATTGTTATTCTTCTCCCTCTACTAGACTAAAAACATTCTCCACCGGTTCCTTGAAAATCTGGGCGATGGTGATCGCAATGATAACCGATGGGGTGTATTCCCCCCGCTCCAAGAGACTGATGGACTGGCGCGAGACCCCTGCTAGCTTGGCTAGTTCTGATTGGTTGAGTCCATCACGCGCCCTCAGCTCTTTCAATCGATTTTTTAAAATCATGGCATCAGCCCCCTTATAGTTGAATACCTTGAATATCTTCGATACGGACTAACTTGGTTTCCCTCTGTTGTTTATGAATCACACGGGTCAGTTTGACCCAATCTTCATCGATATCTATAATTTCATACTCAAATCCAACACCATCTACTGTAACAGTGGCCGTTTGGCCTTTCAATTCTTCTAAAAGTCTAGACATGTCTTGATTTCCTTTCACTTGTTTTTCTAATCGTCTGATGC
>JAWDWJ010000042.1:0-8886 GCA_032477695.1 Streptococcus parasanguinis
AATCGGTAATTCGTTAGAATTCGATTTCGTCGTCCCACCTCCGCACAGTTGAGTAGGGCTGTAAAAGCTGATGAAATCAGCGTAGTAGAGCCCACTCAATCACTGCGTCTTGCTCGACAATCCAAAAATAATTGAGAGGCTAGGACTTTTGTCCCAGCCGCTTTTTTGTTTTATCAAAAATATTTTTTACAAAATGCAAGATATATATTGCAAAATAGAAAATATAGTGTATAATAAAGCTATAAAAACAAGAAAGGAAAAGCCTGTGGCGAAAAATCTCAAATTAAAAATGGCCCGGGTCGAGCATGATATGACCCAGGGGGATCTTGCAGATGCCATTGGAGTGACGCGCCAGACCATCGGTCTGATTGAGGCGGGAAAGTATAACCCAACCCTCAGTCTCTGCCTTGCCATCTGTAAGACCTTGGATAAGACGCTGGATCAACTGTTCTGGGAGTAACAGTTTTAATAATAGAAAGAGGAAACATATGAAACAAAAGAAAGAACCAATTGTAAAAGATGAACGGACCATGCTACTTGATGGAAAAATCGCAGGAGAACTTGTCCTTGGCATGACCTGCTTTATTGCCCTATCTGCCTTTGTGAAATCCAGTATCCTGGACTTAGACCTAGTCGCTTATCTCCCTGAGATGTTCCTTCTGATTGCCATGGGAGCCTATGCCTTTGTGAGAAGGATCAGTTCAGGGATTGATATCCGAGATATGTTAGATAAAGATAGCTGGTTGAGTCGCCTTGGATCAGGTCTATTCTTTGCTGTGCTTGTGACAGCTATGGATGTGATTGGAAAGCGAGAAGCAATGAGCTTTATGCTCAGTCCCAAGTATCTGGTCAAAATTTTATTAGAAATTCTCGTCTTTGCCATCCTGACAGATCTGCTTGAAAAACCACTTGCTCTTATCAATCGGAAAAAACAAGAGAAGATCGAGGCAGAGTTAGAGGATGAAGAATAAGGAGGAAGAGATGAGATTACAATTGCTGAACAAACAAATCATAGATGAACGAGAAGAAGGCTTAGCTAATAAGGCTGGTGCTGAGACAGCTGGTTTTATTTTCCTTGCCTTGACTGTTTTTAGTGTAGGATCCATTTTTACATCTAAGGTGGGGCTGAGTCCAATCATGGTGGTAGCCTTACTCATCGTCTCAGGATTGTATTACTCTGTTCGTTGTCAACGATTGGGTGTGAAATTTATCAGTTATAGCTATCTAAATGCGATGGGAATTGTAGCAGTAACCTTTATTCTCTCCTTGTTCATCTGGGCCCAAAATTTTCAATTAAACCAAGCTGTCTATCAGTCCAATCCCTTCCATTCAAAATTCTTACTAGTACTTCCTATTACCTTTTTACTGAATCTTCCAATTGTATGGGGAGTGAATACCCTTGTGATGCTTCTTGCAAAAGTTGAGAAAAAACGCTATGAAGCCTATCTGGATCAGATGGAAAAGGAAGAGTAGGAAAGTTGGAACCTTGGTGTCGTCGTGTAAAAGTCTGGAAACCCAGGCTTTTATTTTTCAGTCAAATAAATTGCATTCGTTTTCTTGGGAGAGTATACTGGTATAGTTGAATGAAAAATTCTGATAATTTAATCTTAGAAAAGAGAATATTATGGCAAAACCTATTCGCGTATTACTCTACTACCTCTATACCCCCATTGAAAATGCAGAACAATTTGCAGCCGACCACTTGGCCTTCTGTAAATCAATCGGCCTCAAAGGACGTATCCTAGTCGCTGACGAAGGAATCAATGGAACTGTTTCTGGTGACTACGAAACAACACAAAAATACATGGACTACGTTCACAGCCTTCCAGGGATGGAAGACCTCTGGTTCAAGATCGATGAGGAAGAAGAGCAAGCTTTCAAGAAGATGTTTGTACGTTATAAGAAAGAGATTGTCCACCTTGGTTTAGAAGATGATAATTTCGATAACGACATCAATCCCCTTGAAACAACAGGTGCTTATTTGTCTCCAAAAGAGTTTAAAGAAGCTCTTCTCGACGAAGATACCGTTGTCCTTGATACTCGGAATGACTACGAGTACGATCTTGGACACTTCCGTGGCGCTATTCGTCCAGACATCCGCAATTTCCGTGAGTTGCCACAATGGGTCCGTGATAACAAGGAAAAATTCATGGACAAACGCGTTGTCGTCTACTGTACTGGTGGAGTCCGCTGTGAGAAATTCTCTGGCTGGATGGTGCGTGAAGGCTACAAAGATGTTGGTCAATTGCATGGTGGAATCGCCACTTACGGGAAAGATCCAGAAGTTCAAGGCGAACTGTGGGATGGGAAAATGTACGTCTTTGACGAGCGGATTGCAGTCGATGTCAACCATGTCGATCCAAGTGTTGTCGGAAAAGATTGGTTTGATGGCACACCATGCGAACGCTATGTCAACTGTGGAAATCCTTTCTGTAACCGTCGCATCTTGACCTCAGAAGAAAACGAAGACAAGTATCTTCGCGGATGTTCGCATGAGTGCCGGGTTCACCCTCGCAATCGTTATGTTGAAGAACACAACTTGTCACAAGCAGAGGTTGCTGAGCGTTTGGCCCTTATCGGTGAGACACTTGATGGAGCACCTGCATAATGGAAACAAACAGCCTGAAAGCTCAGGCTGTTTTTATATGGAAATTGATTGAAAATTGTGCTATACTTTAGGTAAGCGATTTCACAAAGGAGAAAACAAATGAGTATCGTGTTTTCAATCAAAAATAAAAAGAGCTTATTTGGCTATCAGAAAGTACTCACAGCACAGGAAGTTCTTAAATTAGTGGAGGGGTTAACAACCTACAACTATGATCCTGCCACCCTTCATCGTCCTTTAAATGATTTTGAAGGCTTGAACTGTATCGTATTTGGCAAGAGCGGTCTTCCTCTGCAGTTACGCTATTTTGATGAGGAAGAGTCTTATCAGATTCAGGTGCCCTCTTTTGCAATAGAAGAAGATTGGCAGTTGGCCCTTCGATGGATCAGTCGCCTAGGAGAAGTACTAGGAACCGAAATTGTATCGAGTGAGGGTGCAAGCTATACTCCAGATTCTATTTTCCATTTTGATTATGAAGTCGTTATCCTAGAAACGCTGGGGAATTTGACCAAGGAAAAAGATCTAAAAGAGTTTGAAGTACAAGGCTTCGCTCATCCAGTCTATTTGGATCGGGATACAGTGCAGGAAGTCTTGAACCATGTCCATCCACTAGAAGCCTACTCTGCCTTTATCAAGAAGATTCAATATAGTGCAGCTTATTTCAGTCAAGTTCGTTTTTATCAACAGGAGGAGACAGGAGCCTTCTTAGCCAGCTATAGCTTGACAGAAGATACGGATACGGTCTTGCCAAGCGTGCCACATGTTCCTGCAGAATATGTAGAAATTGTGGGCTTAGCGGGTATCATTGATTGGCGAGTTCTATTGGTTGCGATCGATGGAGATCCGGATAAGCCAGAAAATTACCATCCAGTCGGTTCTCTTGCACTGAAGAAACTTATAGAAGCGCTAGAGCCAGATGAATACCAGCTGCTAGATGCTAGTCAAATTGAAATTAAAAAATTGTCCAAAGAGCGGTTGCTAGAATTAGCGCAATTGGAGAACAAGTAAAAAATATCGCAGTGAACTGTCCCTCAGACATTTGATCCGAAAAATCTAACGTCTGGGAGCAGTTCTTTTTATGCTTCTTCCTTTGATCAAAAACCAATGACTAGGCTAATTATGGTATAATAGGGGCCTAGAAGTAGAATGAAAGAGGTGCACGAAATGCTGTTAGAAGAATTTGATGCCAATCGACAGGCGATTATCAATCCACAAGACTTACACCAACCAATTGAAGGATTTCCCAAAGTAGTCATCTCTTGCTTTTCAAGAGTAACTTTTGCTCGTCTCCTTGAGAATTATGACCATGAGGTCATTGCAAGAACCTCCATGGCCAATTTTGAAGTCGTGGTCTATGGGATCACTATTGGAGACCAACAAATTGCTGCCTTTAATGCACCCGTTGGGGCTGCTTCCTGTGTGGGGATTATAGAGGATTTGATTCAATTTGGGATGGAAAAACTGGTGCTCTTTGGGACCTGTGGGGTTTTAGATCGAGATATCGAAGCGACTTCCATCATCATTCCAACGGCTGCTCTTCGCGACGAGGGGACCAGTTACCACTATCTTCCGGCTAGTGATGAAGTGGAAGTAAACAAGAAAACCCTCCCTCTCTTCCAAGCCTTTCTGGATAGTCACAAGGTTTCTTATCAGTCAGGAAAAGTGTGGACGACAGATGCACCCTACCGGGAAACCATCGACAAGATGAAGCGACGAAAGGAAGCAGGAGCCATCTGTGTGGATATGGAATGTTCGGCAGTGGCAGCCCTAGCAGCTTATAGGGGCTTTGAGCTCTGCCATTTCTTCTATGCAGCAGACCACCTCTCGGAAGAAAAATGGGATATCCGAACCTTATCTAGTCATGAGGATTTAGATAGCAAGGATCGAATCGCGGAGTTAGCCATCCAATTTGCGCTCTTTTGGGAAAAGGCGAACTAAATGAAAGAAGCAATGATTGAACTGAAGGATTTTTCCTTCCAATACAAGGCACAGTCTGAACCAACCTTGAAAAATCTCAACTTAACCATTTATAAGGGGGAAAAGGTTCTGATTGTTGGGCCATCTGGTTCTGGAAAATCAACGATTGGCCAGTGTCTAAATGGGATTATCCCCAATATCTATAAGGGAACCAGTAGTGGGCAATTCCTCATTCAGGGGAAAGAAGCCTTTGATCTCAGTATTTATGAGAAATCTCACTTGGTCAGTACGGTTTTGCAAGATACAGATGGCCAGTTTATCGGTTTGAGTGTCGCAGAAGACTTGGCTTTTGCTCTTGAAAATGACATGGTGGATCTGGGAACGATGAAAGAGCGTGTGCAGAGTTGGGCAGAACGCTTGGATTTGATGAAGCTCTTGGATCATCGGCCACAAGATTTGTCCGGTGGGCAAAAACAGCGAGTGAGCTTAGCAGGTGTTCTGATTGACGAAAGTCCGATCCTACTTTTTGATGAACCACTGGCTAATCTAGATCCCAAGTCGGGTCAGGATATTATTGATCTGATCGATCAGATTCATGAAGAACAGGGGACGACCACCATTATTATCGAACACCGTTTAGAGGATGTACTCTACCGTCCTGTCGATCGGGTTATCTTGATCAATCAAGGTCAAGTTCTCTTTAATGGTCAACCAGATGAGTTGTTGAGGACGACACTGCTAGCTGAAAATGGGATTCGAGAACCTCTTTATTTAACAACTCTTCGCCAGCTTGGTCAGGATATCGATCAATTGGAGCATCTAGATCGTCTAGAAGATATCGAACTTACTGGTGTGAATCGTTCCATTCCAGAAGCGACCTTTACTAAAACTGGTGAGACGGAAGAACTATTGAAGTTGGAGCAGATTTCCTTTGCCTATCAAGAAAATCATCCGATCTTAAAAGATATATCCCTCACGATTCCGAAAGGGCAGCGCTTAGCGATTGTCGGGAAGAATGGAGCAGGGAAATCAACTCTTGCGAAAGCCATCTGTGGATTCATTACCACAGAAGGGCAATACACCTCTAGAGGCGAAGATATCAAGCAGGAGAGTGTCAAGGAACGGGCTGAGCGAGTCGGCTATGTCCTGCAAAACCCCAATCAAATGATTTCGACCAATATGATTTTTGACGAAGTCGCTCTAGGTTTGCGCTTGCGGGGGGTATCGGAAGAAGATATCAAAGAGCGTGTCTATCAAGTGCTGAAAACTTGTGGTCTCTATGAGTTTCGTAAATGGCCGATTTCTGCTCTCTCATATGGGCAAAAGAAACGGGTGACCATCGCCTCGATACTAGTTTTAGGACCAGAAATTTTGGTCTTGGACGAGCCGACAGCAGGTCAGGACCAACGCAATTACACTGAAATCATGGAATTTCTAGATAGCTTGCAAGAAAAAGGCCATACCATTGTCATGATTACCCATGATATGCAACTGATGTTGGATTATTCTGATCGTGCCCTTGTAGTATCAGATGGGCAAATTCTAGCAGATCTCTCACCTGCAGAGCTGTTCACTCATCCAGATATTTTACAAGAGGCTAATCTCAAAGAGACTTCGATTTTTGCCTTAGCCAATCGATTAGGAATGGATCCCTTGGCGCTAACGCAGTTTTATATGCAACAGAAAGGAGTAGGTCATGAAGCATCGATTAGTCGGCTACCATGAGGGGACGAGTTTTCTTCATCGCCTTTCAGGTGCGAGTAAGTTACTCTTTCTTCTTTTTGTATCTCTTGCGGCCATGTTGAGTTATGATACCCGGCTCCTTCTAGGAATTGGTGTGGGCGCCTTGCTTTTATTCTCTACAGCTCGTATTCGATTTCGGGATATTTCATTTGTACTTGCATTTGCTTTTGTTTTTGCACTGTTAAATGTTGTCATGGTCTATCTCTTTGCCCCCCAGTATGGTGTAGAGATCTACGGGGCAAAGACAGTACTGATGAAGGGGTGGGGCTCCTATAGTATCACCTTGCAGGAACTCTTTTATCTTTTTAATCTAGCTCTTAAGTATGTCTGTACCATACCTCTAGCCTTGATTTTTTTGATGACGACCCATCCTAGTCAGTTTGCTTCAAGCCTCAACCAAATTGGCGTATCTTACAAGATTGCCTATTCTGTAAGCTTGACTCTGCGTTACATTCCTGACGTACAAGAAGAATATCAAACGATTAAATTGTCTCAGGAAGCCAGAGGGGTAGAGTTGTCCAAAAAGGCCAAGCTGATCCAGCGGATCAAAGGCAATTTGCAAATTATCTCCCCCTTAATCTTTAGCTCACTTGAACGGATTGACAGCATTTCTACGGCTATGGAATTACGTCGCTTTGGTAAAAATAAAAAGCGGACCTGGTATTCTCATCAAGCCATGGAAATGAAAGATTATGGGATGATTCTATCAGCCTTAGCTGTTCTGGTCTTGAGTATTGTCCTGATCTTTGTCAATCAGGGACGTTTTTACAATCCATGGAGGTAATGACATGTCAGAAACGATTTTAGTAACAGGAGCTTCAGCTGGCTTTGGTCAAGCGATTTGCCGTCGCTTAGTAGCAGATGGATACCGTGTGATCGGGTCAGCTAGACGCATCGATAAATTACAGGCCCTTCAAGAAGAGTTGGGAGAAGCCTTTTATCCCCTGCAAATGGATGTGACGGATCTTTCTCAGGTAGATCATGCACTTGCCAGTTTGCCAAAAGCTTGGGAGAAAGTGGATGTTTTGGTCAATAATGCTGGCTTGGCTCTAGGCCTCGCCCCAGCTTATGAAGCAGAGGTCGCAGACTGGCTGACCATGATTCAGACCAATATTGTTGGTTTGACCTATCTGACAAGGAAAATCTTGCCCCAGATGGTGGAACGAAATGATGGCTATATTATCAATTTGGGCTCTACAGCAGGAACTGTGCCTTATCCAGGGGCCAATGTTTACGGGGCATCCAAGGCTTTTGTCAAGCAATTCTCCCTCAATCTTCGGGCTGATCTAGCTGGCAAGAAGATTCGTGTCAGCAATATTGAACCCGGTCTTTGCGAAGGAACGGAGTTCTCTTCTGTTCGCTTTAAAGGAGACGAAAAACGGGTAGAGGCCCTCTATCGAGATGCCCATGCCATTCAGCCGGAAGACATTGCCAACACTGTAGCTTGGTTGATCCAACAGCCCAAGCATGTCAATGTCAATCGGATTGAAATCATGCCGGTTTCCCAAACCTTTGGCCCTCAACCTGTTTATCGTGATTAAAAGAGAAGCAACCACTCCACAAGGGATTGGTTGTTTTTTATCTTTCCTCTGGTATAATAGAAGGCAAAGTAAGGAGAAGAAGATGACAGCTGCCTTAATTATTGGTTCTACAGTTTGTGATGTGATGATTTACTTGGATCGTTTGCCGAGTCGTGAAGGAGATGCCCATATTGATCACCAGCAATGGTCAGTGGGAGGTTGTGCCTTTAATGTCGTTAATATCCTTCATTTTTTGTCGCAACCCTACCAGTTTGTCTCTCCAGTCGGTTCTGGGATGTATGGTGATTTTATTCGGAGAGAGCTAAAACAATTAGGGATTTCCTCTAGCATCTCATTAGAAGGGTCCAATGGTTGCTGTTACTGCTTTGTAGAGTTTGATGGTGAGAGGACCTTCTTATCGGACCACGGAGTGGAGTATAGCTTCCAAGCAGAGTGGCTAAAAGAGATTGAGACAGATCGGTTTGATTACATCTACTTGTGTGGCCTTGAAGTTGAGGAGCCAACCGGTCTTGCATTGGTCCAGTCTGTTTCGCAACTTGAAGGCCAGGTGATTTTCGCACCTGGGCCACGCGGGCTCTTGATTCCAAAGGATCGACTGGAAGCAATTTATGATCTGCATCCGATTCTCCATGTTAATGAGGCTGAAGCACTGGCTTTTTCAGGGTGCAGAGAGATTCAGCCAGCCATCGAATACTTGTATCAGAGAACAGGGCAATTGGTTATTGTCACCTTGGGTGAAAACGGAGCGGTTGCCTATGATGGCAACTGGTATGAGGCAGAAGGTTTTCCAACAGAAGTTGTCGATACAGTAGGCGCTGGAGATAGCCATGTGGGAGCTTTCATATCCGCCCGTTTAGAAGGATTAGATATGACGCAAGCCTTAAGGTTTGCCAACAAAGTCTCTAGCCAGATTGTTGCAAGTAAGGGGGTTCATCTGACAAAAGAGCAACAAGAAGCCCTGCGAACAGAATTGAAACAAAAATAAAAAAGAGAGTGGGACAGAAATCGGTAATTCGTTAGAATTCGATTTCGTCGTCCCACCTCCGCACAGTTGAGTAGGGCTGTAAAAGCTGATGAAAT
>JAWDWJ010000043.1:0-13438 GCA_032477695.1 Streptococcus parasanguinis
CCATCTACTGTAACAGTGGCCGTTTGGCCTTTCAATTCTTCTAAAAGTCTAGACATGTCTTGATTTCCTTTCACTTGTTTTTCTAATCGTCTGATGCGTCTGTTCAATCCTTTTATCTTCTTTTCTGAGCTTGCATAAACGATAACCAGAAAAGGGATAAATAGAATCCATATAGCTCCCATAAGAATACCTCCTCTTCTTTCAACTAAAAACATTGTAACACTTCTTTTTCTTTTTGACAAGCATATTTGTCAAAAAAATAAAAATATTTGTCAAAAATAGAAAGATGATTGACATGGATATTTTGAGTACTTAAAGGAATTTCTCTATTTTAATAGGGTTTCAAGGCCTATAACTTGCAAATCCTGTAAGAAAAAAACAGCTGAGAAATTCTCAACTGTTTCATCTTTTTACAATTTAACGCACTTCTGCGTCTACTTTTTCTTCAAGTGAAGCTTGGATTTTTTCCATGTAGCGTGCGACTTCTTCATCCGTCAAGCTATCTTCTGGATTTTGGAAGGTCAAGCTGTAGGCCATAGACTTCATGCCAAGACCTAGTTTTTCACCGGAGAAGACGTCAAAGAGTTTGATGTCTGTCAAGCGTTTCACGCCAGCAGCTTGAATCGCATCAACCACTTCTTGGTGGGTCACTTCTGCTTTGAGGAGAAGGGCGATGTCACGGCTCACTGCTGGGAACTTAGTGATTTCCACAAAGGCTGCGGCTGGTTGAAGAGCTGCTTCAATAGCAGATAAGTTCAATTCTGCCACATAGGTTTCTGGGATATCATAAGCCTTAGCTGTTACAGGATGGACTTGTCCCAAGACCCCAATCACTTGGTCACCCAGTGAGATCAAGGCTGTCCGACCTGGGTGGAGACTCTTGATTTCTTGTGTTGCTGTATAAGTCACAACAAGACCCAAGCGAGCAAAGAGGGCTTCAAGGATTCCTTTTGCATAGAAGAAGTCAACTGGAACAGCTGCAGTTTGGAAGTCTTTTTCAGCGACTAAGCCAGTTAAAGCAAAGGCAAAGCTGTTGATTTCGTTTGGCAATTCTTCTTTTGGATTGCCTGTCTGTTCAAAGACTTTTCCGATCTCGTAGAGGGCCAAATCTTTGTTCTTACGGGCGACGTTATAAGCTACGGTATCTAAGATCCCTGAGATCATATTTTGACGGAGGACTGAACGATCCACAGTCATTGGCCACATAAGCTCTGTTAAGTTGCTTGGAGATGTAGCGAACTCCACTGCTTTTTCAGGAGTTGTCAGAGCGTAGGTAATGATTTCAGTCAAGCCTGCTCCTTCAGCAATGGTCCGAACTTGGCGACGCAATTTTTGAGTCGCTGTCAATTCACCTGCTGTCCCGTCATCTTTTGGAAGGGTTGCTGGTAATTTGTCATAACCATAAATCCGAGCAATTTCTTCAAAGAGGTCCGCTTCGATGGTGATGTCCCAACGGCGACGAGGGACGCTGACAGTAAAGCTTTCTGCATTTCCAGAAAGACCGAAGGCAAGGCGACGGAAGACATCTTCGACATCCGCGTAGGAAAGCTCTGTCCCAAGAACACGGTTAACGTCTGCAAGGGTAGAAGAAACTTCCACATCAGAAGTATCGAGCTCACCCGCTGAAACGATTCCCTTACGAACAGTTGCACCTGTAAGCTCTGCAATCATACTTGCTGCCGCATCAAGGGCTTCATTGACAGTTGCCACATTGATCCCTTTTTCAAAACGTGAAGATGATTCAGAACGAAGGTTGAGGCGACCGCTAGTCTTACGGATTGATTTGCCATTGAAGACAGCCGCTTCAAGAACAACACGAGTAGATTTTTCAGAGATTTCTGTAGCTTCTCCACCCATGACACCTGCAAGGGCTACTGGTTTATCCGCAACCGTAATCACGAGGTCACTTGTTTCCAACTCACGTTCTTCCCCATCCAAGGTTACCAATTTTTCACCAGCACGCGCTTCACGCACACGGATCTCGCTTCCTTCAAAGGTATCCAAGTCAAAGGCATGCATGGGTTGACCAAAGTAGAGCAAGATATAGTTGGTTACGTCGACCACGTTATTGATGGGACGGATGCCTTCATTCATGAGGAGGTTTTGCAACCATTGTGGACTTGGTGCGATGGTTACATTGTCCAAGATACGAGCCGCATAATAAGGTGCCTTGTCTGTGTCAATGCTGACAGAAAGAGCATCGGATGCAGCTTGGTCTGTTTCAGTCAAAGTAAAGTCTTTGAAATTGACTGCCTTGTCATAGATCGCTGCTACTTCGTGCGCTACCCCACGCATAGAAAGAGCGTCTGCACGGTTTGGAGTGATGGAAAGTTCGATGATTTCATCATCCAAGTCTAGGTAAGAGAAGACTTCTTCTCCTGGAACAGCATCTTGAGGCAAGATTTGAATCCCATCTGCAAATTCTTTCGGTACAACAGAGTCAGAAATACCCAACTCACCCAAAGAACAGATCATTCCAAGGGATTCCAAGCCACGGATTTTCCCTTTTTTGATCTTGTAGTTGTCCGCGATGCGAGCACCTGGAAGAGCCACCATAACCTTGATGCCTGCACGCACATTTGGTGCTCCACAAACGATTTGACGGGCTTCTTCTTCACCCACATTGACTTGGCAGACATGCAAGTGTGTTTCTGGCACATCTTCACAAGACAAAATTTCTCCGACAACAATTTTTGAGAGACCAGCAGCAGGTGATTCCACACCTTCTACTTCGATCCCTGTAGTTGACATTTTTTCAGCCAACTCCTCTGATGGCACATCAATATCCACCAATTGTTTTAACCATTTATAACTAACTAACATATGTAAGATACCAAGGGCAATGCTGAAAGCTAGATATCTTTCCTAGATCTCCATCCACCCTCGTTTTGATCCTTTCATTTTGTGTTTTCCAGCTCGAGGCTGGCTTAGGTAGGTCTCATAACCTCCCCTTCTCTAGAATAGAAGTCCTTGTTCCTTCTAGATCAATTTCTTTCTCAACAACCAGTCTGTATCCACGGTATCTCCGGTGATATACTGGTGTTCACTAAATCGTTCAAATCCAAAGCGATAGTAAAAATCTTGTGCCTTAAAATTGCGTTCCCAGACACCTAGCCAAGCCCACTCAAAGCCACGGCTCTTGGCTTGATCCAGCGCAAAGCTAAACATTTCCTTGCCAAAACCAGCCCCATGAAATTTCTTTTTGACATAGATCCGTTGGATCTCAAAGGACTTGTCCATCTCTACTGGCTCGGTCTGCGCTTGACCCCAATTGATCTTGAGAAAACCACAGATTTCTTGATCTTCATTGAGGACAAAATAGGTTTCAGATTCTGGTTCTAACAGATCCTTCTCGATTTGCTCCAAAGAGAGCACTGTAGAGAAGTAATCTTCCAAATCTTTCTCAACAATATAGGGACCAAAGGTATCTCGGTAGGTTTCCACCTCTAGGTCACGTAAGGTCTGTAATTGATCGATTTTTACTCTAACTAACATGATTATTTAAATTGTTCTGAAAAACGGATATCCCCTTGATAGAAGCCACGGATATCATTGATTCCATAACGAAGCATGGCTACACGCTCCTGACCTAATCCGAAGGCGAATCCTGAATAAACTGTTGGGTCAATACCACTCATCTCAAGGACGCGTGGGTGAACCATACCGGCTCCCATAATTTCAATCCAACCAGTTTTCTTACATACGTTACATCCAGCTCCACCACATTTGAAGCAAGAAACGTCCACCTCAACCGATGGCTCGGTAAATGGGAAGTAAGAAGGACGCAGACGGATTTGACGTTCTGCCCCAAACATCTTTTGCACGATCAATTGAAGCGTTCCTTGAAGGTCTGCCATTGAGATGTTCTTCCCAACAACCAAGCCTTCGATCTGATGAAATTGGTGGCTGTGGGTCGCATCATCTGTATCACGACGGAAAACACGCCCTGGAGAGATCATCTTCAATGGTCCCTTGCTAAAGTCATGCGCATCCATCGCCCGCGCCTGTACTGGTGAGGTATGGGTCCGAAGCAAGATTTCTTCTGTGATATAGAAGGTATCCTGCATATCCCGCGCAGGGTGATCTTTCGGCAGATTCATTCGTTCAAAGTTGTAGTAGTCTTGCTCCACTTCAAAACCGTCTACGACTTGATACCCCATCCCGATAAAGATATCTTCGATTTCTTCACTAGTTTGGGCCAAAATATGACGGTAACCACTAGCAACTGGACGTCCTGGAAGGGTCACATCGATGCTTTCGCTCGCTAGTTTAGCTTGGACTTTCTTTTCTTCCAAGAGTTTGGCAGTTTCTTCAAAGGCAGCCGTCAAGACATCACGGGCTTCATTGACGTGTTTCCCGATAACCGGACGCATCTCAGCAGAGACATCTTTCATCCCTTTGAGGATCTCGGTTAGAGAGCCTTTCTTCCCAAGGACAGAGACGCGTAGCTCTTGCATCTCTTTTTTATTTTCAGCAGAGATCTGCTTCAAGGCTGCCAGCGTTTCTTCTCGAAGCGCTTTTAGTTGTTCTTCAATCGTTGACATATTTCCTCCATCATGGTCCTCACTCAGACATAGAAAAAACCACGCGCCAACACCCTCATTCGGAGCGTTGACACGCGGTACCATCCGTTTTTATCTGTAAACCAGACCTTAATTTCTAAATCCTTTACGCAAGTGAATTCACTCAGCTTTCATGCAAAGAGCTTTCAGTCACGGCTCTTCTCCCTGTCGCACTTCCCTTGAGATACTAGTCTTGCAGATTTCTATTCAATTACTACATAGTTTATCAGATTTTTAGTTAAAAAACAAGTTAGATAAGACTAATTCACTAGAAAAAGGAACAAGAGACAGTGCATTATCTATTTGCCTTGTCTGTTTCATCTGCTTGCCTTTTCAATAGAAGAGTGGCTGCTTGGTTAAAACCATCACACCAGTTATACCATTTTGCTTCATACTCATCTTGAGGTAAGATACGATGTTTTAAATCCAAAACAGAGGTTATCTTTCTTTCCTCGCAAGCTTGCGCATAGAGAGCATACAACTCATCGCCACCATCACTATCAAACTCAGCAGAAATCGTATCCCGACCTGCCAATAAAGCCTGATAAGCCCTGTGATGCCCGTCTGTAATCAAGAAGCGATTTCCAAATGCAAGTACACTAATTGGATCCACATTGATGATGTCTGCCGACTGATCCAGCATCTGGATAGCTTGTAACTTCTTTTCTGATAAATATAGTTGGGTCGGATGAAGATCTGTTATCTTGACTTCCATATCTTTCTCCTCTACCATGAGTAACATAGTTGGTCATGTGCACTGGTAGACATTTTTAAAGGTCACGATTTAAAGACCTGCCAAAGCCAACTTCCCCTGTCATTCTTGTGATTCGTTTTCTTTTTATTTAATGACTTGTCCAGCATCTTTCAAGACAGATTCTGGAATAGTAATGCCCAATTCATCTGCGACTCTTTTATTGATGACAGATTTTCCTTGGCTAAAGATTTCAACAGGTGTATCCGCAGGTTTTTGACCTTTCAAGATCTTCGCAGCCATTTTACCAGTTGCTACTCCAAGATCGTGTTGGTCGACAACGACTGAACCAAGACCACCAGCTTCTACCATAGCTGTCGCACTTGGGAAGATTGGTTTTTTAGCTGTTTTGTTTGCTTCGACAACTGTTGAGAAGGCTGAAGCGATGGTATTGTCGATTGGAACCCAGATGGCATCGACTTTGCCTGACATTACAGACACGGTAGAAGCAATTTCATTTGTAGAAGGTACAGAATAAGGAACCACCTTGTAACCTGCTTTTTCAGCTAATTTTGTAAATTCTTCCACTTGAGATTTTGAGTTATCCTCACTGGTTGAGTACAGGGCACCGATTGTTTTCACATTCGGAGTCAACTCTTTGATCAATTTCAACTGTTGCTCAGTTGGATTGTGGTCAGATACCCCAGTGATATTGCCACCTGGTTTTTTCAAATCTTTGACCAAGTTGGCGCCGACCGGATCGGTGATAGCTCCCATGACGATTGGTTTGTCTTTGGTTGCACTAGCCAAACCTTGAGCAGACGGGGTTGCAATCCCAATCAAGACTTGGTTATCCTTGTCTACCAATTGTTTACTCATGGTCGCCACTTTGTTTTGGTCGCCTTCAGCATTGAGGAAATCAATGTCCACTTTGTCCTTGTCATAACCTTCTTCAGCCAAACCATCTTGAATCCCCTTGTAGATCAAGTCAAGCGAAGGGTGGCTGACCAACTGCAAGACCCCAACTTTAGCCTTTTCATTGCTGCTTGCTGCCTTGTTATCCTTGCCTGCTGTAGCTGAATAAATCGCTGTCCCAATGACTGCTGCTGCAATCAAACCAATAATTCCCATTAAACGTTTATTTTTCATTTTTAATACCTCTTCTATTTTTTTATTTTCTTCTTTTTTTCCATCATCTAAAGACTGCGACGCCATCGTTTCTTCATATCTTTTCTCCCTTCTCATTTAAAACAAAAAACACGCCCACACATAGCAAAAGCTATGTGAGGACGTGTCATCGCGGTGCCACCTCACTTATGGGAAAAGGATAGTCTTCCCCATATCTCTGTCTTGTCTAGCAACAAGTTGCACGATAAGGTGTGCCAACCGAATTTTTATTGTTTCAAATTCATCTCATCATTAGTCCAATTTCATAAACTGCCGCTACCCACTCTCAGCAACCGTGGGCTCTCTTGAAACTTTCATTTACTACTTTTCTAATTTCTTACATTTTAAAATTTTCTTTCAAAAATGTCAATACTTTTTCTGCATTTTTTTGAAAACGTTCGCATTTTCTCTTCATTTTCTATTGAACAGCTTCTAGCTTCTCTCTGGGATTTCCGCTCTAATTTTGATATAATTTACTAGAATAAACGCTAGAATGATGAGGAATCCCATGTCTTTTGATGGATTTTTTTTACACCATATGGTGCAAGAATTGAAGGCCGAACTCTTGAGTGGCCGCATTCAAAAAATTAACCAACCCTTCGAGCAAGAATTGGTGCTCCAAATCCGAGGCAATCGAAAAAACCAAAAACTCTTGCTCTCTGCCCATTCTGTCTTCGGACGGATCCAACGGACCCAGACCAACTTTGAAAATCCTGCCTTTCCCAATACCTTTATTATGGTTATGCGCAAATATCTTCAAGGCGCTGTCATTGAAGGGATTGAGCAAATGGAGAACGACCGGATTCTTGAAATCCGTGTCTCCAATAAAAACGAAATTGGAGATGCCATTTCTGTCAGCCTCATGATCGAAATCATGGGCAAGCACAGTAATATTATTCTCCTGGACCGCACCAGCAATAAAATCATCGAAGCCATTAAACATGTCGGTTTCTCACAAAATAGCTACCGGACCATTCTCCCTGGATCAACCTATGTAGCTCCTCCGAAAACCGACGCGGTCAATCCTTTTACAATTGGAGATGAAGCCCTTTTTGCCCTTCTTCACAAGGAAGAGTTAAGCCCAAAAAACCTTCAAAAATGTTTCCAAGGTTTGGGGCGAGATACGGCTCAAGAATTAGCTAAGCGACTTGAGACGGATGAAAAATTAAAAACCTTCCGTGCCTTTTTCGAGGCACCTTCTGAGCCACGCCTAACGACCAAATCCTTCTCGGCTATCCCCTTTGCGGATGCGTCGAGTCAAACATTTGAGACACTTTCAGATCTACTGGATGACTATTACCGAGACAAGGCTGAGCGCGATCGGGTGCAACAACAGGCCAGTGAATTGATCCGCAAGGTCGAAAACGATCTTGAAAAGAACCGGAAAAAATTAGCCAAACAAGAAGCCGAGTTAGCAGCGACCGACAATGCAGAAGAGTTCCGCCAAAAAGGAGAATTGCTGACAACTTTCCTCCACCAGGTACCAAACGACCAAGACCAGGTTGTCCTGGACAATTACTATACCAACGAACCCATCACCATCCAACTCAATAAGGCTCTGACCCCCAACCAAAATGCGCAACGCTACTTCAAACGCTACCAAAAGTTAAAAGAAGCCGTCAAACATTTGACCATCCTCATTCAAGAAACCAAGGAAACCATTTCTTATCTTGAAACGGTTGAAACGGCCCTTTCTCAAGCGAGCCTGGCTGAGGTGGCAGAGATTCGTGAAGAGTTAATCCAGACCGGTTTTATCAAACGGCGCAACCGAGAAAAAATTCATAAACGGAAAAAACCAGAAAAATACCTGGCTAGTGATGGCAAAACCATCATTTTAGTAGGTCGCAATAATCTGCAAAACGATGAACTGACCTTTAAGATCGCTAAGAAAGATGAGCTCTGGTTCCATGCCAAAGATATCCCGGGAAGCCACGTCGTCATTACAGGAAATCTAAATCCATCGGATGAAGTGAAGACCGATGCTGCAGAGTTGGCCGCCTACTATTCCAAGGCCCGTCTCTCAAACCTGGTCCAAGTAGATATGATCGAAGCCAAGAAACTCAATAAACCAACTGGTGGAAAGCCCGGCTTTGTCACCTACACAGGCCAGAAGACTCTGCGGGTCACCCCAGAAGAAGAAAAAATCAAAGCCATGAAACTAAAGGACTGATTTCAAAAATAAAAGAGAGTGGGACAGAAATCGGTAATTCGTTAGAATTCGATTTCGTCGTCCCACCTCCGCACAGTTGAGTAGGGCTGTAAAAGCTGATGAAATCAGTTATTAATGTCTTCTTTGACCTCATCAACATTGAATTTGGCAAAGAGGTACTGACGGTCTTGAACTGGGAAACGTTGATCCAGCTGATCGATGGCCCCCACCTCTACAATCCCTTCTGTGATGACAAAATCCATGACATGGCCACCAAAGGTGTGGTCATCTGAAATAAAGTGCAAATGATAACCAGCCACACTCACGCCATGGAAAATTTCGGGTGTCCAAAAACCGACGATGGTTCCAGTGACATTTTCCCGTGTATACTCTGGCTGATGGGTTGCAACCTCTGCAAACTTCATTTCTGGCGTTGATTTTGGAATCATACGGACATGCATCTTGGCAAAGTCACCACGAATCTTAATGGAGCGGAAAAGATTTTCCCCATCATAATAAGACTCAATACGGGCTTCCAATTCCTCGTCCGTCATTTCAAAGCGTTGGCGGAAAATCACTTCTGCTTGGTGAGGGACGACTGCTGCATAAGGAACCTTAGCATCCGGAGAAACTTCGACTATTTCAGGATGGTCTCCTGATCCCTTGGCCTGATATGCCTTACCATCTAATACGATCAACTCTCCATCAATAGAATCAAGCGTCCCAACTCCTAGATCTCCGTGTTCCAAGAGTTCTCCAATCGTAAATGAACCCCCGTACAGACCCGCCATTAGGGCACCTAAGGTATTGTATTGAAAAAGTTTCACTGGTTCCATGTTTTTCTCTCCTCATTCTATCTTCTACCAGTATACCACAAACTATTCCGAATCTTCACGATATGGTTTTGATTAGAGGCTATCATAGAGGGTTTGCATCTGCACATCGTCTGGTACGATTGCCAAATACTGATTAGCCACTTCACGCGCCTTCGTCACATCTCCAGCCTCACGCAACAAGTAAACATAGGCTTCGAGGAATTCTGGGTTGTCCTTTAAATCCTCATAAAGCTCTTGGTAGGCTGAGACGGCCTCTTCTGTTTTCTCCAAGGCAGCCAAAGCACGGGCAATGTTCCAACGGGTGACAACCGTTTCGACTTCTTCATTTTGCCAAGCCAAGACTTGGTCAAAGCGTTCCTGTTCCAAATAAAGGGTAGTCAGACGAAGAGCAATCTCTTCGAGATCATCTGCCACTTCTTTAGCCTCTAATAGATAAGCTTCTGCCTGTTCAGGCTGGTGAAGTTCATAAGAAAGCCGAGAAGCAAGAAGCTTCAATTGGGCATCAAAGGGATTCTTCTGGATCCCTTGTTTAGCAATCTCAAGCGCTTTTTCACGGTCATTTTCAGCCTGTAAAGCTAAAGCATAACCATACTCATAGCCCTCAAAATCAGGCGACAAGGTATCAATTTGTTTGTAGTAGATCAGGGCTTTTTGGAATTCTTCTTGGTCAGACAATAAGGTCGCTAATTCGTAAGCAATCTGGTCATCAAACTCAATCTCCAGAGCTTTCTCTAAGAAGGGAACAGCTGCTTCAAACTTACCAAGATTGGCATAGGCAAAACCAATCCGTTGATAGGTGGAAATTCCTGTTGCTTCCAAAATCTCCCGATTGTCCAACTGGGCATACTCTTGGATAGCCTCTTGGTAGCGTTCCAATTCCAGATCAATTTCAGCTAGCCCTAATTGAATGATGGGATCATCAGACAAATGAGCAGCTTCAACTAATTTTTCACGCGCCACATCTGCTAGGCCTTCCATCTGATAGAGATCCGCCTTAACCAAGAGACTGGCTACATACCAGTTAGACTCAGGGCCAATTTCTTCTAAATAAGCAAAGGCCTCTTCCATTTGACCTTCCTCTGCAAGGATGGTTGCCAAACTTAGATACACTTCTGGATAGGTTTCTGCAATCTGTTCATAGATCTCCTTTGCCTGAGGATAAAAACCGATACTTTCAAGATATTGACCCAAATCCAATAATTGTGCTTCACTATCTTCTAACAAAGCCTGTTGAAATTGAACTTCTGCCTCTTCTAGCTCTTGCCGATCGAGAGCTTCTACCATTTGTTGACTATGACTCACTGTGTGTTTCCTCTTCTACTTCGTTGTGTTCTTCATACAAGCCACTGACGACCTTATACCATTCAAAGATAGCTCCAATCACCACCTTAGCAGATGCATAGACTGGAATTCCAAGGAAAACTCCCCAAATTCCAAACATAGATCCTGACGTCAAGAGCACAAACAAAATGGTAATCGGATGGATATTTAACTGGCTTCCCAAAACCAAAGGTGATACAAAACGTCCTTCAATGGTTTGCTCCACTGCAAATACAATCAAGACCTTGATAAACATCTCTGGTCCTGCTACCAAGCCCAATACTAAGGCAGGTAACATGGCTAAGAAACTACCCAAGTATGGGATCAAATTCAAGATTCCCGCAGAGATCCCCAGTGTCACCGCATAGCGCAAGCCAATGATCTTAAAGAAGATGATGAACATAATGGCGACGACAATGGCTACCGTAATTTGCCCTCGAACGTAGTTGGAGAGTTGGGTATTGACATCTGAGAGAACTTGTTCAGCCGATTTACGAATCTTAGTTGGTAAGAAGCGAACAATGTGGCCCTTTAAATTTTTTCCATCTCGAAGAAGATAAAAGACAATAAAAGGCATAATGATCAAGGCAACAATAACTTGCGAAGCCACTCCGATCAAGTTACTGACCCAATTGACAGCCCGCCCAGAGATCGAACTGGCCCAAGAAGTAATGTTTGCAGACAGTTCCTTAGTGATCTCATCTAACTGGGGTTTGATATCAGAGGAGACGCGATTATCTAGAAAATCATCGATGGTTGCATTGGCCTTTTCCAAATAAGTTGGCAAGTTATGAAAGAAACTCACCACTTGTCGTTGGACGGATGGAATCACTACAGCTAGACCCCAAATTAAAAGCACTGCAATCAAGAAAAAGACGAAGGAAATCGCAAAAATCCGCTTGAGTCCTTTTCTTTCAAGAAAGTCAACAATAGGGTTGAGCAGGTAATAGAGCAAACCAGAGATAATAACAGGCAGCATGACGGCTCCTGCAAACTCAAAAATAGGAATAAAAATAAATGTGATTTTACTCAAAACCAAAAGGTTCAAGCCCAACAGCAAGGTAACTAAAAATACGGTAATGGCCTTGTTGTCTAAAAACCATCTAAAAAACCAGGACAAACTAAACTGTTTTTCTTTATTATCCACAGAGAACTCCTTTTCATTTCAATCTGTTTCTATTTTAGCATTTTTTGAGCTTGAAGTTACGAAAAAACTAGCAAAATAAGAAAGAAAGACCCTCCCCTTTTCAACTAGCAATTGCCTTCCAATAGGACCTTTGATATAATAAACCTAACAAATCATACGAGGTGACCTATGTCTCAAACCATTTATTTCGGTACCTATACCAAAAAAGAATCCAAAGGAATTTACAAGGCACAATTTGACCCTGAAACAGGGACATTGAGCCATCTTGAACTAGTGGCAGCTGAGCCCAATCCAACCTATATCGCTTTTTCTGAAAAAGGCAACCTCTACAGTGTCGGAGCTGAAGAGGGTAAAGGAGGAATCGCAAGCTTTACAGCTGATTTTCAGCCACTCAATCACGTCGTTGAAGAGGGAGCACCACTCTGCTATGTCTCTGTCGATGACAAGCGTCAACTGGTCTATGGAGCCAACTATCACAAAGGCCAAGTTCTCGTATATCAGCTAGAGGCAGATGGGCGTTTGTCCTTTGTCGATCAAGATACCCACCAAGGAAGTGGTCCTCATGCCAATCAAGCAAGTCCACATACCCACTATGCAGACCTTACACCAGATCAGTACTTGATTACCTGCGATCTGGGTACCGATAGCCTGCATACTTATGAGGTTAGCGATCAAGGAAAACTAACCCTCATCCATCACTACCAAACGGCACCAGGGGCAGGACCTCGTCACCTGGTCTTTCATCCTCACTATAAGACTGCTTATCTCATCAATGAGTTAAATGCTACGATCGATGTGCTCTTTTATGACGGTATGGGTGAATTCGAACACTTCCAAACTGTTTCTACACTTCCATCAGACTACGATGGTCAAAAATGGGCTTCTGCGATCAAGCTCTCAGCTGATGGAAAATTCCTCTATGCATCTAACCGTGCTCACAATTCCATCGCTGTCTTCAAAGTCGTGGCTGATGGTAGCCTAGAACTCATTGAAATTGTTCCAACTCAAGGGCTCAATCCACGTGATTTCACGCTTAGTCCTGATCAAAACTATTTGATCGCAGCCCATCAAGATTCACCTAATGCCACCGTCTTCAAGCGGGATCCTGCTAGCGGAAAATTGACCCTTCTATCCGACGACTTCTATGTTCCAGAGGCCGTTTGTACGGTTTTTCATTAAGTCGTTTTAGTTGTCAAACCTCTAAAAAAATGATTAAATAGATGAGAAAAAGGCGTGAGCCTGACTTCACAACTTATATTTTAGGAGATCCTAACATGAATCCATTGGACTTATTTAACCAAGTGAAAGAAATGATCGAAAAGAAAGATTTCGACGCTGCAAAGAAATTTGTTGATGACAACAAAGACAACCTCGGTGACTACCTTGAACAAGCCAAAGGGCTTGTATCTGGAAATGAAATGGTCAGCGGTGCCTTGGACAAAATCAAAGGCTTGTTCTAATAAGACGATGAGAGTGGGACAGAAATCGGTAATTCGTTAGAATTCGATTTCGTCGTCCCACCTCCGCACAGTTGAGTAGGGCTGTAAAAGCTGATGAAATCAGCGT
>JAWDWJ010000044.1:0-16295 GCA_032477695.1 Streptococcus parasanguinis
AATTATCGCAAACCCAGAAGGTAACCGCACAACTCCATCTGTTGTGTCATTCAAAAACGGTGAAATCATCGTTGGTGACGCTGCAAAACGTCAAGCAGTCACAAACCCAGATACCATCATCTCTATCAAATCTAAGATGGGTACTTCTGAAAAAGTTTCTGCTAACGGTAAAGAATACACACCACAAGAAATCTCAGCTATGATTCTTCAATACTTGAAAGGTTATGCGGAAGATTACCTTGGTGAAAAAGTAACCAAAGCTGTTATCACAGTTCCTGCTTACTTCAACGATGCACAACGTCAAGCAACTAAAGACGCTGGTAAAATCGCTGGCCTTGAAGTAGAACGTATTGTCAACGAACCAACAGCAGCAGCTCTTGCTTATGGTTTGGATAAGACTGACAAAGAAGAAAAAATCTTGGTATTCGACCTTGGTGGTGGTACATTCGACGTATCTATCCTTGAATTGGGTGATGGTGTCTTTGACGTATTGGCAACTGCAGGGGATAACAAACTCGGTGGTGATGACTTTGACCAAAAAATCATCGACTACATGGTTGAAGAATTCAAGAAAGAAAATGGTATCGACTTGTCAACAGACAAGATGGCGCTTCAACGTTTGAAAGACGCAGCTGAAAAAGCGAAGAAAGACCTTTCTGGTGTCACTTCAACACAAATCAGCTTGCCATTCATCACTGCAGGCGCTGCTGGACCTCTTCACTTGGAAATGACCTTGACTCGTGCGAAATTCGACGATTTGACTCGTGACCTTGTAGAACGTACAAAAACTCCAGTTCGTCAAGCCCTTTCAGATGCAGGTTTGAGCTTGTCAGATATTGACGAAGTCATCCTTGTCGGTGGTTCAACTCGTATCCCTGCCGTTGTAGAAGCTGTTAAAGCTGAAACTGGTAAAGAACCAAACAAATCAGTGAACCCTGATGAAGTTGTAGCTATGGGTGCTGCGATCCAAGGTGGTGTGATCACTGGTGACGTCAAAGACGTTGTCCTTCTTGACGTAACGCCATTGTCACTTGGTATCGAAACAATGGGTGGAGTATTTACAAAACTCATCGATCGCAACACAACAATTCCAACATCTAAATCACAAGTCTTCTCAACTGCAGCAGACAACCAACCAGCCGTTGATATCCACGTTCTTCAAGGTGAACGCCCAATGGCAGCGGATAACAAGACTCTTGGACGCTTCCAATTGACTGATATCCCAGCTGCACCTCGTGGTATCCCACAAATCGAAGTAACATTCGACATCGACAAGAACGGTATCGTATCTGTTAAGGCGAAAGACCTTGGAACTCAAAAAGAACAAACGATTGTTATCCAATCAAACTCAGGTTTGACAGACGAAGAAATCGATCGCATGATGAAAGACGCAGAAGCAAACGCTGAAGCAGATAAGAAACGTAAAGAAGAAGTTGACCTTCGTAACGAAGTAGACCAAGCTATCTTTGCGACTGAAAAGACTATCAAAGAAACTGAAGGCAAAGGCTTTGATGCAGAACGTGACGCAGCTCAAGCAGGACTTGATGATCTTAAGAAAGCTCAAGAATCAGGTAACCTTGAAGAAATGAAAGCGAAACTTGAAGCCTTGAACGAAAAAGCGCAAGCATTGGCTGTTAAACTCTACGAACAAGCTGCAGCAGCACAACAAGCACAAGCAGGAGCAGAAGGCGCACAAGCATCAGGCAACGCAGGTGATGACGTCGTAGACGGAGAGTTTACGGAAAAATAAGATGCAAAGCCCGTTAAAACCTCACAGTGAAAATAGGAAATCTGACGCAGAAACTTTAGTTTCTAGGAAGATTTATCTTTTTCACCCAGAGGTTAGGGCGTGCTCAATTTAGCCGAAACTCAATTCAGCCTAACTAGTAAATGATAAAAAGACATCCAGAGGTTGCAACCCAGCCTCTGTTTTTCGGTAAAATAGAGGATGTTGCCTATGAAAAAAGTACTTTGTATCATTTATCCTAATTTTTCTCTTTATGAGATAACCGCTTTAACGAGTACTTTAGCTCTGTCTTTTGACGTCACGATTGATTATGCCGCTTCAGATCATTCGATGGTGGTCTCTGAGGATGGCTTGCCCTGTCAACCAACGAAAACACTAGATCAAATCCGTATAGAAGAGTATTCTTGCGTGATTTTGCCAGGAATGGTCAATATAGGACCTGCCCTACAGGATGAGAAATTGATTTCGTTCTTGAGGGATCTTGGTGAGCAAGATATCCTCATTGCAGCCATTTCTTCAGCGCCTCTTTTATTAGCGAAAGCAGGTCTGTTGAAGGACACGAAATTTACAGGTGGAATTTGGCAAAACTTCTTTGACTATTTTGAATTTCTTCCACGTGAGAATTTCCAACCGAAAGTGCTTGTGCAGGATAAACAAATCATTACGGCGATAGGCTTTGCGCATCAAGAGTTTGCAAGAAAAGTGATTCTAAGTTTAGGGCTGGCAGAGAATACGGACAACTATTTTAAAGAACAAAACGAGTATGCAGAAGAGGATTTGATATTTACTCTATCAGACCAAGAGTTTGATCAAGTGAAGCAGAGTATAGAAAACAGCCTCTAAAGATGTACATGAAAATTATAGAAAGGAACAAAGAGTGTTCGTAACTGAACACGGGTTCCAGAAATTCTTACTCAATATGAAAGAAAGGAACAAAGAGCGTTCGGGGAATTGAACTCGAGCGGAAAGCTTGGAAATTAGATAAACCGCCTAAGAAATCAGGATTTCTTGTCGGTTTCCTAAATTTCAGTCGCTTTCTGTTCGCTCTTAGTATCTTGTATGAACAATACTGAATTTTATGACCGTTTGGGCGTTTCAAAGAATGCATCTCAAGATGAGATCAAGAAAGCCTATCGGAAATTATCTAAAAAATATCACCCAGATATCAACAAGGAGCCTGGTGCTGAGGAAAAGTACAAGGAAGTTCAAGAAGCTTATGAGACTTTGAGTGACGAGCAAAAACGGGCTGCTTATGACCAATATGGTGCTGCAGGTGCCAATGGTGGCTTCGGTGGCGGAGCAGGTGGTTTTGGTGGCTTTGATGGTGCTGGTTTTGGTGGCTTTGAAGATATCTTCTCTAGCTTCTTTGGTGGCGGTGCAAGTCGTAATCCAAATGCACCTCGTCAAGGGGATGACCTCCAATACCGCGTCAATCTCAAGTTTGAAGAAGCGATTTTTGGTGCGGAAAAAGAAGTCAAGTACCATCGGGAAGCTAGCTGTCATACCTGTCATGGTTCTGGAGCTAAGCCAGGGACTAGTCCGGTGACCTGTGGACGCTGTCATGGTTCTGGAGTCATCAATGTGGATACGCAAACCCCTCTTGGGATGATGCGCCGTCAAGTGACCTGTGATGTCTGTCATGGTCGTGGTCAAGAAATCAAAGATCCATGTACGACTTGTCGTGGAACAGGTCATGAAAAACAAGCTCATAGCGTGAACGTCAAGATTCCTGCAGGAGTTGAAACGGGTCAACAAATCCGCTTAGCTGGTCAAGGAGAAGCTGGCTTTAACGGTGGACCTTATGGTGACTTGTATGTCGTTGTCAATGTTGAGCCGAGCGATCGCTTTGAACGAGATGGCTCAACCATCTACTACAAGTTAGACCTGAACTTTGTCCAAGCAGCTCTTGGAGATACGGTCCATGTGCCAACTGTTCACGGAGATGTCGATTTGGTCATTCCTGAAGGAACCCAAACCGGTAAGAAATTCCGCCTCCGTGGAAAAGGGGCTCCAAGCTTACGTGGTGGTGCCATGGGAGATCAATATGTATCTGTCAATGTCGTCACCCCAACTGGTTTAAATGACAAGCAAAAAGAAGCCCTTCAAGCCTTTGCGGAAGCAAGTGATTTGAAGGTCAACCCAAAGAAAAAAGGGTTCTTTGACAAGGTCAAAGATGCTTTAGATGATTTATAAAAATGAACGAGTTTCCTTTTGAGTAAGGAGCTCGTTTTATTTTGGATCGAATCCAAGAACTTCCTCTCCTAATTAAAGAATAATGAGAAGCCTCATTGAATTTATTAAGATATCGTGGTAAATTGAAGAAAACGATTACAAAGACAATTTAGGAGGTCCTGATGAAATCACATCAACCACGTTATGCGATTCGCAAGTATGCAGTAGGAGCTGCTTCGGTGCTCATAGGATTTTTTGCTGGTGCTCAGGTTGTAGCGGCAGATACGCCGACGACTACTGAAAGTCTTGCAACGACAGCTCCAACTCAGCCAAGCGAGGGTGAGTCAACGATTCCTCTTAATGAGGAAGCTTCTCAGCCAACAGTAGAAAAACCAACGGCTCCTGCCCCAATCGTCGATCAAAGTCAACCGACACTGCCTGATCGTGAATTGCGGGTATCAGATCTTGACCGTTTGATTCGCGAAGAAGCGAGCTCTGTCGCAGAGTCGGATGTGGCAGCTCAACCAGCGACAGCAGCGACGGAAACGCCTGCTAAAGATCCTACCCAAGAAGAAAAATTAGCCAAGAAAAAGATTGTTTCGATCGATGCCGGTCGCAAGTACTTCTCACCAGACCAAATCAAGGAAATCATTGATGAAGCAAGTAAAACTGGCTATACAGACTTGCATCTTCTAGTCGGAAATGACGGCTTGCGCTTTGTGTTGGATGATATGTCTTTGAAAGTGGGAGATACTTCTTATTCTAGCCAAGCCGTGACGGATGCGGTTGAAAAAGGGACAAAAGCTTATTACGATGATCCGAACGGGACAGCCTTGACCCAGGCTCAAATGGATGATATTTTGGCCTACGCCAAATCGAAGAAAGTAGGTGTCATCCCAACCATTAATAGTCCAGGTCACATGGATGCGATTCTGACGGCCATGGAACAATTGGGGATCGAAAACCCTCACTTTAATTACTTTGGCACTAAAAAATCAGCTCGGACAGTTGATTTGGACAACCAAAAAGCCTTAGACTTTACCAAAGCCTTGGTAGACAAGTATGCGGCTTATTTCAGTGGCAAGGCAGATATTTTCAATATTGGTTTGGATGAATATGCCAACGATGCCACAGATGCCCATGGTTGGCAGGTTCTCCAAGCTAGCAAGCATTGGCCAGGTGAAGGCTACCCAGAAAAAGGCTATGAAAAATTCATCCAATATGCTAATGATCTAGCAGCTATTGTGAAAAAACACAAGATGAAACCAATGGCCTTTAATGACGGGATCTACTACAATGGCGATACTTCCTATGGCACTTTTGACAAGGATATCATTGTCTCCTACTGGACAGGTGGATGGAACGGCTATGATGTCGCTTCTTCAAAACTCTTGTCCGAACTAGGTCATCAGATTCTTAATACCAATGATGTTTGGTATTATGTGCTTGGACGGGACAAGGCTGGATCTGGTTGGTACAACCTTGATCAAGGCCTCGAAGGAATTTCCAAGTCAGCGATTGATGTAGTTCAAAAAAATGATGGAGCTAAGGTGCCCTTCATCGGTGGCATGGTAGCTGCCTGGGCAGATACGCCATCTGCAACCTACAAAAAAGACCTTCTCTTTAAGCTGATGCATGCCTTCGCGGACAAGAATGCGGACTACTTTGTAGCAGATCCTGAAGTCGTCGAAAAAGCTCTTTCAGAAGCTCCAACTGATTTGGATCACTATACACCGGAATCTCTAGTAGCCTTTGCGGCAGCTAAAAAAGCTTTAGAAGGGGCAGGAGCAGACACGACTCGAGCAGAGGCCAAAACCTTGATCGACAATCTCAAAGCAGCTAAAGATGCTTTGGTGTATACAGAAAGCTACGCGAAAGAAGTTGCTGCAAAAGAAGCAGCAGAAAAACTCGCCATGAAGAAGGTCATCTCGATCGATGCAGGTCGCAAATACTTCTCGCTGGATCAGTTGAAACGGATCGTCGATAAGGCCAGTGAGCTGGGTTATTCTGACTTGCACCTCCTTGTCGGAAACGATGGTATGCGCTTCGTTCTCGATGATATGACGGTGGAAGCCAATGGCAAAACCTATGCCAGTGATGATGTGAAAAAGGCCATTTTAGAAGGCACCAAGGCCTATTACGATGATCCAAATGGTCAAGCCTTGACCCAAGCAGAAATGGATGAACTCCATGCTTATGCGACTGCGAAAGGAATCGGCTTGATTGCGGCAGTCAATAGTCCTGGACACATGGATGCTTTGTTGGTGGCCATGGAAAAATTGGGCATTGAAAATCCACAAGCCAGCTTTGATACGGTTTCAAAAACAACCATGGATTTGACCAATGAAGCAGCAGTCAACTTTACCAAAGCCTTGATTGGCAAGTACATGGACTACTTCAAAGACAAGTCTAAGATCTTTAATTATGGAACGGATGAATATGCCAATGACGCTACCAGTGCGCAAGGCTGGTACTACCTCAAGTGGTATGAACTCTATGGTAAATTTGCGGAGTATTCCAATAGTCTTGCTGCTATGGCGCGTGAAAAAGGCTTGCAGCCAATGGCCTTTAACGATGGCTTCTATTATGGAGATGAAGATGATGTTGCCTTTGACAAGGACGTCTTGATTTCATACTGGTCTAAAGGATGGTGGGGCTATAACCTCGCATCTCCACAGTACCTCGCAGACAAGGGCTACAAATTCCTCAATACCAACGGTGACTGGTACTATGTTTTGGGCCATAGAGGAGAGCAAAGCTATCCACTCGATAAAGCTCTTCAACATTCAGAAACCGTTCCATTTGAACAATTAGCTTCAACCAAATATCCTGATGTCAAGATACCGACATCCGGAAGTATGTTGGGAATTTGGGCTGATGAGCCGGCCAATGAATACAAGGAAGAAGAAGTCTTCCAGGTCATGGAAGCTTTTGCCAACCACAACAAGGACTATTTCAAAGCAGACTTCACTGCTCTTAGAAAAGCAGTTGCTACGGTGCCAACAGATCTAGCCATTTACACACCAGAATCTCGCGCAGCACTTGCGAAAGTCTTAGATAGCTTGAATTGGAATGTGAGCCGTGCTCATCAAGATCAGGTGGATCAAGAAGTGGCCGCTCTGACCCAAGCCCTTGCGGGGCTCAAGCCAATCACGCAAGTAGGTAGCTTGGCTGAAAATGACGTCAAAGCTCTAGTGGAAGACAAACCAAGTCTTGAAATCGTAGAAAAAGAACTTGATTTTGACCTTGTGGAACGGACCAATCCAGATCTCACCAAAGGAGAACGTAGAGTGATCCAGGCTGGGGTTAAAGGGCAAGGCCTTGAGTATGTAGAGGTTTCGGCGCTTGATCAAAGTCGAAAAGTAATCTCTACAGAAGTTGCAACAGAGCCGGTTGCAGAAATTGTTGAAGTCGGTACCAAAGAAGTCGTGATCCCAACAAGCCCTTCAGTAGAAGCACCAGTGAAATCAGACGTGCTCGTAAACAAAGTGGTTCCAGAACCTTCAACACCTCAAGTGATCTCAAAAGATAAACCAGTAGCACCAGAAAATACCCCAACGCCAATTCCAGCAGCTGTGGAAAAAGAGGTTCGTTCAGAAGCAGTATCTTCTAACAAGCAACTTCCAGAAACAGGAGTGGAATCTGCTCTGGGGCTCGCTTTACTAGGAGCGATCTTAGGAGCAGCAGGAATGGACTTGAAAAATAAAAAAAGGAACTGAGACCTAGTAGATTTGTAACAGGTCGAAGTTAGGAGAGTGGGACAGAAATCGGTCATTCGTTAGAATTCGATTTCGTCGTCCCACCTCCGCACAGTTGAGTAGGGCTTTAAAAGCTGATGAAATCAGCGTAGTAGAGCCCACTCAACCACTGCGTTTTCACTATTGTAACTCCTTCTATATCTTGCTAAAATAGAACCATGACACGATACAAAGCAACCATTTCATATGATGGGACCTTGTTTGCAGGGTTTCAACGCCAACCGCATGCCCGTAGTGTGCAAGAGGAAATCGAGAAGACCTTGACGCGCCTCAATCAAGGAACCCCTGTTACCGTTCATGGAGCGGGGCGAACGGATTCAGGTGTCCATGCTCTTGGCCAGGTGATTCATTTTGATCTCCCCCAGGCGCGGGACGAGGAAAAGCTCCGCTTTGCCCTCGATACCCAAACCCCAGAGGATATTGATTTCATCCGAGTGGAGCAAGTAGCAGATGACTTTCACTCACGCTACAAGAAGCACAGCAAAACCTATGAATTCATCGTGGATTATGGTCGTCCCAAGAACCCCATGATGCGCCACTATGCCACCCACTATCCATATCCTTTGGATGTGGAAAAGATGCAAGCAGCCATCCAAAAGTTGGAGGGAACCTATGATTTCAGCGGTTTTACAGCTTCAGGAACCAGTGTGGAAGACAAGGTTCGTACGATTACAGAGGCTCGCTTGGTTGAGGATGCAGAACATCATCGCCTTGTCTTTACCTTTTCGGGCAATGGCTTTCTCTACAAGCAAATCCGCAATATGGTGGGAACTTTGTTGAAGATCGGAAATGATCGGATGCCGATCGAGCAGATCGATCTAATTTTAGAAAAGAAGGACCGCAATCTAGCAGGTCCTACAGCAGCGCCAAATGGCTTATATTTAAAGGAGATCCGTTATGAGTAATGAATTGATTCTAGCTATTTCAGGAAATGATATTTTTAGTGGAGGGGGTCTTCATGCAGACCTTGCAACTTATACGACTAACAAACAGCATGGTTTTGTAGCGGTGACTTGTTTGACCGCTATGACGGAGCACGGTTTTGAAGTGATTCCGGTGGATCCGACGACTTTTGCGCAACAGCTCAACTCTCTCAAGGATGTTCCTTTTTCTGCCATTAAACTCGGTCTTTTGCCAAATGTCCAAGTGGCAGACTTAGCCTTGGACTATGTCAAAGCCCATTCTGAGATCCCTGTGGTACTAGATCCTGTCTTGGTCTGCAAGGAAAGCCATGATGTGGAAGTCTCAGCTCTTCGAGACGAATTGATTAAGTTCTTCCCTTATGTGACCATCATCACGCCAAACTTACCAGAAGCTGAGATCTTGACTCAAAGCAAGATTCAATCGCTCGACGATATGAAGGAGGCAGCGCGCAAGCTCCACGAATTAGGAGCAGCGAATGTCGTGGTCAAAGGAGGAAATCGTCTCAATAAAGAAAAGGCCATCGATGTCTTTTATGATGGGACAGACTTCACCGTCATTGAAGAGCCAGTCTTAGAAAAGAACAATACAGGAGCTGGTTGTACCTTTGCGTCTAGCATTTCCAGCCAGTTGGTGCAAGGGAAATCTCCACTTGAAGCTGTTAAAGCCTCTAAAGACTTTGTTTTCCAAGCGATTCAACATTCAGACCAGTATGGAGTAGTACAATATGACATCTAATCGAACTCAACTCATTGCTCGCCTTTCCATTTTGACAGCCTTGACAGTTGTACTTGGCTACTATACAAAACTTCCAACTCCCACAGGAATCGTCACCCTGCTAGATCTTGGAGTGTATTTCACAGCCTTCTATTTTGGACGCAAGGAGGGTGCTATTGTCGGTGGTGTCGGAGCCTTCCTACTCGATCTGATTTCAGGCTATCCTCAGTGGATGTTCTTTAGCCTCCTCTTTCACGGGGGACAAGGCTATTTCGCTGGCTTCAAGGGCAAAGCTCGTTACCTTGGCTTGCTCCTTGCGACAGTCGTGATGGTAGGCGGTTACGCACTAGCTTCTGCTCTCTTTTTAGGCAATGGCTGGGGTGCTGCTATCTCGGACATTCCGAATAACCTCGCTCAGAATTTTGTTGGAATGGCTTTAGGCTATGTGGTCTATTATGCATTTCAAAAGAAAGGAAGCTAATTCATGGATCTGGAGCAACTGAAGAAGGATACAAAAGAAATCCTGGTAGATGTCTTGGAAAAAAGCCGTCTCCGCCAAGGACAGATTCTAGTGCTCGGGATGTCCTCAAGTGAAGTTGCAGGAGGGCCAATTGGAAAAGCCTCCAACATCGACATTGCAGAAACTATTGTCCAGACCTTATTAGATGAGTTGAATCCAAGAGGGATTTATCTGGCAGTACAAGGATGTGAGCATCTCAATCGCGCCTTGGTGGTCGAGCGGGAATTAGCAGACAAGAAGGAACTAGAAATTGTCAATGTCCTTCCAAGTCTCCATGCAGGGGGAGCTGGACAACTCGCTGCTTTCAAGTATTTTAAGGATCCTGTTGAAGTAGAATTTATCACAGCCCAAGCGGGCTTAGACATCGGAGATACCTCAGTGGGGATGCACGTCAAGCACGTGCAAGTCCCAATTCGCCCTGTCATACGTGAACTAGGGGAAGCCCATGTCACAGCCCTCGCTAGTCGGCCAAAATTGATAGGTGGTGCCCGTGCTCTCTATCTAGACGATCCTATCCGAAAATCATAACTAGAACTAGCTTTTAGGGGCTAGTTTTTTTGGATGAAAAGAGAGGCAAAAACGTTTTAAAACTTGCAATTTCAAAGTTTTGTGGTAAAATTATAAGGAATGACTATATTATTTTAAGGAGAGACAGAATGTCTGTATCATTTGAAAACAAAGAAACTAACCACGGTGTATTGACTTTCACCATCAGTCAAGAGCAAATCAAACCTGCTTTGGACCGTGTGTTTGAGTCTGTTAAGAAAACCTTGAACGTACCTGGATTCCGTAAAGGTCATATTCCACGTCCAATCTTCAACCAACGTTTTGGTGAAGAAGCTCTTTACCAAGATGCTTTGAACGATCTTCTTCCAGCAGCATACGAAGCAGCTGTTAAAGAAGCTGGAATCGAAGTTGTAGCACAACCTACTTTTGATGTTGTATCTATGGAAAAAGGTCAAGACTGGACATTGACAGCAGCTGTTGTAACAAAACCTGAAGTAAAATTGGGTGCTTACAAAGACCTTGAAGTATCAGTAGAAGTTTCTAAAGAAGTAACAGACGCTGATGTGGATGCTCGTATCGAACGCGAACGCAACAACTTGGCTGAATTGGTTGTTAAAGAAGGTGCTGCAGCAGAAGGCGACACAGTTGTAATCGACTTCGTAGGTTCTATCGATGGTGTCGAATTCGACGGTGGTAAAGGTGACAACTTCTCACTTGGACTTGGTTCAGGTCAATTCATCCCAGGTTTCGAAGACCAATTGGTTGGACACTCTGCTGGTGAAACAGTTGACGTCATCGTAACTTTCCCAGAAGACTACCAAGCAGCTGACCTTGCAGGTAAAGAAGCGAAATTCGTGACAACTATCCACGAAGTGAAAGCAAAAGAAGTACCAGCTCTTGACGATGAATTGGCAAAAGACATCGATGAAGAAGTTGAAACTCTTGCTGAATTGAAAGAAAAATACCGCAAAGAATTGGCAGAAGCAAAAGAAGAAGCATACAACGATGCAGTAGAAGCAGCAGCGATCGATCTTGCAGTTGAAAATGCTGAAATCGTTGAACTTCCAGAAGAAATGATCCACGAAGAAGTACACCGTTCAATCAACGAATTCCTTGGAAATATGCAACGTCAAGGAATCTCACCTGAAATGTACTTCCAAATTACTGGAACAACTCAAGATGATCTTCACAAACAATATGAAGCAGAAGCAGAAAGCCGCACGAAGACAAACCTTGTGGTTGAAGCAGTAGCCAAAGCAGAAGGCTTCGAAGCAACTGAAGAAGAAATCAATGCTGAAATCGAACAATTGGCAGCAGATTACAACATGCCAGTTGAACAAGTTCGCAACCTTCTTTCACCAGAAATGTTGAAACATGACATCACAGTGAAGAAAGCCGTGAACGTGATCACAAGCACAGCAAAAGTAAAATAATTGAGAATAAAAAGAAGAGCCATGAGGCTCTTCTTTTTTCTGATTTCATGGAGAATCCTGGAATTTTCCTTTGACGAAAGGGGAAATTTATCGTACAATAGAGTGTAACGATAAAATGCGTGATAGATTTAGTGACGAGAAGTTTTCAATCTATCATCGAGGATAGGATGAGGTTTAAGACCCGATCCTTCTCCATTTAGGAAATGAAACATAAGGAGATTTACCCTTGGAATTAGAAGTATTTGCTGGACAAGAAAAAAGTGAACTTTCTATGATTGAAGTGGCGCGTGCGATTTTGGAATTACGCGGACGTGACCATGAAATGTACTTTAGCGATCTTGTAAATGAAATTCAAAATTACCTTGAAAAATCAAACAGCGAGATCCGTGAAGCTCTTCCATTGTTCTACACAGAATTGAATGTCGATGGAAGCTTTATCCCACTTGGAGATAACAAATGGGGTCTTCGTTCATGGTATGCCATCGATGAAGTTGACGAGGAAATTATCGCTCTTGAAGAAACAGACGAAGATGAAACTCCTAAGAAACGGAAGAAAAAACGTGTCAATGCCTTCATGGATGGAGACGAAGATGCGATCGACTACAACGACGACGATCCAGAAGACGAAGAAGTTTACGAAGCAGATCCAGCTCTTTCATATGATGAAGAAAATCCAGATGATGAAAAGAGTGAAGTCGAAGCTTACGATGCTGAAATCAATGAAATCGTACCAGATGATTTGGGTGAAGAAGTTGAATTGAGCGAAGAAGACGACGAAGAAGAGGATTCTGAAGACGAGGAAGAAGAATAAATCATATGAAACAAGGAAATTGTTCCTTGTTTTTTTATTGAAGACGAAGTTTTCCCAGAAACTTTCCTTAGGTGAGTACGGACGTCAGCGAACTTCTACGAAGTTCCATGACTAATTATTGAGCCTTAAGTCTCAATAATTCCGAGTGCCTGAAGCTATGAAGTTTCAGGCACTTTTCTCACGGCGGAAAGTTTCAGAATATCCTTTGATTTTTCAAAAGTAGAGGATGGTTTGCAAGTAATTTATTGACTTATATGTCAATAAAAATAGTTTATCTATCTTCTGAAAAAAAACAATTGTTCCTTGTTTCTTTTTGTTTGCATTGAAAACGGTGGCAAGTTAGAGTATAATGAACATGTAAGTATTTCCCAAATAGGAGGTGTTCAGATGGACTTTCGTTTAGATCAAAGTTTAGTAGCTCTTGGTATTGATACGGTTGTGGTCGGAATTGCTAGAAATGTGGATCCTCAAGCAGTTTTGCCCCCTTCTTTTCTTGAAAAGAAGAAAGAGCTTGAACAATGGGCGCTTCAGTGTCAGACAGAAGAAGTAGTGGCATCTCCTGTCATCAAAGGGTATACAGACCTCTTGCAAAAAGTAGGGCGTAGCATCAAGAAAAATCCCCCAACGGTCCTAGCTCTCATCCGAAATATCCAGCATCGAGGAGCTCTTCCTCAGATCAATAGCATCATCGATATCTATAATGTAGAATCTCTGAAGTCTTTTCTCGCGATCGGAGGACATGACTTAGATAAGATTGAGGGACCGATTGAATTTACAGTGAGTCAAAGAGACGATCTCTTCCTCCCGATACTTTCTAGCGAAAAACATGTTGCACCGACAGATCCTGTCTACCGGGATCAAAAAGGAGTTCTGGCTTGGTTGGATGTACGCGATAGTGACCATTACAAATTTGAGGAGACTACGCAAAACGCCCTCTTTGTCATTCAAGGAAATACCGAGACATCAGTCGAGATGCGTTTAGAAGCACTGGAGCGAATCCACAAGGACCTTGCTCTTTGCATGTCTCAACTTCAATTTGAGAAATTTCTCGTCACACAAAATGGAGTGGAAAAGGTCTCGTAAACAGCGAAAATCATTTTCATGAAATTTTCAATTTGACAAAGTAGACCATTTGCGGTAAGATATTGTTCGGGCACCTCATTTTGAGGTCGGAGCTCCCTAAGGATTAGGGAGCTATTTTTGTTTTTTCTGCAAAGAGGAATGGCCTCTACAACATTAGAAGAAGAGGAAAGCACATGTCAACAAAATATATTTTTGTCACGGGTGGTGTCGTATCATCCATCGGGAAAGGGATTGTCGCAGCAAGTCTTGGTCGCTTGCTCAAAAATCGTGGATTGAAAGTGACGATCCAAAAGTTTGACCCTTATATCAATATCGATCCAGGGACGATGAGTCCTTACCAACACGGGGAAGTATTTGTCACAGACGATGGTGCAGAGACAGACTTGGACCTTGGTCACTATGAACGCTTCATTGATATCAATCTGAATAAGTACTCAAATGTGACAACAGGGAAAATTTATAGCGAAGTTCTTCGCAAGGAACGTCGCGGAGAATACTTGGGCGCGACTGTACAGGTTATTCCTCATATTACAGATGCCTTGAAAGAAAAGATCAAACGAGCAGCGACGACGACGGATTCAGATGTCATCATCACAGAAGTCGGGGGAACAGTTGGAGACATTGAGTCCCTTCCTTTCCTTGAAGCTCTTCGTCAAATGAAGGCAGATGTTGGTGCTGAAAATGTTATGTACATCCACACCACTCTTCTTCCTTACTTGAAGGCTGCGGGAGAAATGAAAACCAAGCCGACGCAACACTCTGTGAAAGAATTGCGTGGTCTTGGGATTCAACCAAATATGTTGGTCATCCGTACAGAAAAACCAGCTGGTCAAGGAATTAAGAACAAGTTGGCTCAATTCTGTGATGTCGCACCAGAAGCTGTCATCGAATCACTTGATGTGGACCACTTGTACCAAATCCCATTGAACTTGCAAGCACAAAATATGGACCAAATCGTTTGTGACCATTTGAAATTGAATGTTCCTGCAGCAGATATGACAGAATGGTCTGCGATGGTCGACAAGGTCATGAACCTCAAGAAGCAGGTCAAGATTTCCTTGGTTGGAAAATACGTAGAATTGCAAGATGCCTACATTTCTGTCGTTGAGGCCTTGAAGCACTCAGGGTATGCCAATGATGCAGAGGTCAAGATTAATTGGGTCAATGCCAATGATGTGACAGCTGAAAATGTGGCAGAACTCCTTGGAGATGCGGATGGGATCATCGTCCCAGGTGGTTTTGGTCAACGGGGAACAGAAGGAAAAATTCAAGCCATCAAGTATGCGCGTGAACAAGACGTCCCAATGTTGGGTGTCTGCTTGGGTATGCAGTTAACCTGTATCGAATTTGCCCGTCACGTTTTAGGCTTGGAAGGGGCCAATTCATCCGAATTGGATCCAGAAACCAAGTATCCAATTATCGATATCATGCGGGACCAAATTGATGTGGAAGACATGGGAGGAACGCTCCGTCTCGGTCTTTACCCATCTAAACTCAAACGAGGATCAAAAGCAGCCGCTGCCTATGATAATCAAGAAGTGGTACAACGTCGCCACCGTCACCGTTATGAGTTTAACAATGTTTTCCGTGAACAGTTTGAAGAAGCAGGTTTTGTCTTCTCAGGCGTTTCACCAGACAACCGTTTGGTCGAAATCGTTGAAATCCCAGAAAACAAATTCTTTGTTGCTTGCCAATACCACCCAGAATTGTCAAGCCGTCCAAACCGCCCAGAAGGACTTTACACAGCCTTCATCACAGCGGCAGTTGAAAACCACGATAGCAAATAAAAATCAAGGGAGCAGGTCTATAGACCTGCTCCCTTTTTGTGAAAAAATGACAAACCCTGAAAAAAGTTTGAAAAAAATCTTGACAAAAAAGTTGTTGATTGATATACTAGTAAAGTACTCAATCGCGGGGATGGCGGAATTGGCAGACGCGCAGGACTAAGGATCCTGTGACCGCTTTAGGTCGTGAGGGTTCAAGTCCCTCTCTCCGCATCGGATCAAGATAGCTTTGGCTATCTTTTTTTGTTTTTAAATTTCTTTGTGGTAGAATAGGTGTGAGATGAGGTGAGAAAATGAAGAAGAAGTATCTGGTTTTGGTCGATGGCCTCTTTGCACTATTGGGAAGTGCCATTAATTTTTTCGGTCCTATCCTGATTTTAGCTATGGCGATAGGCGCATACAAGGATACTTTTAGATATTTTATCGCCTTAAACATATGGAATGTCCTCGTTTTTCTAGTAGCGATTGCTTCTAAGTATTTTCTCAGAAAAGAGAAAAGGATTAAAAAGTGGATTCCCAATCTTTTCTTGATAGCGGGCAGTATTCTCTTTCTTGCGTCAATCCTTGCTGTGTGTGAGTATATTCCCTTTCTTGAGGGAGTGCTAAACGGGCTTTTTGGAAAAATGTTCACCGACAGTCAATTATTTGCTGCTTATTTCTATTCTCAATGGGTTGTAGCAGCACTCCTTGTGATCTGCGGGATCGCCTTTCTCCTTTCGCTAAAAAATTTTAAAGAAGAGAATTGAGAGTGGGACAGAAATCGGTAATTCGTTAGAATTCGATTTCGTCGTCCCACCTCCGCACAGTTGAGTAGGGCTGTAAAAGCTGATGAAATCAGCGTA
>JAWDWJ010000045.1:0-8316 GCA_032477695.1 Streptococcus parasanguinis
TACGGCAGTATCCCCAAACATAGTCTCAGGACGAGTTGTTGCTACTTCAAGGGCACGTGAACCGTCTTCCAACATGTAGTTCATGTGGTAGAAGGCACCCTCGACATCCTTGTGAATCACCTCGATATCAGAAAGGGCTGTACGGGCTTTTGGATCCCAGTTGATGATAAATTCACCACGGTAAATCCAACCTTTTTTGTAAAGCTCTACAAAGACCTTACGAACCGCTTTTGACAACCCTTCATCAAGGGTAAAACGCTCACGAGAGTAGTCTACAGAGAGCCCCATCTTGCCCCATTGTTGCTTGATAGTCGTCGCATACTCGTCTTTCCATTCCCAGACTTTATCAAGGAATTTTTCACGACCAAGGTCATAACGAGAGATGCCCTCTTCAGCCAAACGCGCTTCTACTTTAGCTTGAGTGGCAATCCCAGCATGGTCCATACCTGGAAGCCAAAGCGTATCAAAACCTTGCATCCGTTTTTGACGGATGATGATATCTTGCAAAGTTGTATCCCAAGCGTGACCAAGGTGAAGTTTACCAGTTACGTTTGGTGGTGGAATAACGATTGAATAAGGCTTCGCCTTTTTATCGCCAGAAGGCTTGAAAACATCTTCGTCAAGCCATTTTTGGTAACGACCAGCCTCAACCTCGGCTGGATTATATTTAGGTGAAAGTTCTTTAGACATGTGTGTGTCCTTTCTAGTTATTTCTGTTTAATGTTTATTTTGAGCCTCCCACTCATTCCTCAGCAATCCATAAGCCAACTCTGCACAGCGATTGCCTTGTGCATCTTTGCGGTCTCGGATACGAGCTTCAAGGGTAAAGCCAAGCTTTTCCGCGACTCGTTGACTTTGAAGGTTGTAACCAAAGCAAGACAATTCTATCTTGTGAAGGTTCAATTCTTTAAAAGCTAGATCAATCAAAGCACGCGCTGCTTCGGGTACATAACCCCGGCCCCAATAGTCTGGGTGCAAGGTATAGCCAATCTCCAGCACATCGTCTTCGTGGCGATGGTTGAAGTCAACAGAGCCAATGATTTTATCGGTTCCTTTGACCACAATGCCGTAACCAGCTGGAAGATTTTCTTTTTGATTGCGCTCGGGAAGGATATGCTCTAGATAATAAATCTCATCTTCCAAGGTCTTAACGGGTGGAAAGCCTGCTGGGTAAGAAACCTCTGGAAGACTAGCGTAGGCATGGATATCCTCAGCATCCGCCACTGTTCGGACTCGTAAGACTAGACGCTCCGTTTCGATTTTATCTGGCAACTCAGCTCTTGTCATTCTTCTTCCTCGCTTTCTTCATAAAGCTCCCCATGGGATCGACTCGATCATCTAGATAACGGTAAACGCGCTGATGGCCGTCCCCCATAAAGTAAGTCGGTGCAAAGAGGTCATTTATAAAATGCCCCTTGTCATCCAAGAGTTCTGGATCAGCCAGACGGTCGATAATCTTGGCAAAGATATGGCAGATGCCATCTTCCTCGATAATCCGATCTACCTGACAGTCCAATACGACTGGACAAGCCTCTAAAATCGGAGCCTGAGTCCGTTCAGAAATCTCGTAGTCTATCCCTAGGTGTTCCAACTTCTCCCGATGGCTGATAAACCCAGCCTGCTCCATCTCAAGCATAAAGTTTTCATCAGGGATGTTCACAGTGAACTGTTGATAATGCTTAATCTGGTCAGCCGCATTTTCCTCACTACCAACCCCGATGACCAGCCAATCTCCCAGGCTATAAGAGGAACTGCAGGTCGTGATATTGTGCCCAAAGTTCTTGTCCTGATACCCCAAGATGAAAATCGGAAAGCCATAGTAGAGTTTACTAGTGTTAAAAGATTGTTTCATGGCAAGCTCCTTTAGCCAGGGTTGCAAAAAGAAAAATCGCCCCTGTCATCAATCTGACAGGGACGAATATGTTGATCCGCGGTACCACCCAATTTCGGGCAATGCCCGCAACTTTGTTTATTTCATTTTCATCCATTAGCAACTAGTTTTGACACATTTGTGGACTTCTCAGCACCGCCACTTTCTGTAAAATGTGGGATTCAAAACACCTCTAATAGGTTCATTTTAGCAAGTTTTCCTGGAAATAGCAAGAAATCATAAAAGCGATTATTTAAATTTAACGCCTAGTTCTTTCAATTTCTTGATTGTAGCTGGACCGATTCCTTTAAGGGCCAACAACTCTTTTTCTGTCCAGTTTGCGAAGTCCGCAACAGAGCGAATACCTTCATCATAGAATGTTTGCGCACGATCAAGTGCCACACCTTCCAAACTTGCAGCAAATTCTTCCACTGAAGAAGCCGCTTGTTTCACTTCTTTCGCCACTGCTTTTGTAGCTTTCTCAACCTTTTTAGGTGCTTCTTTCACAGCTGCAGTTACAGTTGCGACAGCTTTTTTCAAAAGATGTCTATTTTGATGTTTGTATTGTTTCGCACGGTTTACGTTCTTCTTTGCCATTTTTCCTCCTAAATTCAGTGATCAATTCCTAAGGCAACAAGGTTTCATCACTATCATTCCATTCAAAAATCCGTTGATGTCATTTCAACTTTTTTATTGTATCACAATCCCCTAAAAAATCAAGTCATTGCTCAATTTTCAGGTAAATCTAGCTAGTTAAACGCCTTCAATAAGGCCATTTTAATATTTTCTTTCACCAAAGAGGCCATCTGGTAAATCATGAAATCCTTTTCCAGCATGGAAATTTTCAAACTTTCCTTGCAAGAACTGATAAGCATCTAAACGGCTTTCATAGCGAATCATGGCTATTTTAGCTCGTTCGTCCTGGTCTTCATCAAAAACCTTTTTACTTTCTTCGAGAGCCATTTCATTGATCATAACTTGGGTCTTGATCCACTCCTCAAACTCCTTCATAAACTCTGTTTCGTAACTCATCTTTATTCCATTCCTCTATAAAAATCCGTATCGATCTCCCGATAAGGTTGAATGTCCTGAACATATTCCAAGACGCCTTGAAAGTCTCCCGCTTCATCACGCACTGCTGCATAGGTGACATGGACAAATTTCCCACGCGATTCTGATTTGAACCACATTTCATACTTGTCTTTTTTCCCTTCACGAAGCCCCTGCATGATGGCTTTGACCTTCTCCAAATATTTCGGTGGGTGACACAGCTCAACATTGCGTCCTACCTGCGATGGCGTCCTCTTAAAAATCATTTCCTCAAAAGGCGCAGCATCATTGTAATATTGGAAAATTTCATCCTTATTGACAAAGGTGATCTCCATTGGTAACTGGTTCAAGATTAAATTCGCTTGCTCCACCGATAAAAATCCATGACCAAAAGCTTGTGGCTGCTTGCGATCGAAGCTCTCTTCTTTTTTCTTAGGCGTGAAGGTAATCGTCAATTGTCCCTCAGGAGTCTCAATGACCTGACGGTGCTCATCTCCTTTTGAAGAAGGAAGCGGTTCAGTTGAACTCTCTGACTCTCTTGCTCCTTCTTCCTTGAAGTCCACACGTTTCGGCACCCATTTCTCACTTGAGAGAATAATGGCATAACCATAAGCATCACTTTCTTCTGCAATGGAGAGCCAGTCATCCTGGGTAAAGGACTCCAGCAAAATCATCAAGAGGATCGACTCTTCCTTGAAGATCATGCCCTCAAACTCTTGTGCAAAGGCTTCAAAGCGTTCCTTGACTTCAGAAATACTAGAATCCGGTAATTTCTTTGCCGCATCCAAAGTTTTAGCAAAGAGTTCCCGAATCTGGTCATCTACTCCCCACATCACTTTTGGTGGGGAATCATGACCATATTTTTCCATAATCGGAAACATCAACTCTTCCTTACGACGGTAATGCCGGTCAAATTGACCCACCAAGCCCAGCTGACGTAACAAGCCCTTATGAATCTCCTGAATCATCTCAGGATCCTCAGTCGTCTCATAATTGTCTAGCAAGCGACGTACCCGCATCATAGCGGCTCGAAGGGCTAAGTTCTCCTGTTTAAAGATTTGAACAGGATGCCCTGGGTGGTCAGTATCTGCTACTTCGACCCCTTGAACCGCATTCTTAAAGAGATTGGCATGGACATCACAAAGCTCCATAACATCTTCAAAAGTAACCCCTGCATCGGAGTTCATCAGTTCATGCTCCATGAGAGAGATCTCAATCGCAGAAACCCCTGCAAAGGTCGCATCAAAGCGCTCTTGGACCGACTCAGGAGAGGCTCCATGATGCAGGTCTAATAAGATATCTCTCAAGACATGAATTCGTTCATCACTCATTGGTCTAGCCCCACTACTTCATAGCCATTAGCTTCTAGCGTTTGTACAATCTTCTCCATGGGGGTACCTTCTAAATTTGATCCTTGTTTCAAGGAAACCTTGCGCCCAACTGTATTACGCATGATGGGGTTGGCTAAAGGTTTAAAGCCCAACTCCACCAACAAGTCCAATACTTCCGGATGTTGATCAATGACTTGAGCCACTGGAATCGATACATCAATAACATTGTCCATTTTCCTATTTCCTTTACTCATTTCGTTCATTTTCACTTCTTCACTAACTTCACGACAGCCTCTGTCCTTGCCGTATGTGGAAACATGTCCACTGATTGAATGTATTCAACCCGATAGACCTTTGTCAAAGCTACCAAATCTCTTGACAAAGTCGATACATTACAAGAGACATAGACCATCTTGTCAGGTGCATAGTGCAATAAGGTCTCGATCAATTTCGCCCCTAAACCCGTACGGGGTGGATCCACAATGACTGCATCTGCTCGATAGCCTTCTTTGTACCAACGGGGAATAATTTCCTCAGCCGTCCCAGCTTCATAGTGGGTATTCTCAAATCCCATCCGTTTAGCATTGTATTTGGCATCTTCAATCGCTTCAGGAATGATATCCATCCCCCGAACACTTTTCACTCTATTAGCAAAAGCAAACCCAATCGTTCCAACCCCACAGTAGGCATCAATTAGATGATCCTCTGGCGATACATCCAAAGCCTTGACCGCTTCACTATACAAGACTTCAGTCTGCTCCGGATTCAGTTGATAAAAGGCTCGAGGAGAGAGGGAGAATTCATAATCCAAAACGCCTTCAAGAATAGCCTCTTCACCCCAAATAATCTGTGTTTGTTCACCATAGATTTCACTGGAGCGAGACGTATTTTTATTAACAGCAACGGTGACAATCTCAGGGTGTTTCTTAACCAAGTCTTCCACTAAATCCTTTAAATTAATCTGCCGACTGGTGACCACAATTATCTGAACCTGACCAGACTTCCGAGCTCGTCGAACCATCATAGTTCTGACACCCAGTTCTTTACGCTCATCAGCAATTGGAATCTGATAGTAAGTCAATAAATCCGCAAAATCATTGGCAATCGCTTGAATAACCTGATCTTGAACCAAACAATCTTTTAATTCTACCAAATAATGTGAATTTTGAGCATAGAGACCCGCCTTGACCTGGCCTTTAAATTTCCTTGTTTGAAATTGCAATTTGGCCCGATAGTAAAGAGGCTCCTGCATTCCGATTGTTGGCCGAATGTCATACTGTTCAAAGCCTTCAGGTGAGAACTTTTTCAAGGCTTGTTGCAATAAATCTGTTTTAAACTCCAGCTGCTTGTCATACTTCAAATGCATGATTTGACAGCCCCCACAGGTCTCATAGATATCACACATGGGTGTCACCCGATACTTAGACGCTTTATTCACAGATAAGAGTTTGGCTTCCGCAAAATTTTTCTTGACACTTGTAATTTGGCAGAAGATATCTTCACCCTTGAGGGCTCCTGGAACAAAAACAAGGGTTTTCTGGAAAAATCCGATACCTTCCCCGTTTATCCCCATACGCTTGATTTTTAATGGAATTTTTTGTTTGACTTTAAGACTCATAAGTCTATTATACCACGTAGTTTCTCAATGGTTAAGAATATGTTACAATAAAACCATGAATACAAAGACATCTCATTTCTCCCCATTGGATTTTCCTGAGCAATTACGAACTTATATAGAGGGAGCAACTCTTTCTGATAGCTCTTCTCATTCAGGCGCAAGGGTTCTCTATCTTGATTCAGGTTACTACTTGAAAATAGATCAAAAGGGAAGATTAGAGCGAGAAGCTAGCATTGCAAGGTGGTTTGAAACCAAAGGACTGGGAACTCCAGTTATCGAATATCTATCTAAAGATAAAGACTACCTCCTGACTAAAGAGGCTATTGGCCATGATGCTCTCGCTTTTTTAGACCAGCCAGAAAAAATCTGCCGTACCATGGCAGAGGCTCTTAAAAAGCTTCACAGCTTAAATCCGAAAAATTTTCCATCAGATAATCATTTACAAGCCTATAAAGAAAGAGCCTTGAAAAACTATGAAAAAGGTGAGTTCTATGCCAAGGCGCTCCTACCCCAATTCCAAATCAACAGTCGCGAAGAGGCCTTCCAACTCATCCAAGAACATGGGCACCTTTTAAAGACAGATGCCTTTATTCACGGGGATGCCTGTCTACCGAACTTTATTCTAAAAGATGCTGACCAATTCTCTTGCTTTATTGATCTTGGTTTGGCTGATTTCAGTGACCGGCATATCGACCTCTTTTGGGCAGTTTGGTCCCTCAACTATAACCTACAAGATCCTAAATACGCTGAACTATTTCTTGACTATTATGGAAGAGATCAGGTCGATATACATAAACTTCGACTCGTTGCTGCCTTTGAAGCGTTTGGATAAAAGAAAAAATATGAAAATTACAAAACTAGAAAAGAAAAAAAGACTCTACCTTCTTGAATTAGACAATGATCAAAAACTTTACATCACAGAAGATACCATCGTCAAATATTTTCTTTCCAAAGAGAAAGAAATCAGTGAAGAAGAGCTAAAAGAAATCCAAGAGTTTGCACAATACTCCTATGGTAAAAACCTGGCCCTTTACCATCTTTCCTTTAAAGCTCGAACAACAAAAGAAGTCCGAGACTACCTTACAAAATATGAGATTGATACTGAGATTATTGATAAAGTTGTCCAACACCTAAAAGAAGAAAAGTGGTTAGATGATCGTCAATATGCCAGAAACCTGATAGAGGCCAACCTCCTCAGTGGCGATAAAGGCCCTGTCTTATTACAACAAAAAATTCAACAAAAAGGGGTCCCAAAATCTATCCTTCAAGAAATTCTTGCTGACTATGATTTTACAGAAGTTATTAGCCGTACCGCAATAAAACTCCAAAAGAAATACCAAGGAAAATACCCATTAAAAGCCATTGAAACGAAAATCATCCAAGGACTCATTTCAAAAGGTTTTGCATACAACCAAGCAAAGATTGCATTCCAAAATCTTGAACTAGAAGCAGATGAAGAAACAACCAATGAGCTCATCCTAAAAGAATTAGAAAAACAATACCGTAAATACAGTAAAAAATATGAAGGCTATGACCTAAAACAACGTTTAACCCAAGCATTAGCCAGAAAAGGGTACGATTATAGTGATATAACATCAGCCATTAGAGAATTTTTAGATTCATAAATTCCCATTCAAAAATCAAATTGAAAATAAAATAGAAAAATAAGAAAAAAATTAAAAAAATATGTTACAATATAGAGGATATACTTAGATTGTAGAAAGTTGGTAAGTTATGAAACTACCTAAAGAAGGCGACTTTATTACAATTCAAAGTTATAAACATGATGGCAGTTTACACCGTACCTGGCGTGACACCATGGTATTAAAGATAACCGAAAATGCAATTATTGGAGTAAATGATCATACACTTGTTACAGAAAGTGATGGCAGACGTTGGATCACTCGTGAACCAGCAATTGTTTATTTCCATAAAAAATATTGGTTTAACATCATCGCCATGATCCGTGACAATGGTGTGTCTTACTACTGTAACCTAGCAAGTCCTTTTCACATCGACCAAGAGGCCTTAAAATATATCGACTATGATCTCGATGTCAAGGTCTTTACAAATGGTGAAAAGAAATTGTTAGATGTTGAAGAATATGAGCAACATAAAGAAAAAATGCACTATTCAGATGACATTGACTATATTTTAAAAGAAAATGTAAAAGTACTAGTAGATTGGATAAACCAAAACAAAGGTCCTTTTTCAGAGGAATATATCAAAATATGGTATAACCGTTATGTTGAACTGCGAAATAAATAAAGTTGGAAAGAGCGCAAGCTCTTTTTTCTTGTAAATTATAAAAAAAAATCTAATGACATCATTAGACTCTTTTAATATACTATCGGGAAGACAGGATTCGAACCTGCGACACCTTGGTCCCAAACCAAGTACTCTACCAAGCTGAGCTACTTCCCGATCTAAAGCTACCGCTTTATGCA
>JAWDWJ010000046.1:0-8139 GCA_032477695.1 Streptococcus parasanguinis
AAACGAATTAAGGTAAAACTAAAAGGACTCAGTCCTGTGCAATACAGAACTAAATCCTTTGGATAAATTAATTGTCTAACCTTTTGGGGTCAATACAACCTTTAACTCGCTTTTCTATTTCTTAGCTCATGAAAAAAAGGTCCCCCGGACCTTTTTTTTACTCCCACTCAATGGTTGCAGTCGCCTCAAAAAGCTTTATAGAACAGGCTTTTTAAGGTGTTAATTGTTTTTTGGTGGGGTTTTTGGTGGGAATGTTATTTTGAAATTGATTGATTCCCGTTGAAATGTACTAAGCTAGAAGATGGGAAAGAAACATTAATAATTCCGACCATTTCATTAGTGATAGCTTCATCAGCGCCATCCCATAGATGCGAGTAGTGTTTCAAGGTGATTTCAGGAGAAGAGTGTCCTAAACGTTTTGATAGAATAAGTACATCAGCATTTAATTCATTAATTAGCAGCGATGCATGGCTGTGCCTGAGACCTTTCGCTTGGATAGGCTTTACGTGAGCAATCTTGGCGTACCTTTTAATAATCCTTGAGATTGTAGATTTCAACATAGGTAAGCCATCGTATGAAAAGATAAAATCGTTCTCGTGTCCTAGTCCAATCTTTTTTTGAGCTTCACGCCATTTTTTTAACACATCAATAGTATCTTTATCTAAACTAATCATCCTTCTTCCGTCTTTAGTTTTCGAATAGGAATTACGTGTCCATTCTTTTTTGTTTTTAACAATAAGCATATGATGAACTCGTAGGCGTTGCTTATCAAAGTCAACATCATTCCATTGAAGGGCACAACCTTCATTTACACGTACGCCAGTCATGAAATATACCCAAATCATCACGAAGTTTAAATGTTCATATACATCTTCAATGTAAATTTTCGAAATAACAGCTTCAAATTCGCTCTTAGTCCAATATGGGACATTACTTTTTCCTTTAGGAATTGCATTAGATTGCTTAGAAATGTTTTTTTCCACATATCCCATTTGCAAAGCATAGTCCAATGATTTCCTAAACATGCCAAAGATGAGGCTAGCATATCCTTGTGAATATCCGGCACCATCCTCATCTTGACTAGTCAGTAACCACGTGCGAAACATCTGAACTTGTTCAAGGGTTATCGAACGAAGCATGGTGTCACCAAAACGATCACAAAGCTGTAAAAGATTTTTCTCTCGCACTGAAAATGTACTGTGCTCAACTGTTGTTCTATAGTATGGAATATAATGGTCTTCCATAAATTGCCGATATTTCATACGGTAGTTAGAATAACCTTGAGATTGATGATATTCATGTTTCAGGCGAGTTAATTCTTTATAAGCATCTGAGGCCGATTTAAATGGTTTTCCATGCTGATCTACCCTAGATTTCTTTCGTACACGTTTCCCAGTAACTCTATCTCGACCAAATTCGGTTTGAAGAAAATATTTTCCGTCTTTATCAGAATATACTCCAGGAAATTTTGTTTTCTGTTGATATTGTGGCATTATCCCTCCTCGTGAAGTGAAACACCCAGAATTTCTTCAACAGCACTGATTGGGACGTGCCCTAAACGTCTATTATTATAAAAGGCATACCCCTTTTGTACCATAATTTGCTTAGCTTGTCTAATGATTGAAACCGCAGTATAGGGATTGTAACCCATATTAATCAAATCCTCTTTATTCATTGTTTGTTTCATAATTAATAATCCTCTTGAATTTTCTAAATTTTATTGCGATAATAGAAAAAGGTAATAGATATTATTACTGTTATTTTTTGAGTTTGTTTCTGATACCGGCCAAAGTTTAGAAACAAGCTCTTTTTTGTTCTAAAAAATTCACACATATCTATTTCCTTTCTCAAATAATCAAACGAAAACTGTGTACATATAAATACATGTTTGTTGTTGTATCAAGGTTTACAGCCATAAATGTAAAAAAATTATTATTTAATTTGCTTTATTTTTTATTAATATCTAAATCTACATCAGGGAATTCTTTTAAAACATGGTTTCTAATTTTATTCTTTTGATTTCGAGTATTAGATCTTATAGTTTTATTTAAAATTTTATTTCTATAATCTAATGAATAATCTTTTAAAACATGCTTAAATGTATGAGTCGACTTAGCATCTTTATGACATCCTAAACCTTTTTCTTTAGCAACTTCTAGTGATTCATAAAATAGTTTAAATATATCTCGAACGTGCCAAGTAATCATTAATCCGGTCTCGTTTTTTTCAAAATATTTTTTTTCACTATTTTGGAAGGAGTCTATTATTGTTCTTTTGGTTCTACCTTTATTTTTGAAAGGAGCAATATTCGACAATGCTATAATTTCTTCGTCTAACACCAAAGGAGACAAAAATCTAAGAGAATGATTATTTACTTGATTTAAAAGTTCTTTAATATAACTTTTAGGACCGTATTTGTTATAAACATCTTGAATCACTTTTTTAGTTTTTGCACTTGATTCTTCAATTAACTTTATGTACACATTTATTGTTGAATGAAGTTTTGTTTCCAAATATTCTATCAATTGTGCATCATTCAGTAAATCTAAAGAATTGGTTCCCAAAAATTTTTTAATTTTATTTTTCTTTAATACTAGTTCAAATCTTTGGACATTAATATTATCTAGTTTTGAACCATTTCTTCTGATTTGTCCTTTTCTTTTTGCTTTTTCAATTTTATCGTAAGTAACGGTTAATTCTTCATTACTAATCTTACAACTCAAAATTGGATAGTCATAGTTGTTCTTTTTACTTTTCTCATTTCCAAAATTTGGAGGGTATCCTGATGAAAGACATTTGTGTAGAAAACTTCTGAGCTGTAAGTTTGGAGTTTTATCAAAGGCAATTGTATAAGCAAGTTCCATTTCGAGAAAGAGGGCAGTCGAGTAAGTAATCAAAATACCGTAATTATTTTTAATAAAATCGATTGCGTTTGCTAATCTACTTTTAATCCCCTCAATACCAGCCGTTTCGATATTTAACCCCCCATGAATTAATTCAATGTAACAGTACGATGTTTTAAAATTTGATTCATCAAAAGAAATAGTGATTTTCCCGAAAAATTCTGATTTAATATCTAAACTAAGCAACTTTCCATCTATAGATGTCTTTAAGTTACAAGTACTATCATATTTTAAATTCTTTATTTCTTTACACTCTAAAGAAAAATCCTGTAGGGATAATTTACATTTATCTATTCCAGCAAAACAAGGCATTGATGAGAAAGCCTCTAGTATCTTTTTTTCATTCTCAATTTTTACTTCTAAACGTTTTTGTTCTTCTTCCTGTGTTAATTTTCTTCTAGCCATTCGATTAAATTCCTTTCACATAGTATTTTGATAAAGTATGTTGTTTGGGGTAAGATTAAAAATTTTTTCTTTTTATACCCCCTATTCTTTAGTATGCCAGGAACTTGTTCAAAAACCCTTTTTTTTTCAAAAAAAATAATGAAAAAATGAAAAAAATTTTTTTAAAACAAAAGAACTTAATGTTTGATTGTTTGAAAAACGCGTAGTGATAATGGTTTGAAGAAAGAAGTAGGTTCTTATCTACTTTATTTTTCATTTAGATTAAGAATAAAGATGTGAAAAAAAAGATTTTAGATTTGATACACTTAAAACATTACAAAGTAAGTTTATTAGTTTGCTTGTGCGATTAACTTATATGCATACGATTTTTGAAATTCTTCTGGTCGATTGTGTCCGAGAGCACGCGATACAATTAAGCTGGCCTTTCGATCCAGGACGACTCCCCTTAATTCTCCTCTTAGAAAAATTTTTTCTTTTTTATCTTTGATATCTTTGGGATCTCTCGCGACAAGAAGATAAAGACGTTTTGCGTATTCAGCACGATATTTATGAGGTTTTAAAGCAGATGGAACTTGAAACACACGCTTTTTACCAGCTAGCTTAAACTCCTCAACAAGCCTCTCTAATTCTTCTTTGTCTCGTGTGATAATCGGAACCCAACGATCTCTAGCTCCTTTTGTTTTATGCTTTTTACCAATGATTTTAAGATAATATCGGCCATCCTCACGTTGGTAGAGTGAGTCACCAGTAATTGCTTTTAGCTCATTTTTTCGTAGTCCAGTGGCAGATACGATTGAAAACCATCGATTATTCGTTTCTTCAGACATTCTGTCGTCATTAGATTTTAAGCGATTATTCCTTTTGTTAGCTCGATATCGAATATCTGTAGCAATAAAAGCAGTAGAAGACACGCCTAAAACTTTTGCCAATGCTGCTTTATAGGTTGACTGGGTTGGTGCAGAAAGCCCAGTCTTTTTACAATGTTCTAAGTATTGATTTACTAAGTCAATCCATCCATCTACATTCTTAGATTTTTCAAGAGCTTCTAACTCTTCGGCAGTAGCTGTTGCAGCAACAAAGTAAGCGAATCTGCTCCAGGAACCAGCATAGTTATGGAGCGTTCGATCGGTATGAATTAAATGAATATCCTCTCCTGTTTTTTTGGATTCATTTCGCTTGATACCTTTACCCTTCTTGAAGCGCGTGACTAGATTAGATAAACCTTTTGATTGGACGAATTGTTTACGGCCTTCGAAAGTAGTTAGAGAATCCATTTGTTCTTTCTGGGCTTTCTCTCTAGCTTTTCGTCGTTCAGAACGACTTCGTTTCTTCTTTGACATAGTTCTTTCCTTTCTATAGAAGATAATGTACGTTTAAAGAAAATCTTAACAAGAATCTTAAGGTCTTTTAATTCAAGTTGAAGTAGTGCAGTGACATAAAGCTTGTATTCACTGATTAGTATCTTCCCTTTGCTAAGGGCGCTTCTTAATTTATGGCTAAGAAGATAACCAGGCCATTTTACAACATGACAAGTTGACTCAATTCAAATAAAATGTAGAGTTCCACCTTACAGATAAAAATCTGTTGTTTTTTCTTTTTACTCTTTTTCAGGTTTAAATGCTTTGAATTTAGCAACTGAGTTAAGCTAGTTTTTTGTATTCTATTTTTAGACTTTTATTATTTACTTTCGTTCTTATACTTTTATACTTTCCTTTGTTATGATCAAAAAATTTTTTTACTGCTATTGACATTACTTTTATTATCTATACATTTATTTTTTTAGTTAGTGAAATACAAAAATTGGTTCTTTCTTAACTCAGCTTAAACCTGCTATTTCCACGATAGCTACCTCCTTTTAAATATTAAAAAAAACGTAGCTATTTAGTTACGTCTCTACTTAATCAATCTTTAGATATCTATAGTATGCCATAAATTGATACTTCTAAAAAACAAATTTTTTCTTTTTTGTGTTATACGGTTTTATTTCGGACTGAGTGTTTAGCGTGACTTACACATACGTTTCTGTCAACGCTAAACACACAGATAATTAGAAGCACAAAAAAATGGGGAATGTGAGAAAGAAATAAGTCTACAAAAGATTCAATAAGCAAAACAATACATTTATCTTTTTTAAAACTTTTATTTTTATTATTATAAAAAAATGGCATACTCTAATTATAATAACATTTAAGGAGGAAACAACTATGTTTCTTAAAAATTATACCATCATTAGTCATATTCTCTATAAAAATCGTCGAGAATTCGAAAACACATTTGATTGCTATCCTAAAAAGACAGTGTATGAGTTCTATATTAGGGAGTCTGCAGGAGAAATGAAAATTAGACAAAAAGAACATAATGCAATTCATGTTAGCTTGTATTCTAATAAAAAAAGAAGTTACGTTACACTTTACTTAAGAAGTTTTACGCCAGAGGATTTGGTGGCGATTATGAATTCTTTAATCAAGCAGAAGAAAGAACTTGGATATGAAAGATTAATTTTATTACTTTCAGAACTCACAAATGATCAATCTTTAAGTTTACTGATGAAGTTATCCTAAAATGAAATAAACACACTGGGATGAGTATCTCAGTGTGTTTTTGTGATAAAATATAGTAGATTAATAAATGAAAAGTACATATTTTTATAAATGATAAATTGCAAGAATAAGTGCAACATATACTTGAACTCATCCTCTAGAGCTTCACAAGCAGTTCTGTAAGCTAAACATTTTCGTGGTCGGTGATTGATATCATATAAGGCCTTGTTCAAAGCCTCATCAGAGATAGTGGCTAAATCTGTTTTCTTTGGGAAATATTCTCTTAGTAAGCCATTTGCGTTTTCATTGCTTCCTCTCTGCCAGGATGAATAGGCGTCCGCAAAGAAAAAGGAAATTCCTAAGTTCTCCACCAGAGGATAGCAGGCAAACTCTTTTCCCCTGTCTGAAGTGAAGGTTTTAAGAGCCTCTTTTGGAAATAGCCTACAAAGTTGTTCGATAGCTGAAAACATGGCTTTGGCTATATCACTGCTTTTTCGGAGCCAATTCAGGAAATCCTATACGACTTGCAAATGCTGGAGTCGGTCAAACCTGTGGTGCAAAGTTTTCAAGCAATTGTCAGCCGTCCGTCCGCTGTTCAGGCACCTCAGATGTCTTTCGAGACCCTGATGCTAAACCATATCACCAAGCGACTGGGGGAGTCTAGCTTGACTATTCCCCACGTTGAAATTCGCAAGGGGGACAAGATTGCCCTCATCGGCGAAAATGGTTCTGGAAAGAGTAGTCTGCTCAATATTTTAAACGGGACTGACCGAGATTTTCAAGGTGAAATCTCACTTGATCATCTCCCTGTTCATCAACTCTGGGGAAAATTTGGTATGATTTTGCAACAGGAGCACACCTTTATCTCATCTTATGAAAATAATGTCACTATTTTCAAGACTTTTGAGGCTAATTTTAGGGATGAAAAGTTTGAAAAGATACCACCCCAGTCCCTGTCAGGTGGTCAGCAACAGCACATGTATCTCAATCGGTAGAAAAATCGTCATAGTCCGCTAATTATCATGGATGAGCCTTTTTCTGCTTTGGATGCCAGCCAATTTCAAAAGGAATTAGACAAGGTACTTAGCTTATCAAGTGCTGTCGTCCTTACACTTCACCGTCAAGAAAAGATGCTATCACGCTTTGATCAGATTTGGGAAATCAAGGATAGGGAGTTGGTTGTCGTGAAAAGAGTTCTAAAACATGACTAACATAAGTTTTTCACAAGTTCAAAAGAGTTTTCATAAGAATAAGATTTTGGCTATTCCTGATTTTCATCATCTATTATCTAGTCATGATAAAACTGATCATACGCTTTCAACACATTTCGGTTTTTTTGGGGGTATAAATACCGTGCGCTTGTTTTACTCAGGCCTCGTTTTTCCCGTGGTAAGCTCGGTGAATTTGAGACAATTATTTGATAGTATTATAAAAAATTAAGGATCTTTTTTCAATGTAGAGTCCTTTTTCTATTGTGATACTTTTTCAAGATTTATCTGGTATGCTTGACCTAGTTTTTATAGAAAGAAGGTCTAAGATGTTAAATAAAGTCAAAACTAAAGCCTTAATTAGTGTTGGAGCAGTAGCCGCAACTAGCTTTATTCTCATGATGGGATATACTGTTGGTCAACATTCCACTGCTAAACAAAGTCGCAAAGAAATCGAATTGACTGCAGCTAAACTTGTAGAGGACAAACAAGCAGAAGATAAAGCCAGAATTTTGTCATCGGATACTGTAAAAGAATTTTTGACTCAGTACTATACGAAAGAAAAGCTCGGAGAAAATAATACACGCATTCAACCTTATATGAATGAATCGGCTTATTTTCAAGAATTGTCAAGTCAAAATGATGCCATGAACCAAGTGTATAAGGATTATATTTTGGATTATCATTTTGAAAAAGCAGATATCTTGTCAATCAGACTACGAATCAAGCTATTGCCATGGTCTCTTATAATGTAACCTATGTATCTGATTTAAAGAATGCCAACCAATTAAAGACTAATCAGACAGAAACAAGAACAGTTAAGTTATCCTATTCTAAACTACCAGGTAAGTTATTGGTCAATCAAGTGCAGGTTTGGAAATCTGGGTTAGATGATTTGGATAAGGCCACTCCCAAAACTTTAGAAGAATCCTCATCTGTTCCATCACTGCCAAATACTACAACAAAATGATGATATTGCATGGAAATAGAAGAATGTAAGCAAATTTCAATTCTTGATGTAGCCAATCGTTTAGGTATCTCCTTTAAACAAGTTTCGAGCAGTGTCTATGAACATCCTGAACA
>JAWDWJ010000047.1:0-7620 GCA_032477695.1 Streptococcus parasanguinis
AAAAGCTGATGAAATCAGCGTAGTAGAGCCCACTCAACCACTGCGTCTTGCTCGACAATCCAAAAATAATTGAGAGGCTAGGACTTTTGTCCCAGCCTCCTTCTTGTCTAGTGGTCACTAAAGCGTCTATATTTAATGCGGAAATCGAAATAATTTTCTTCCTGCAGTTTACGGAAAATATCGCGATAAGCCTCTTCGTCAAAGTGGTCACCCCGATAGAGAATTTCAAAGCTCAGTCCTTCGTATTCTAAAAAGGCATTGGCAGTTTTAAATCCATTTCGCTTATAGAAATCCATCCGAGACTGACGTTGCTCTAGATTGTCACATTCTTCATCCAAACGTTCCACTTCAAGAATCATGGTTCTTTGGTAAAATTCTACCAATTTTTCAATGATTTCTTGACCATAACCGTGGCTACGTAGGTGGGGCATAATGGCAAAGAAGCTAACATAAAAAGCTTTCTGGTTATAGATAGAAAAAGCAAATCCTACAAATTCTTCTTCGTTATAAAAAGCAAAAAAATTAGCATCGTCATTGTCCGTATAACGCAGGTATTCCGACATAGGGACTCGCTCTTCTTCTGGGAATGCCTCGATATTCAGCCTCTCGACCTTGTCCAGATCTGGGAACGTTTCCGTAATTAATTGACTGGTTAAGCTCATAAAAGCCTCCTTTTCTGCCCTGATTATACCAAAAAATGTAAGGGCCTTCAACTATCGACGCTTGTCGCTGGTTCCTGAAGTTGGTATAATGACACTATGAAAAGAATTCAACGTGTGGATCTCATAGATGGTCCTATTTTACCCGCTCTTTTGAGTTTCGCCTTTCCTATTCTTTTATCCAATATCTTTCAACAACTCTACAATACCTCGGATGTTATGATTGTGGGGCGTTTTTTAGGTCAAAAATCATTGGCTGCCGTTGGAGCAACCTCTGCCATATTTGATTTGATCGTTGGATTTGCTGTCGGTGTTGGAAATGGGATGGGGATTATTATCGCGAGAAATTATGGAGCCAAAAACGAAGACCAATTACGAAAATCAGTCGCCGCAACTGCTATTATTGGTGGCATCCTCAGTCTCTTTGTGATCTTCATTGGTGCTGTTGGACTTTTTCCCCTGCTCCAATTTTTAGGGACCCCATCAGCAATTGTGTCTCAGTCTTATCTCTATATCTCCACTATTGTCAATGGTGTGGCTGTGACCTTTGCCTATAATCTTTGCGCTGGACTTCTTAGAGCTGTTGGCGATAGCATAGCGGCACTCTACTTCCTGATTATCGCTGCCGTTCTCAATATTCTTCTCGATCTTTATTTTATTACCCAACTCCATCTCGGAGTCCAATCCGCTGGAATTGCGACCATTATTGCCCAGGGTATTTCGGCCCTTCTTTGTCTTCTCTATATTCGTAAGAAGGTCCCTTTTCTGCTCCCGCATCGCAAGGATTTTGTTTGGGACAAGGAGCTTTATCAGGATCTGCTAAGTCAGGGCCTTGCCATGGGCCTCATGACTTCCATCGTTTCGATTGGAACGGTTATCCTCCAATCCGCTATTAATCAGCTTGGAACAACCATTATCAGTGCACAGGTCGCAGCCCGTCGTATCATGTCCTTTGCCGTTTTACCGATTACTGCTATCGCCTCAAGTATCACAACCTTTATCTCGCAGAATTTTGGCGCAGAGCAATTCCAGCGGATCAAAAAAGGCGTTACCATTGCCAACCTTCTTTCTTGGGTTTGGTCTGTCTTGGTTGCTGCTCTTCTATTCTTCACAAGTCCGTCTTTAACCAGCTTTATTTCCGGCTCGACAAATCCTGATCTCATTGCAAATGCCAGTCTTTATCTCCAGATCAGCTCTTGCTTTTATCCTATTTTGGCGAGTCTCATCATCCTGAGAAATGCCCTACAGGGAATGGGTAAAAAATTAACCCCACTCACATCCAGTTTTATTGAATTGTTTGGAAAAATTTTCTTCGTTCTGTGGATTATTCCTCACACCGGCTACATGGGGGTCATTCTCTGCGAACCCCTTATCTGGATTCCCATGACCCTACAGCTCATCATAATCTATCGAAAAATCAGGTACCAACTCCTTACTGAATAATGATTGATTAACAAGACCAAAACAACTTCTGCTCATTTGAACAGAAGTTGTTTTTAGATATCTAGCTATTAGAACAAACCGATGGCTGTTCCATCATCAGCCACATCCATATTCAAAGCAGCTGGACGTTTTGGTAAACCAGGCATGGTCATGACATCCCCAGTCAAAGCGACAATAAAGCCTGCTCCCAATTTTGGAACCACTTCACGGATAGTGATTTCAAAGTTTTCAGGAGCTCCCAAGGCATTTGGATTATCAGAGAAGCTATATTGTGTTTTGGCCATACAGATTGGCAACTTATCCCATCCATTTTTCACGATTTGGGCAATTTGTGTCTTGGCTTTCTTCTCAAAATTCACCTTAGTACCGCGATAAATTTCTGTAACAATCTTTTCAATTTTTTCTTCAACAGAAAGGTTATTATCATACAAGCGTGTGTAATTAGCTGGACTTGTTTCGATGGTTTTAACCAAGGTTTCAGCAAGGTCAACTCCACCGTCCGCACCATTCGCCCATACACTTGCAAGTTCAACTGGCACATCAATTTCAGCACACAATTCTTTCAAAGCAGCAATTTCTGCTTCTGTATCAGTGATAAATTCATTGATGGCAACCACTGCAGGAATGCCAAACTTACGGATATTTTCAACGTGACGTTTCAAGTTGGCAAAACCAGCACGAACAGCTTCTACATTCTCTTCAGTCAAAGCATCCTTGATCACTCCACCGTTCATCTTAAGAGCACGGAGAGTCGCTACAATCACAACCGCATCTGGTGATGTAGGCAAGTTTGGAGTTTTAATATCAAGGAATTTTTCAGCGCCAAGGTCAGCCCCAAAACCAGCTTCTGTAATCGTATAGTCGGCTAAATGAAGAGCTGTCGTCGTTGCTAACACAGAGTTACATCCATGGGCGATATTGGCAAATGGACCACCGTGAACAAAGGCAGGTGTACCATAGATGGTTTGAACCAAGTTTGGCTTGATCGCATCTTTGAGGATCAAGGCAAGTGCCCCTTCCACTTCCAAATCACGGACATAGACCGGGCTACGATCATAACGGTAACCAATCACGATGTTGGCCAAACGACGTTTCAAATCTTCAATATCTGTCGCCAAGCAAAGGATGGCCATAATCTCAGAAGCAACGGTAATATCAAATCCGTCTTCACGCGGAATCCCATTTAAAGGACCGCCAAGACCGACAGAGACATGACGAAGAGCACGGTCATTCAAGTCCACTACTCGTTTCCAGATAATCCGACGTTGGTCAATACCTAGCTCATTTCCTTGATGCAAATGATTATCAATCAATGCTGAGAGAGCGTTATTAGCCGTTGTGATCGCATGCATATCCCCTGTGAAATGAAGGTTGATGTCTTCCATCGGTAGAACTTGGGCATAGCCACCACCAGCAGCACCACCTTTAATCCCCATAACTGGACCTAAAGAAGGTTCGCGAATGGCAATCATGGTTTTTTTACCGATTTTATTCAAAGCATCTGCTAGACCAATGGTAATGGTTGATTTCCCTTCTCCAGCTGGAGTTGGGTTGATCGCAGTGACTAAGATAAGTTTTCCTACTGGATTTTTCTCAACTTCACGAATCTTATCAAAGCTCAATTTTGCCTTGTATTTTCCATACAATTCAAGATCATCGTCAACCAAACCAATTTTCTTAACAACGTCCACAATCGGTTGGAGTTCAATGCTTTGAGCAATTTCGATATCTGTTTTCATAAGGGACTCCTTTATATTTGATAGATCTATTATACCTAAAATTCGCGAAAATAACATGGTTTTTCCACCTTTTGAATCGAACGTTCGTTTTTTATCTAAATTTTATGGCTATACATAGTTAATCCTAATAGCTTCAGAACTTTACTTACGTATCTTTTTTGTGTAAAATAAGCATATGCATATTTTAATTACATCAGGTGGGACGAGCGAAGCCATTGATAGTGTTCGTTCGATCACCAATCATTCCACCGGGAGCCTAGGGAAAATCCTTGCAGAAATGGCTCTTGCAAAGGGACATCAGGTGACCTTGATCACAACGCCTACCGCGCTTAAACCCGATCCTCATCCACAGCTTCGACTTCTATTGATCCAGAATGTCGAAGAACTTCTCACACAAATGAAAACGGAAGTCCCTCATCATCAGGTTTTGATTCACGCTATGGCAGTCTCAGACTACACACCTGTTTACATGACAGGCCTTGAGGAAGTTGAGAAGGCTCAAGACCTTCATAGCTTTATCCATCGCGAAAATCAGGAAGCGAAAATTTCTTCCAAAGAAGAATACCAAGTGCTCTTTCTAAAGAAAAATCCCAAGATTATCTCGCTCGTCAAAGAATGGAACCCTGCTATTCAACTGATCGGCTTTAAGCTTTTAGTCGACGTTTCTTCTGAAGAGTTGATCCATGTAGCGCGTGAAAGCTTGGTTAAAAATCATGCCAGCATGATCGTTGCCAATGATCTGACCAAGATTCAGAACGGTCAGCATCAAGCCTATCTAGTGACAGATGATCAGGTCCTAGAAGCTTCTACGAAAACAGAAATCGCAGAGGCTATCCTACGTTATATCAAATAAAAAGGAACATATGACACACATTACTTTAGCGGTTACCGGTAGTATTTCCGCCTATAAGGCTGCTGATATTACCAGCCAACTAACCAAATTGGGAATTGAAGTGAAGGTCCTCATGACTCCTTCAGCCCAAAAATTTATCACCCCTTTAACCTTGCAAGTTCTTTCAAAAAACCAAGTAGGGCTAGATGTTATGGTGGAAGACGATCCACGGCGGATCGAGCACATCGACATTGGGAAAGAAACTGACCTCTTTCTTGTCGCGCCAGCCAGTGCCAATACCATTGCTAAATTGGCTATGGGACTGGCAGATAATATGGTCACAAGCACAGCTCTAGCCTTGCCACAAAGAACTAAAAAATTACTGGCCCCTGCTATGAATACAAAAATGTTAGAACATCCCGCTACCCAACGAAATCTAAAGCTCTTACAAGACTATGGTTACCAGATTATCCAACCTCGTGATGCTGTTCTTGCTTGTGGGGACAAAGGTGCTGGAGCTCTAGCGCCTGTAGAAACTATTGTAGAAACTGTTAAGGAGAATTGTTTATGAGAAAATCATCTTCTATTTCACGAATTGCCATCTTTTTTGCGGTGATGATCACCATTCACTTTGTGACGTCCTTCATTCTGCAATTTGTTCCATCAGGCATTCAACCAACCTTGGTTCATATTCCTGTCGTGATCGCCTCTATCATATACGGTCCACGGATTGGAGCTATCTTAGGACTCCTCATGGGACTCTTTAGCCTCACTATGAATACCCTGGTTATAACACCCGCTAGCTATCTCTTTAGTCCCTTTGTCCCTCACGGGAATCTCTACTCCCTTATCATTGCCATAGTCCCTCGGATTCTCATCGGAGTAACCCCATACTTCGTCTATCGCTGGATTCGCAATCGTACTGGACTTGTGATCGCTGGAATTGTCGGCTCTATGACCAATACTGTTTTCGTTCTAAGTGGGATTTACTTCTTCTTTGGTAACAGTTTTGGAGGGGGAATTCAACATTTCCTTGGCTTGATTGTGTCTACTAACTCACTCATCGAAGTCATTGCGACAGTACTCATTACCAGTGCAGTCGTTCCATCTCTTGAAAAATTAAAATAACCTTCAAAGCCAAGACCAATTTATCTTGGCTTTTTTTGATGGTGAATTAACCCTATTTTTTTTGAAAAGATTTACAATTATCGCTAGAATTTTCTGAAAAAATTTGCTATAATGTAAGCGATTAAATTATAAGCAAAAAGGAGACGCTTGCATGACCTATCAAGAAAACTACCAAAAATGGCTCGACTTTGCTGAATTACCAGCTTACCTTCGTGATGAGTTGGTCGCAATGGATGAAAAAACAAAAGAAGATGCCTTCTATACCAACCTTGAATTCGGTACAGCTGGTATGCGTGGATTAATTGGTGCTGGTACTAACCGTATTAATATCTATGTTGTTCGCCAAGCAACTGAAGGGTTGGCCCAATTGATCGACTCAAAAGGTGAGGAAGCGAAGAAACGCGGCGTTGCGATCGCCTACGACAGCCGTCACTTCTCTCCTGAGTTTGCTTTTGAATCTGCTCAAGTTTTGGCTGCACATGGGATCAAATCGTATGTATTTGAAAGCCTACGTCCAACACCTGAATTGTCGTTTGCTGTTCGTCATCTCCACACATTTGCTGGGATCATGGTAACCGCTAGCCACAACCCTGCTCCATTTAACGGATACAAGGTTTACGGTGAAGACGGTGGACAAATGCCACCTGCAGATGCTGATGCATTGACAGATTACATCCGTGCTATCGAAAATCCTTTCACTGTACAATTGGCTGACCTTGAAGAAAGTAAGGCTAGCGGTCTCATCGAAGTTATCGGTGAAAATGTCGACGCTGAATACTTGAAAGAAGTGAAAGGCGTTAACATCAACCAAGACTTGATCAATGAATACGGTCGCGACATGAAGATTGTCTACACTCCACTTCATGGTACTGGTGAAATGTTGGCTCGTCGTGCTCTTGCCCAAGCTGGATTTGAAGCTGTTCAAGTTGTTGAAGCTCAAGCTGTTCCAGATGCTGACTTCTCAACTGTTAAATCTCCAAACCCTGAAAACCAAGCTGCCTTTGCTCTTGCTGAAGAACTTGGCCGCAAAGTAGACGCTGATGTATTGGTTGCAACTGACCCAGATGCTGACCGCCTTGGTGTTGAAATCCGCCAACCAGACGGTTCTTACCTCAACCTTTCTGGTAACCAAATCGGAGCGATCATTGCTAAATACATTCTTGAAGCTCACAAAACAGCTGGTACCCTTCCTGCCAATGCTGCCCTCTGTAAATCCATCGTATCAACTGAGTTGGTAACTAAGATTGCAGAAAGCTACGGCGCAACCATGTTTAACGTCTTGACTGGTTTCAAATTTATCGGTGAAAAGATTCATGAATTTGAAACGCAACACAACCACACTTACATGCTTGGTTTTGAAGAAAGCTTCGGTTACCTCATCAAACCATTCGTACGTGACAAAGACGCTATCCAAGCCGTTCTTATCGTTGCTGAGATCGCAGCTTACTACCGCTCACGTGGTATGACTTTGGCAGATGGTATCGAAGAAATCTACAAACAATACGGTTACTTCGCAGAAAAAACCATCTCTGTTACCCTTTCAGGTGTGGATGGGGCTGCTGAAATCAAGAAAATCATGGATAAATTCCGTGGTAATGCTCCTAAACAATTTAACAATACAGACATTGCTAAGACAGAAGACTTCTTGGAACAAACAGCTACTACTGCTGACGGCGTTGAAAAATTGACAACTCCTCCAAGCAACGTTCTTAAATACATATTGGCTGATGATTCATGGTTTGCCGTTCGTCCTTCAGGTACAGAACCAAAAATCAAATTCTACATCGCTACAGTTGGTGAATCTGAAGCAGATGCTAAA
>JAWDWJ010000048.1:0-6795 GCA_032477695.1 Streptococcus parasanguinis
GATTGAGGGTGGAAATGGGACACCACAAGGTGGAGATGAGGTCATAGAAATTTTTGGTACCGTCAATCAACTTGAAGATTCAGGATGGAGGGTGGATGTTGTATTTGATTCTGATCAAAAGATGACTTTCAGTATGGGCTATAATATTAGTATTAAGGGTGATTATATTGAGTAAGAACTGGAAGATTCAAAGCCTGTAAGGAGGATTTATGAAGAGACAAATGGAACTATTTTTGATTATTTTGTTACCGATACTAGGACTGGTTTTTCTTGGAGGAAAAATCATGACCCTGACCAAAAGACCCGAACAGAAGATAACGACCCCATCTTCAAAGAAAGTCGTACAAAAACCAGAAGGAGACATAAAAAAAGAACAACTTGACTACCTAAAAGAACACGAACAGAAGGTTATTGATTTAGTCAAAGCACAAAATTCAAAAGTTGAATCCGTTCAGATTGATTGGGATCAGACACAGTGGAGTGATGGTGGACTTACAACCCCTGAATATTATATGAATGTTTATGGACGTATAAATAATATTGAAGAATCGGGTTGGGGAGTAGATATCCCAATTAATGAGGACAATACATTAAATATAGATGAGATGTATATAGGATCCGACATTAGAGTAGGGGGTAGATTATTTGAGTAATTGGAATTTGAGCAGTTTTGATAATCTAGATGGTTCAGAAGCTGAATCAACATATAGAGATAGACTCCAACAAGTTTCCATATGAACAATTGGATCAAATCCAGGAAGAGCGTTCAAAGCTCAAATGGGAGTATGACAACGAGATAGATGCTTTCTATAAAAATCAGAAAAAGCTGGAATCGAAAGCCAAAAAAAATCAGTAAGGACAACCTTACTGATTTTTTAGTTGGTTCCGGATGATGCTGTATCTGCGCCACTGTCTGTTGCTGTGGAGCCTTGGTCTTGTGCGGCAGACGAACTAGATTCTGTAGCGGATGAGCTATCGGTTTCTTTTTGTGAACTTGTTTCTGTATTGCTTGAATCGGTTTGTGTATTGGTGTTAGCATCTGTATTGGTAGCGCTTGAGTCAGATCCCTTATCGTGGACAACGACGACGCTGGTACTACTAGATGGTTTGTCTTCTGTTTTTTGATTATCTTTATTGAGCAGGCTCATGATGGTAAAGGAAGTGACGATAATCCCTAAGAGACTGGCAATCGTAGCTACAACCGTTTGAAATACGGACAAACCTTGTTTGACTTTCTCACCGCGAGATGGTCTTGTATCTGCTTTTTCCTCAGGTTTTTGGTTTTTGTTACTTCTTGAATATTGTGACATGTTCATTCTCTTTCTATCAAAAATTGTTTTTTAACACTTTCCTATTATAAGTCATTTTCTGAAAAATGTCTAAAAAGAACTGAATTTTATAGAGTGATTTTGCCGCATCTCTCTTTATCAAATCCTTGTCCCAAGCGGTCAGAAATGATAAAATAGAAGTTACGTAAAAAGAAAGTGATGGATGCGTAGGACATGATCTATTTTGACAATTCAGCAACGACTAAACCCTATCCAGAAGCCCTTGCGACTTATACAGAAGTAGCGACTCGGATCTGGGGCAACCCTTCTAGTTTGCACAATCTAGGTAGTCAAGCTACTCGTATTTTAGAGGCTTCTCGGAAACAAATTGCGGAGCTAATTGGCAAGAACGCTGAGGAAATTTACTTCACGTCTGGAGGTACAGAAGGGGACAACTGGATCCTCAAGGGTGTCGCCTTTGAGAAAGCTCCTTATGGCAAGCATATCATTGTCTCTGACATCGAGCATCCTGCCATCAAGGAATCGGCTGCTTGGTTAAAGACGCAGGGATTCGAAGTGGACTATGCTCCAGTGGATGCGCGTGGCTTTGTCAAGGTGGATGCCTTGGCTAACCTACTCCGTCCGGATACTACCTTGGTCTCTGTCATGGCCGTCAACAATGAGATTGGTTCCATCCAGCCCATCCATGACATCGCGGCTCTCCTAGCAGATCGTCCAACTATTAGTTTCCATGTCGATGCTGTACAAGCTTTGGCAAAGGTAGCAACAGAAGTTTATCTACCAGAGCGCGTGGACTTTGCGACCTTCTCTAGTCACAAATTCCATGGACTTCGCGGAGTCGGCTTTGTCTACATCAAAGAAGGCAAAAAGATCACCCCTCTCTTAACCGGAGGTGGTCAAGAAAAAGAAATGCGCTCGACAACTGAGAATGTGGCAGGTATCGCAGCAACAGCAAAAGCCCTACGCTTAGCCATGGAAAACCAAGAAGCTTTTGCCAGCAAGACCCAGCTGATGAAAGAAGTTATCCGCAAAGAATTGGCCAACTATCCAGATGTCACCATCTTTTCTGGTGAGGATCACTTTGCGCCTCACATCTTGACTTTCGGGATCAAAGGAGTTCGTGGAGAAGTAGTGGTCCATGCCTTTGAAGAGTTTGATATTTACATCTCAACAACCAGTGCCTGCTCGTCTAAAGCTGGTAAGCCAGCTGGAACCTTGATTGCTATGGGAGTGGATAAGAGTATCGCACAGACAGCTGTTCGCTTGAGCCTCGATCTTGAAAATGACATGAGCCAAGTCGAGCAATTCTTGACCAAGTTCAAACTGATTTACGAGCAAACACGAAAAGTACGTTAATTTTAGAAGGAAATCAACATGACCTTAACCTATTCAGAAATTATGATACGCTATGGAGAGCTTTCTACTAAAGGAAAGAACCGTATGCGTTTTATCAATAAACTTCGCAATAATATCCAAGATGTTTTATCTATCTATCCATCTGTCAAAGTGACAGCCGACCGCGATCGGGCGCATGCTTATCTGCATGGGACGGATTATGAGCCAGTAGCAGAATCCCTCAAGAAGGTTTTTGGAATCCAAAATTTTTCACCTGTTTACAAGATTGAAAAATCTGTTCCGGCCTTAAAAGCGGCTGTGCAAGAGATTATGAAGGAGATTTACAAGGACGGCTTGACCTTTAAAATCTCAAGTAAACGCAGTGACCATACCTTTGAACTCGATAGTCGCGAGCTCAACCAAACCTTGGGAGGTGCGGTCTTTGAAGCGATCCCAACCATCCAAGCTCAGATGAAAAAACCAGATATCAACTTGCAAGTTGAAATTCGAGAAGAAGCAGCCTATATTTCTTATGAAACCATTAAGGGAGCTGGTGGCCTTCCTGTTGGTACATCTGGCAAGGGCATGCTCATGCTTTCTGGTGGGATCGACTCTCCAGTAGCTGGTTACCTAGCCTTGAAGCGTGGAGTGGATATCGAGGCGGTCCACTTTGCTAGCCCACCTTATACCAGCCCAGGAGCTCTTAAAAAAGCCCATGATTTAACACGGAAGTTGACTAAGTTTGGCGGCAATATCCAATTTATCGAGGTTCCCTTCACAGAGATCCAAGAGGAAATCAAGGCTAAAGCGCCAGAAGCTTACCTAATGACCCTGACTCGTCGCTTTATGATGCGCATTACAGACCGCATTCGCGAGGTTCGCGGTGGTTTGGTGATTATCAATGGTGAAAGCTTGGGACAAGTGGCTAGCCAAACCTTAGAGAGTATGCAGGCCATCAATGCAGTGACTAATACGCCGGTTATTCGTCCGGTAGTGACCATGGACAAATTGGAAATCATCGATATTGCCCAAGCCATTGATACCTTTGAAATTTCTATCCAGCCATTCGAAGACTGTTGTACCATCTTTGCGCCAGACCGTCCAAAGACGAATCCAAAACTCAAAAATGCGGAGCAGTATGAGCAACGGATGGATGTGGAAGATTTGGTTGAGCGTGCGGTAGCAGGCATCATCGTAACAGAGATCACACCAAAAGCAGAAAAAGATGAGGTCGATGACCTGATCGAGGATTTGCTATAGGAGAGACTGGGAGTATCCAGCCTCTTTTTCTAACCAACTTAAAGGAGACAAGATGAAAAAAATTATCGTTTTAATGACAAGTTTGCTTCTGTTGACAGGCTGCGTCAAAGTATCATTTACTGGTCCGAAAAAAGAAGAGAAGACCAGCCAGTCAACCAGCAGTAAAAAAGAACCGCTCACATTTGTCAGAGCCGACCAGTATAAAGACCAGGACAACGAAGTCCTGGAAGCGTCTGAGAAATTTATCAAGGAACATCCAACGCTTGGAGAACCTGGAAAATTATTTGTCTTTTTCCCAGGCTATACCTTTGGAAATGAGGAAAATCGCTTCGCCTTGTTCTTTATCGTGAATCGTACCACCACAACCATCGATCGTGATGGATCCTTTGTTCTGAATTTAGAATATGATGGGGAGCCACTATTCAAAGATGTCACAGTTGACTATGAAGTGAGCGAATCTGGTGTATTGAAACCCAATACGGCTGCAGCCATTCCTATCAAAATCACCAAGGAACAAGAAGAAAAAATGAAGAGCATGAACGATTCTTCAAAAGCGAAAATGAGCTTCAATGACTTTAAATTTAAAGATAAGTAGAAGAAGTCGGTCTTACAAGCAATCTTAAAATAAAAGATATAAAATCATCCATTTTATAAAAGAAATTCGTTTTCAAAGCGCAAAAATACTTGTCATTGTCTGATAGAAGTGATATACTAAGAGAGTTGACTATGCACATGCCTGTGCAACCGCTCGAACATCGTCGCTCATTTTCATGAGAGTAAGTGGTTCGTCCCACGATGCTAGGCGAGTCTTCACAAAAATACGGGGAAACCCAAAAATACATAGGAGGTGCATAATGAGCACATACGCAATCATTAAAACTGGCGGAAAACAAGTTAAAGTTGAAGTTGGTCAAGCAGTCTACGTTGAAAAATTGAACGTTGAAGCTGGTCAAGAAGTTACATTTAACGAAGTTGTTCTTGTTGGTGGTGAAAACACTGTTGTCGGAACTCCACTTGTTTCAGGAGCTACTGTTGTTGGAACTGTTGAAAAACAAGGAAAACAAAAGAAAGTTGTTACTTACAAGTACAAACCTAAAAAAGGTAGCCACCGTAAACAAGGTCACCGTCAACCTTACACTAAAGTTGTCATCAACGCTATCAACGCTTAATTTTTAGGAGAACACATGATACAAGCAGTCTTTGAACGAGCCGAAGATGGCGAGCTGAGGAGTGCAGAAATCACTGGGCACGCTGGAAGCGGTGAATACGGCTTTGATGTCGTGTGTGCATCGGTTTCGACTCTAGCCATTAACTTTGTCAACTCTGTTGAGAAGTTTGCAGGCTACGAACCGGATCTAGAATTAAACGAAGAAGAAGGTGGCTTCCTTCGGGTCACAATCCCGACAGATATTCCACCACATCAAAGAGAAATGACCCAACTATTCTTTGAATCATTTTTCTTAGGGATGGCAAACTTATCGGAGAACTCTTCAGAGTTCGTCCAAACAAGAGTTATCACAGAAAACTAACATGGAGGAAAACAATTATGTTGAAATTGAATCTTGCTAACTTGCAACTTTTCGCCCACAAAAAAGGTGGAGGTTCTACATCAAACGGACGTGATTCACAAGCAAAACGTCTTGGAGCTAAAGCAGCTGATGGACAAACTGTAACAGGTGGATCTATCCTTTACCGTCAACGCGGTACACACATCTACCCAGGTGTGAACGTTGGACGTGGTGGAGACGATACTTTGTTCGCAAAAGTTGAAGGCGTAGTACGCTTCGAACGTAAAGGTCGCGATAAAAAACAAGTTTCTGTTTACCCAATCGCAAAATAAAAAGGTTTTCTAAACCTTTTTGTCCCGAGCCTGATCTAAAGGAGAGGAAGCTAGAAATAGCAAAATGAAAGCTTTCTGATTTATCAGAAGGCTTTTTTCTTTTATTTATTTAAAAATATCATGTTTACTCCTGTTAATATAATGTTTGAATTTGTGTTTTTTGAAAAATGTAGTATAATAGAGACAAATATAGTAGGAATGGAAGTAGTACCATGAAAGATAGCAGACATGTTGAAATTCTTCAGGAGCTGGATCGAAAAAGTGTGGTATCGGTCAAAGAGCTCAAGGAACTTTTTGGGGTGACAGACATGACCATTCGTCGCGATCTGATCGATCTTGAAAAACAAGGTCTTTTAGTTCGCGTACATGGTGGGGCCCACAAAAAAGTCAAAGATAGTTTATTAGAAGCTTCTCACAGTGAAAAAAATCTGATCAATATTGATGAGAAACGAACCATTGCCAAAAAATGTGCAGACTTGATCGAAAATGGGGATACCGTCTTTATTGGCTCTGGTACAACAACAGACTTTATCGGAGATTATTTGGAAGGAAAAGAAATTAGCATCGTCACCAACTCCCTCCCTATTTTTGAAAAGCTCAAGGATTTTCCTAATTATGACTTGATCTTAGTTGGTGGTCGCTACCGGGTAAAGACACAAACCTTTGTCGGTCAATTTGCCAATAAACTCTTGAAAGAAATCAAGGTTTCTAAGGCCTTCATCGGGGTCAATGGCATCGATGGGCATCATGTTTCCACTGCCAATGAAGAAGAAGGAAATGGTAATGCCATTATTCTAAACAATGCAATTGAGAAATATGTGGTTGCCGATAACAGTAAGTTTGATAGCTATTCTTTCTATAGTTTCTATCGAGTGGAAGACCTGAATGCCATTATTACTGATGATAGTATTCCAAAGAAGATCAAAGACAAATACGGCTTGTATACGAAAATCATATAAAACAAAGTGAGGCTGGGACAAAAGTCCTAGCCTCTCAATTGTCTTTGAATTGTCGAGCAAGACGCAGTGGTTGAGTGGGCTCTACTACGCTGATTTCATCAGCTTTTACAGC
>JAWDWJ010000049.1:0-6412 GCA_032477695.1 Streptococcus parasanguinis
GAGTGGGACAGAAATCGGTAATTCGTTAGAATTCGATTTCGTCGTCTCACCTCCGCACAGTTGAGTAGGGCTGTAAAAGCTGATGAAATCAGCGTAGTAGAGCCCACTCAACCACTGCGTCTTGCTCGACAATCCAAAAAAAATAAAGAGGCTAGGACTTTTGTCCCAGCCTCTTTATTTTTTTTATACACGTTTAATATATCCGAACGTTCCCAGTTGAGAAGGGCCATTTTAAGGGGATTGTGCTACAATGGAAGCAAATAGATAGAATGGAGCAGTGAAATGAAAGCAATTATTACAGTCGTTGGTAAAGACCAAAAAGGAATCGTAGCGGGTGTTGCAACGAAAGTAGCAGAATTAGGACTCAATATCGATGATATCTCTCAAACTGTATTGGATGAATACTTTACCATGATGGCGGTCGTATCGTCAGATGAGAAAAAAGATTTCACACAGCTTCGTTCAGAGTTGGAAGAATTCGGTCAGTCTCTGCATGTGAAAATCAATATCCAAAGCGCAGCGATTTTTGATGCTATGCACAATTTGTAAGATAGGGGTTGAGAATTTATGGACATTAGACAGGTAACAGAAACCATTGCCATGATTGAGGAGCAGAACTTCGATGTTCGGACCATCACCATGGGGATCTCCCTTCTAGATTGTATCGATCCAGATATCGAAAAGGCGGCAGAAAAAGTCTACAATAAGATTGTGACAAAGGCCAAGGACTTAGTGGCTGTTGGGGATGAGATTGCGGCAGAACTTGGCATTCCAATTGTGAATAAACGGGTTTCAGTCACTCCAATTTCCATTATTGGGGCAGCAACCAATGCGACAGATTATGTACCCTTTGCCAAGGCACTAGATCGTGCGGCCAAAGAAGTTGGGGTCAACTTTATCGGTGGTTTCTCAGCCCTTGTTCAAAAAGGCTACCAAAAGGGGGATGAAATCCTTATCAATTCCATTTCTCGCGCCCTTGCAGAGACGGATTTTGTCTGCTCTTCAGTCAATATCGGATCGACCAAGACGGGGATCAATATGACCGCTGTCCGAGACATGGGCCGTATCATTAAAGAAGCATCCCAAGCAGATCCAATGGGGCCTGGTAAGCTCGTAGTTTTTGCCAATGCAGTAGAAGATAATCCTTTTATGGCGGGTGCCTTCCACGGTGTCGGTGAAGCGGATGTTGTCATCAACGTTGGGGTTTCAGGACCTGGTGTCGTCCAACGGGCGATTGAAAAAGTTCCGGGAGCAAGCTTTGATGTATTGGCGGAAACAGTTAAGAAGACAGCCTTCAAGATTACCCGTGTTGGGCAATTAGTGGGGCAAATGGCTAGTGAACGTCTCGGTGTTGAGTTTGGGATTGTAGACTTGTCTCTCGCACCAACGCCAGCTGTTGGGGATTCGGTTGCTCGTGTCCTTGAAGCGATGGGGCTTGAAGTAGTAGGAACCCACGGGACAACAGCAGCACTAGCTTTGCTCAATGACCAAGTGAAAAAAGGCGGGATCATGGCTTGTAACCAAGTCGGTGGGTTGTCAGGTGCTTTCATTCCGGTCTCAGAAGATGAAGGGATGATTGCGGCGGTCCAATCAGGCCATATCAACCTGGAAAAATTGGAAGCCATGACAGCCATCTGCTCGGTCGGTCTGGATATGATTGCCATCCCAGCTGATACTCCAGATACAACCATTGCGGCCATGATCGCCGATGAAGCAGCTATCGGAGTGATCAATCAAAAGACAACAGCCGTTCGGATCATTCCTTATGGAAAAGAAGGCGATATGTTAGAGCTCGGTGGACTTCTTGGATCTGCTCCGGTGATGAAGGTCAACAAAGCTTCATCAGCTGACTTTATTTCCCGTGGTGGTCAAATTCCTGCTCCGGTTCATAGCTTTAAAAACTAAGAGAAATCTAGTATAATAGTAGAAAATAGAAAAGTCTGTGATGATGAAACTCCAGACTTTTTTCTTGCAAAAGGAGACAAGATGGCTAAAACAAGATTATTTGTGATTCGTCATGGGAGAACCATGTTTAATACCATCGGCCGAGCTCAAGGCTGGTCCGATACGCCCTTGACAGCAGAAGGAGAACGAGGGATTCAGGCTCTGGGAATCGGCTTGCGTGAGTCCGGTTTGGAGTTTACTCGAGCTTATTCCAGTGATTCAGGCCGTGCCATTCAGACCATGGGGATCATTCTTGATGAATTGGGCTTGAAAGACCAGATTTCTTATCGCTTTGACAAACGGATCCGCGAGTGGTGTTTTGGTAGCTTTGATGGGGCCTACGGTGGGGAGCTCTTTCACGGTGTAGTGCCGCGTGTGCTAGATGTAGAAGACTATAAGACCTTGACCTTGGAAGACTTGGCCAATGGAATTTGCCAAGTGGACACAGCAAATTGGGCTGAACCTTGGGAAGTTTTGAAAAGCCGAATCCTAGAAGGTTTTGAAGCTATTGCCAAAGAAGTAGAAAAACATGGTGGAGGCAATGCCTTGGTGGTCAGCCATAGTTGGACCATTCAGACCTTGGTCTGCTTGATCGAAGGAAAACCAAATCTTAATCTGCCTCTTTCAAACGGTAGTGTTACCCTTGTAGAATACGAAGATGGAGTATTGACGGTTAAGGGGATTGGAGATAGCAGTTACCGTGAGGTCGGTGAAAGCTTGCAAGAATCCTAGTCCGTCCTGGAAGGCTGACCCTTTGGTCATGGCCTTTTCTTTTTCTCAAAACTTGTAAGAGCTTTCCTACTTTCTTTTTGTAAAAAATGATATAATGAAAGAGATACATACGGAGGTAATACAATGACAAAAACCAGATTATATATTGCTCGTCATGGAAAAACCATGTTTAATACCATTGGACGGGCACAGGGCTGGTCAGACACTCCGCTGACAGAAGCAGGAGAACGTGGAATTCGAGAATTAGGACTTGGTCTCAAGGAAGCTGGGCTTTCTTTTGAAGAGGCTGTTTCGAGTGATTCTGGACGCACCATTCAAACTATGGGAATTATTCTTCAAGAACTTGGTCTGACAGGAAAAATCCCTTATCGTTATGACAAACGGATCCGCGAGTGGTGTTTTGGTAGTTTTGACGGTGCTTATGATGGTGATCTCTTTATGGGGGTCTTACCTCGTGTCTTTAAGGTCGATGATTTCCATCAGTTGAGCCTAATGGAGTTAGCAGAAGGAATCGTCGAAGTGGATACCACTGGTTGGGCTGAATCCTGGAGTGCCTTGAGTGGCCGGATTAAAGAAGGATTTGAAGCCATCGCAAAAGAGGTAGAAGCAGCTGGCGGTGGCAATGCTATTGTGGTCAGCCACGGCATGACCATTACGACCTTGATTTATCTCATCGATCCAAAAGCAGTTGAAGAATTGGTCTTGGACAACGGAAGCGTGACGGTTTTGGCCTATGAAGATGGTGCCTTTCATATTGAAAAGATTGGAGATATGTCCTATCGTAAGGTTGGAGCAAAACTTCTAGAGGGTGGCCATGACGAATAAGTATAGACGCGCAAGAAAAAAACGTAAGAAATGGTGGTCTTACCTATTGAGTTTCTTTCTTCTTGTGGTCCTTGGATCAGGGATTGGTATTTACTTAGCGAAGCCAAACTTGTTTTCAGGGCTTCAGTTTTGGAAGGCTAAAAAAAAAGCTGTAACGACTCCCTCTTCTTCTAAGAAAAAGGAAGAAAAATCAGATTTGCCAGCCGTTTCGACAAAAGACTGGCAGTTGATCTTGGTCAATCGTGATAATGTGAAGCCTGAGCTGAACCCACAATTAACAGATGTGGATGCTATCAAAGTGGATAGTCGGATTGTAGAACCAACTCGTCAATTTTTAGAAGCAGCTCGCAAAATTGCCCCAGAAGAAACCTTGATATCAGGCTATCGAAGTGTGGCCGAGCAAACAGAGCTCTATAATGAGCGTGTTGCGCAACTAGAGGCTAGCGGCCTTTCGCACGAAGAAGCTGAAAAGCAGGTGCAGACCCAGGTACAGGTCCCTGGTGCGAGTGAACACCAGACAGGACTTGCCATTGATATGAGTGTCGAAGCTGGCCAAAGTGATGAGTTGGGCATGCAGCTGGCTGCCATCGCACCGCAATATGGCTTTGTGCTTCGCTACCCAGATGGGAAGAGCAACATCACGGGTGTGAATTTTGAGAATTGGCATTTCCGTTATGTTGGCGTAGAAAATGCTCAGTATATGGCCAAGCATCAGCTAGTATTGGAAGAATATATTCAGCTATTGAAAAAAGCTGGCAAATAAGAGGAGATTCACTTCTCTAGGTCTTAAGAATGATTTTTAGCACTCTTGAAAAAAGAGTGCTAATTTTTTGGATTTTTCTCTTGACTTTCTTTTGGATGGGTGTATAATAGAATCAAGGTTTAGCACTTGAGTGTTTAGAGTGCTAAAAAATGAAAGAGAGGTGAGGTCATGGTTACAGAACGTCAAAATGAGATTCTCAATCTTGTTGTCGATATCTTTACCAAGACCCACGAACCAGTCGGTTCAAAAGCGTTACAAGATGTGATTCAATCCAGTAGTGCGACCATTCGAAACGACATGGCTGCCCTCGAAAAACAAGGCTTATTAGAAAAGGCCCACACTTCGAGTGGCCGCATGCCTAGCCGAGCTGGTTTTCAATATTTTGTTCAAAACTCGCTTGATCTAGAGTTGATTGATGAACAGGATGTCTACCAGGTGGTGAAAGCCTTTGATTTCGAAGCCTTTAAGTTAGACGATATCTTGGATGCAACGGCCAAGTTACTAGCCCAGATGACGGGTTACACTGCAGTGATTCAGGATGTTGAACCGACACGTCAGCGCTTGACTGGTTTTGAGACTGTTCCATTATCCAATCACGATGCCTTAGCAGTTCTGACCTTGGATGAATCAAAGCCTGTCACCGTCCAGTTTGCCATTCCAAAGAATTTCTTAACCAGTGACTTGGAAATCTTCCATCAGCTGGTTCAAGAGCGTTTCATTGGAAATACAGTCTTGGATATCCACTACCGCTTGCGGACGGAGATTCCACAGATTGTACAGCGCTATTTCAAGACGACAGACAATGTGCTGGATCTCTTTGATTACGTCTTCTCGCAACTATTTCAAGAACTGGTCTTTGTAGAAGGAAAGGTTTCATCCTTAACCTACGCCGATCTTCAGACCTATCAGTTCTTAGATAATCCCCAACACGTAGCTCTCGAGTTGCGAGGGGGAATGCCAGAAGACCAAATGACCCAGATCCTGGTTGCAGAATCCCAAGAGAAGGCCTTGAAAAATGTGACGGTCATTAGTCACAAGTTCCTAGTGCCTTATCGTGGGATGGCCCTCATGCATGTGATCGGTCCCGTAGAGATGGATTACAGGCGTGTGATTAGCCTGGTCAATGTCATCGGACGGGTACTGGTTATGAAGTTGACGGATTACTACCGTTACCTCAACAGCAACCATTATGAAGTAAATTAAGACCAAATGAAAGGGGTGTATGCCTTGACAGAAGATATCAAAAAAGAAGACGTGAAAGAAGAGGAAGTTGTCCAAGCAACTGAAGAAGTTGTAGAGGAAAGCAACCAACCTTCTGAGTTAGAAGAAGCACAAGCGCGTGCCGAGGAATTTGAAAACAAGTACCTTCGTGCTCATGCAGAAATGCAAAACATTCAGCGCCGTGCCAATGAAGAACGTCAACAATTACAAAAATACCGTAGCCAAGATTTGGCAAAAGCGATCTTACCATCACTGGACAACCTCGAACGTGCCCTTGCCGTCGAAGGATTGACAGATGATGTGAAGAAGGGCTTGGAAATGGTCCAAGAAAGTTTGGTACATGCTCTGAAAGAAGAAGGAATTGAAGAAATTCCAGCGGACGGAGCCTTTGACCATAACTACCACATGGCCATCCAAACCTTGCCTGCAGATGATGAACATCCAGCAGACACCATCGCACAAGTCTTCCAAAAAGGCTACAAACTCCATGACCGCATCCTACGCCCAGCCATGGTAGTAGTATATAACTAGGCTACCTTGTCCGAAACGACACTAAACTATGAAAGAAAGATTAACATTGGTTTGGCTTTGCCAATAGTGAGCGAAGCGAACCAAAGGCGATACTCTTCGCCGTGGCGGTATCTTCGCAAACTTTGAGACCTGAGGCTCAAAGTTTAGTCAAAGAGATTGACGAAGTCAAGCTCTGACGGCGTCGCCACTTAAGAAGAGTATCAAAAAGAAAAAAAGGAAGAAAAAACTTAAGGAGAAAAACATATGTCTAAAATTATCGGTATTGACTTAGGTACAACAAACTCAGCAGTAGCAGTCCTTGAAGGAACTGAATCAAAAATTATCGCAAACCCAGAAGGTAACCGCACAACTCCATCTGTTGTGTCATTCAAAAACGGTGAAATCATCGTTGGTGAC
>JAWDWJ010000050.1:0-5597 GCA_032477695.1 Streptococcus parasanguinis
AGGAGATACACCTGTACCCATGCCGAACACAGCAGTTAAGCCCTAGAACGCCGGAAGTAGTTGGGGGTTGCCCCCTGTGAGATAAGGTAGTCGCTTAGCTTGATTCCGCCATAGCTCAGTTGGTAGTAGCGCATGACTGTTAATCATGATGTCGTAGGTTCGAGTCCTACTGGCGGAGTATAGAATAAAAGAGATCAAGTAATTGATCTCTTTTTTTACTTTTCATTTTAATGTTAATTAAAGCTCCGTTTAGTTAACGGAGCTTTTCTCTATTTAGTTATTTGGGAAAAATGCTTGATATAAGGCTTTAATTGCTTTTTCTTCTTGATCTTTACTTACAACGAACATAATGGAAACTTCACTAGAACCTTGCGAGATCATTTGAATATTCACTTCATTTTCTGATAGTGCTTTGGCTGCAGTGGCAGTAACCCCTACCTGACTCTTCATTTTCTCACCAACAATCATAATGATAGAAAGATCATGTTCAATTTCGGCTGTGTCAACTTCTAGCTTTTGTGTTAATTGTTTCAGAATCTCTTGTTCTTTGATTGGAGTCAGTTCACGTGAACGCAAAATGATGGATAAATCATCAATTCCTGTTGGCATATGTTCCCAACTGATATTGAGATCTTCTAAAATTTGAAGGACTTTTCGACCAAAACCGACTTCGCGGTTCATAAGGTATTTTGTAGTGTTAATACTAACGAATCCTGAATCACCTGCGATCCCTACAACAGTCACATGATCATTTGAATGTTCCAAAACAATGCGGGTTCCAGGGTGGTCTGGATTATTTGTATTTTTAATGACTAATGGAATTTTACCTCTGTATGCTGGAACAAGTGCTTCATCATGTAAGACTGAAAAACCAGCATAGGCTAATTCACGCATTTCTTTGTAGGTTAATTCAGGAATAGAATGTGGGTGTTTAATAATACCTGGATGTGCTGCAAAGATACCATTTACGTCTGTAAAGTTTTCGTATAAGTCTGCTTTTACACCTGCTGCAATGATCGATCCAGTAATATCAGATCCACCACGAGAAAATGTACAAATATTACCATCTTGAGTAACACCAAAGAATCCTGGAATGACAATCACTTCACTTGAGTCTTTTAGTTCTTCAATTTTATCGTAACTAGATGGTAATATACGAGCGTTGGAAGGTTCTGCAGTGACTGTAATCCCTGCCTCTTTTGGATGGATGTATCTTGCTTCTAATCCATTTTGATTGAAATAAGCAGCAATGAGTTTAGCATTGTTATTTTCGCCTGCTGCTAGGAATGCATCGTATGTGAATGGATTCCCTTTTTTAGGTAAATTTGTTAAATCATAGATATCTTCAGCAATTTCTTGAATAATGGAATCTTTGAGACCCAATTCTTCTGTAATGGCACGATAACGTTCAATAATCCACTGTTGTGTTTGTGTGACATCCTTATCTGAAGTAAATTCTTTATAATACCGGATCAGAGCGTCTGTTACTTTTGTATCTTCAGCGTTGCGTTTGCCTGGAGCTGATACAACTACAAATCTTCTTTCTGGATCATCTTTAATGATATCAAGTACTTTTTTTAATTGAGAAGCTGATGCTAGAGAACTTCCACCGAATTTAGTTACTTTCATATTTTCTCCTTAATAGTTTCATTAATACATTATATCAAAGTTCAGTTATTGATACAATGTATTTACAGATAGGGCATAAAATAATTGATTCTGTAGAGGAGAGAAATTGTAATTATTCAAATTTTACAATTTTGTTACATCTTATAGATATATTTTACTATTTTACTTTTTTGTGGTATGATATGTTATAATTCGAAAGTTTTAATATCAAAATATTTTATGTTTAAATAAAAGGAGTCTGTGATGTTTGAAACAATTTTGTATTCTGTCGAAAACGACCTCGCGACAATCTCTTTAAATCGTCCTGAAGTATCCAATGGTTTTAACATTCCAATGTGTCAGGAAATTTTAGCTGCCTTGGAAGATGCAGAAAAAAATGAGGAAGTAAAATTCATTATTCTATCAGCAGAAGGGAAAATCTTTTCAGTTGGTGGAGATTTGAGCGAAATGAAACGCGCAGTCGATGCGGATGACATCGAGTCTCTTGTTTTAATTGCCGAATTAGTTAATACAATTTCAAAGAAAATTAAGCAATTACCAAAACCGGTTATTATGGTAGCAGATGGAGCGGTCGCAGGAGCAGCTGCTAACATTGCAGTAGCTGTTGATTTTTGTATTATTAGTGATCGTACTAAATTTATCCAAGCCTTTGTTGGGGTTGGTTTAGCACCGGATGCGGGTGGGTTATTCTTGTTAGGAAAAGCCATTGGCATGTCTCGGGCTACTCATTTAGTAATGACGGGTGAAGCCTTGACTGCTGAAAAGGCATTTGATTATGGCCTAGCTTATCGTGTTTGTGAATCTGAAAGACTCGATAAAACAGTTGAGCAATTGCTTAAAAAATTAAGAAGAGGATCTTCAAATTCTTATGCTGCTATGAAAGAAATGGTTTGGGAAGCCTTCTTGAAAGAATGGGACCAATATGCGAATCTTGAATTAAATTTGCAAAAGAAACTAGCATTTACAGAAGATTTCAAGGAAGGGGTTATTGCCTACTCCGAGAAACGTCGGCCACAATTTAAAGGAAAATAAATTTGTATTTTTTCTATGTTTTGTGAAAAAATGCTTGCAAATTATTTTCATTTTTGATAAAATTTGACTATCAAAGTAAAATTAGGAGGTGGAGTTTTGAATTACCAATTAGTTAACGACTATTTAACATCCATCTTTAATAATGTTTTGGTTATTGAGGAGTCGAGCCTAAGAGCAAGTCGATTCAAAGATGTTTCTATTAAAGAAATGCATACGATCGATGTGATTGGTTCGACACCGAATGCAACCCCGAGTGATATTTCACGGGAGTTGATGGTGACTTTGGGGACTGTCACGACAAGTTTGAATAATCTTGAACGCAAAGGGTATATCGAAAGAAGAAGATCGGAAGTTGATCGCCGGGTTGTACACTTGAGTTTAACGAAGAACGGTCGTCTACTTTATCGTCTTCATCAGCAATTCCATAAACGGATGGTCAACCAGATTATTGGAGATATGAGTCCCGAAGAGAAGAAAGTGATGCAAAAAGGATTGCAAAATCTGTATCGTTTCTTGGAGGAAATTAAATAATGGTCTTTGCTAAAATTAGTCAAGTTGCTCATTATGCACCTGACCAAGTCGTATCAAATGATGATTTGGCTGAGATCATGGATACAAGTGATGAATGGATCAGTAGTCGGACAGGTATCCTTCGGCGTCACATTTCAAAAGATGAGACGACAAGTGATCTAGCAACAATTGTTGCACAAAGATTATTAGCAAAAGCAAACTTAGATGCTGAGGAAATTGATTTCATCGTTGTTGCTACGATTACACCAGATAGCTTAATGCCATCAACTGCAGCCCGGGTACAAGCTAATATTGGAGCTTCTCGAGCTTTTGCCTTTGATCTGACTGCAGCATGTAGCGGATTTGTATTTGCATTAGCCACTGCTGAAAAATACATTTCTTCAGGTATGTACCGGCGAGGAATTGTGATCGGTAGTGAGACGCTTTCAAAAGTATTAGACTGGTCAGACCGTTCCACTTCAGTCCTTTTTGGAGATGGAGCTGGTGGTGTCTTGCTTGAAGCAAGCGATCAAAAATCGTTTTTGGCTGAGAATCTTTTTACAGATGGTAGCCGAGGTGCTAGTCTTGAGTCTTGCTATTTGGGTCTGTCTTCCCCTTATTCAGATGACGTTTTTGATCGAAGATATCTGACAATGGATGGACGGGCAGTTTTTGATTTTGCCATTCGTGATGTCACGAAAAGTATTCAAAAAATTATAGCAGACGCCTCTATGGAAGCAGAAGAGATTGACTATTTTCTGTTACACCAGGCGAATGACCGAATGTTAGATAAGATGTCAAAAAAACTGGGTGTCTCTAGAGAGAAAATCCCAGCAAATATGATGGAATATGGGAACACTAGTGCTGCTAGTATCCCCATTCTATTATCGGAGTGTGTCGAGAATCATCGAATCAAGATGGATGGAAGTCAAAAAATTCTTCTGACAGGATTCGGTGGAGGTTTGACATGGGGCACACTTCTTGTTACAATCTAGTTAAACATGTGGAAACACATTTTAAAAATTTATATATTTTTTTTAAGGAGGCCTGTCATGGCAGTATTTGAAAAAGTACAAGAAATTATCGTTGAAGAACTTGGTAAAGAACCATCAGAAGTAACTCTTGAATCTACATTCGAAGATTTAGAAGCTGATTCATTGGATTTGTTCCAAGTGATCTCTGAAATCGAAGATGCTTTTGATATCCAAATCGAAACTGAAGAAGGATTGTCTACAGTTGGTGATCTTGTCGCTTACGTAGAAGAAAAAACAAAATAATGATAGATGAGAGTATCGAAAGATATTCTCTCTTGTTTAGGTAATAGTTTGAGGCTCAAAGAAACAATCTTTTAAACTCAAACTATTACTTAAGCGAAAAAAGAGGTAGGTATAATGCAAACACGAATTACTGAACTATTGAATATTAAATATCCAATCTTCCAAGGTGGGATGGCATGGGTCGCTGATGGTGACTTGGCTGGAGCAGTATCAAACGCCGGTGGTCTTGGAATCATTGGTGGCGGGAACGCTCCAAAAGAAGTTGTAAAGGCTAACATTGATAAAGTGAAGTCTATTACAGATAAACCTTTTGGTGTAAATATCATGCTTTTGTCCCCATTCGCGGATGACATTGTTGACCTGGTGATTGAAGAAGGTGTAAAAGTTGTTTCAACTGGTGCTGGAAATCCTGGGAAATACATGGATCGTTTCCATGAAGCAGGGATCACTGTCATTCCAGTTGTTCCATCTGTTGCCCTTGCAAAACGGATGGAAAAATTGGGTGCCGATGCGGTGATTGCAGAAGGCATGGAAGCTGGAGGTCACATTGGTAAATTGACGACCATGACCTTGGTTCGTCAAGTGGTTGAAGCTGTTTCTATTCCAGTAATTGGTGCTGGAGGTGTCGCTGATGGTTCCGGTGCTGCAGCTGTCTTTATGTTAGGCGCTGAAGCTGTTCAGGTGGGAACTCGTTTCGTGGTTGCTAAAGAATCTAACGCTCACCAAAACTTTAAGAATAAAATCTTGAAAGCGAAAGATATTGATACGGTAGTTTCAGCATCAGTTGTTGGACACCCTGTTCGTGCGATCAAGAATAAATTGGCTTCTGCCTATAACCAAGCTGAAAAAGATTTCTTGGCAGGTAAGAAGACTCAAGAAGAAATTGAAGAATTAGGAGCAGGTGCGCTTCGCAATGCCGTTGTTGATGGAGATGTTGACAATGGATCTGTAATGGCAGGCCAAATTGCTGGTCTTGTGAGCAAGGAAGAAACTTGTGCTGAAATTCTAGAAGATATCTATTATGGTGCAGCCAAGGTGATTCAAAGAGAGGCTGCTCGTTGGGCAGATGTAAACGTCTAAAAACGTCGAAAGGATTAGGATAGTGACAAAACGTGCGTTCTTATTTGCTGGTCAAGGGGCTCAGAAATT
>JAWDWJ010000051.1:0-3768 GCA_032477695.1 Streptococcus parasanguinis
GTGATATCTGCCATACTGAAGCCCTGAATCAAAGGCTCCTGGGAGGAGTCAAAGACAGCCTTCCAGAGATAGAAAGCGACAAAAGCCCCCATGACATCACCAATCCGATAGAGAATAAAGTTGACTCGATAGCTAATCAACTCCTGAATCCCTGCATTGATAAAGGGTTTATAACGTCTCCACAATTTGACCATCTTAGAGCTCCTTTCGGTAGAAGCGACGGATAATATCCTCAATATCCGTATCTACCATCTTCAAATCACGGACTTCAAAATCAGATAAGGTTTGCTTGATAATATCGGCCGACTGGTAGCGGGAACTATCGAATTCAATATTGAGAGTATTTCCTTGTCTATCAATGGACATATCAGGCAAGCCCTCATAATGAGAGAGGAGATGATTTTGACCTGGCGTCAGCTCAAAGGAGAGAGTCTTCATCTTGCCAAAGGTCTCCTTGAGCTGGCTAACCGTTCCATCAAAAATCTCTTGCCCCTTATCAATCATAAAAATCCGATCACAGAGTTGCTCAATATCACTCAAATCATGAGTAGTCAAGAGAATAGTTGTCTCTTCCTCCTGATTAATCTGAGTAATGGCCCGGCGAATGTTGTCCTTGACCGACACATCCAAACCAATAGTCGGTTCATCTAAAAAGAGAACCTTGGGATTGTGAAGTAAGGAAGCCGCAATATCCGCCCGCATCCGTTGACCTAGTGAAAGAGTCCGCACAGGATCCTTGATAAATTCCTTCAAATCCAAAACTTCATTCAAAAAGTCCATGCGCTTATGGAAAAGCGAGTCCGGTACATCATAGATCTCTTTCAAAACCGTGTAGGTCTCTTGCAGAGCCAAATCCCACCATAGCTGGGTGCGTTGTCCGAAAACGACTCCAATATCCTTGACATAATCTTGGCGATTATCCTGGGGAATCTTGCCGTTAATCCGACAAAAGCCAGATGTGGGCTTCAAAATTCCTGTCAGCATTTTGATGGTGGTTGACTTCCCAGCACCATTTGCCCCGATAAATCCTAAAATCTGCCCTTTTGGAACTTCAAAAGTTAAATCCTTGACCGCTTCAAAGGTCTGCTTTTCAGGATGAATAAAGGAGCGTAAGGCTCCCTTTAACCCCGGCTCCTTAACTGTCTTCACAAAATTTTTCCGAAGATGTTGCACTTCTATCATTGCCATATCTATCTCCCTATCGTAAGAAGCAACATTGTATTTTTGACTACAAATATTCTAAATCCTTACTTTCTACACTTTCTCAATATTATTACAGAAGGCTTTATACCAACCTATTATAATCTAATAAAAATAGGAATGCAAGCGTTTGCTTATTGATTATGAAATTAGAGATTTCTCTCTTAAAATGAAACTTTTAATCAAAAATTCTGTTAAATAGTTTCCTTAAGACACCAAAAAAACCACCCTCACGGGCAGGTTTATTGTTAAGAAAAAGAATTTTTTTAATCGAGAAAATTAACGATTCTACTGTTAATCCTTCAGCATTTAATTATTACCATCAGTCTCAATGGATTTTTAAGCCCTCAATTATTCTCCAAAAATTCTTTAATGCGAGAAACAATAGCATTGCTTTGATAATGATAGAGGTCGTGAGGCGCATCCATATAGACGACTTGAACATTAGACTGGTCGCTTGCAAATCTCTCTGCATAACGTTGCCACTCTGATTGGCTAAAGGTCGTGCCTTCACCGTTAGAAACCAGGAGTAAGGCTGGAATTTTCGGATTAATGCTAGATGGAACTTTCTTGGCATTTTCCTTTGCCAAACGGGATTCATGAAGCATGGCTTGTGACATCAACTGCTTATATGCTAGTAATTTATATTGTTGTCGTTCAGTTTCAGTCAGAGTTGGATTTTTTATATAAAAGGACTCAGGGAAATAGCGTAATAAGCCAATCTTACTCGTCCAATAGGCTAAGGTCATGAGAGTTGGATGTTCCTTTAAATCCTTATAACTCGCCGGCAAGGCCCAATCAAGACCGATCAAAGCCCTCACTTCATTAGGATATTTCTCTTGCCAAGCCAGACTTTCAAGACTAGCCATTGAATGAGAAACAATCACATAAGGCCCCGAAACTTCGGCTTGAGACAAAGCTTGACGGGTCTCAGAAAAAACCGTCATCACATCTCTTGATTGATCACTATCTTCACTAAAACCATATCCTGCCCGCTCTACAACGACTACTTTGTATTTTTTGGATAGGGAATCTGTTAGATTCTTAAAGTCTAATATAGGTGAAGCAATACCTGCACCTGAAAGAAATACTATCGTTTCAGATCCTTCACCTTTAATGTATACATTCATTTGATGTCCATTGACTACAACCTTCTTACCTATAGGCATGAGAAGCTTACTTTCTTTTTGCAAACTAAGTTGGTGAAAACCAAATGTACCTCCTAGAAAAAGGATAAGAACAACAAAAATGATCCAGCTAAATTTTTTAAATTTTTTCATAGGCATATTGTACAAAAATTAAATCCCGGAAGCAACTTTTCCCAAACAAAAAAACAAGATCCACATGGGACCTTGTTTTCCTGTTTTTATTAAGCTTTGCCTTCTGAACCGAATACGTCGATACGTTCTTCAACAGCTGCTGTAATTGCTTCGAAACCTGGTTTCAAGAATTTACGTGGGTCGAAGAGTTTCTTCTTGTCGTATTCTGCTTCGTTTGCATCGTATTCACGTACGAATTGACGAGTAGCATTTGCAAATGCGATTTGGCATTCAGTGTTAACGTTAACTTTTGCAACACCAAGTTTGATAGCTGCTTGGATTTGATCGTCAGGGATACCTGATCCACCGTGCAATACGATTGGGAATCCTGGAACAGCTTCAGTCAATTTTTGCAAGTGGTCAAGGTGAAGACCTTTCCAGTTTGCTGGGTAAGGACCGTGGATGTTACCGATACCTGCAGCCAAGAAGTCGATTCCTGTAGCAACCATTGCTTTAGCATCTTCGATTGGTGCCAATTCACCGTCACCGATGATACCGTCTTCTTCACCACCGATAGTACCAACTTCAGCTTCTACTGAGATACCTTTAGCATGAGCTTTTTCAACGACATCTTTCGCCAATTTAAGGTTTTCTTCAACTGGAAGGTGTGAACCGTCAAACATGATTGAAGTGTAACCAGCTTCGATACATTCAAGAGCATCGTCGTAGTGACCATGGTCAAGGTGAATAGCAACTGGTACAGTGATACCCATTGATTCTACAAGGTTTTCAATAAGGGCTTTACATACTTTGTAACCACCCATGTATTTAGCAGCACCCATAGAAGTTTGGATAAGTACTGGAGCTTTCTTAGCTTCTGCTGCACGCAAGATAGCTTGAGTCCACTCAAGGTTGTTTGTGTTAAATCCACCAACTGCATAACCGTTGTCACGAGCTGCTTGGACAAATTTTTCTGCTGAAACGATTGCCATTTGTCATAGGCCTCCTATAAATTTTTGTGGGATTGATCCCACTTACATTGTTTATTTTATCACTTTTTAGATGAAATTGCTAGCTTTTCCTGTGTCTTTAAGCACTTTCTTATGATAATTAGGGCGGAATCTCCTATCTCCTAAGGCTTTCACCCTAGCAAATAAGGAAAAGAGGCTGGGACAAAAGTCCTAGCCTCTTAATTATTTTTGGATTGTCTAGCAAGACGCAGTGGTTGAGTGGGCTCTACTACGCTGATTTCATCAGCTTTTACAGCCCTACTCAACTGTGCGGAGGTGGGACGACGAAATCGAATTCT
>JAWDWJ010000052.1:0-3751 GCA_032477695.1 Streptococcus parasanguinis
GATTGTCGAGCAAGACGCAGTGGTTGAGTGGGCTCTACTACGCTGATTTCATCAGCTTTTACAGCCCTACTCAACTGTGCGGAGGTGGGACGACGAAATTGAATTCTAACGAATTACCGATTTCTGTACCACTCTCATAAAAAACTTCCCCAAGTTTCCACTCGAGGAAGTTCTTTTCAAAAAATTAGTCAATGTAGTGCAGTTTCCCACGGAAATCTTCCAGGCTTTGGTAGCCTTTTTCTTCCATGATGGCTTTGAGTTCCGCAGTGATGCGGTCAAAAGCTCCTACTCCTTCTTTATGCAGCGTCGTTCCGATTTGCACCATACTAGCCCCACAGAGGATATGTTCAAAGGCATCGCGACCAGTCAAGACGCCCCCAGTCCCCACAATCTGAATTTCTGGATTCAGACGTTGGTAAAAGGCATGGACATTGGCGAGAGCCGTTGGCTTGATGTATTCTCCACCAATCCCACCAAATCCGTTTTTCGGACGGATCACCACGGATTCATCCTCAATGTAGAGGCCATTTCCGATCGAATTGACACAATTGACAAACTTGAGCGGGTATTTGTTAAAGATCGCTGCTGCTTGATCAAAATGAACGATATCAAAATAAGGTGGCAACTTGATCCCTAGAGGTTTGGTGAAATAGGCAAAGACCTCAGACAAGATCCGATCTGTCGTATCAAAATCATAGGCGATCTGAGGTTTCCCAGGGACATTGGGACAAGATAGGTTCAACTCTGTCAAGCCTTTAAAGTCACTGTCTTGCACCTTTTTCAAGATGGTATGAGTTTCTTCAGGAGACATGCCGACGAGAGATAAGAAGAAGGTCCGGTCAGGATCCGTTTCTTGCAACTCCAATAAGTAATTCAAATAATAATCCAACCCTTGGTTAGGTAGCCCCATCGAATTGATCGAACCAAGCGGCACATCTTGGTAGCGTGGCTCTGGATTACCAGCACGGAATTCTAAGGTCGCTGTCTTGGTTACAAAGGTCCCAGCAGCTGAGTTTTTCACTTCTTCTAATTCCTCAGTGGTCATACAGGCTACACCTGCCGCATTCATCAAGCAGTTGTCAAATTCAAAACCAGCAATTTGCGTTTTTGTCGATACCATCTTGTACTCCTTTTTTGAAACACCACCAACAGAATCGTTCGGGATGCTCTCTATTTTCTTCTTTCATTATACCATCACTTAGAAGCTTCCGGACAATCAAAGCTAAAAATTCTTCCAAACATTCGGACTTTCCTAGTCGCGATAAAATTTTCAGAAAATTCAACTTTTTTCTTTACAAGCCAAAAAAAGTCTGCTATAATGATCCATGTAATAAAACATGACATTGTTTGTCAACTGTCTCAAAGCCACTCCCCTAGCGGGTTTGCTGGTTTTCGTTTCATTCACAAAGGAGAATTAACATGACAACTGCTAAAGAATATATCCAAAGCACTTTCGAAACTGTAAAAGCTCGTAACGGCCACGAAGCTGAATTCCTTCAAGCTGTTGAAGAGTTCCTCAGCACTTTGGAACCTGTTTTTGAAAAACATCCTGAATACATCGAAGAAAACATCTTGGCTCGTATTACAGAACCTGAGCGCGTAATTTCTTTCCGTGTTCCTTGGGTTGACCGTGAAGGAAACATCCAAGTAAACCGTGGTTACCGTGTTCAATTCAACTCTGCTGTAGGTCCTTACAAAGGTGGTCTTCGTTTCCACCCAACTGTTAACCAAGGGATCTTGAAATTCCTCGGTTTTGAACAAATCTTCAAAAACGTCTTGACTGGTCTTCCTATCGGTGGTGGTAAAGGTGGATCTGACTTCGATCCTAAAGGAAAAACAGACGCTGAAGTGATGCGTTTCTGCCAAAGCTTCATGACTGAATTGCAAAAACACATCGGTCCTTCTCTTGATGTTCCAGCTGGTGATATCGGGGTTGGTGGACGTGAAATCGGATACCTTTATGGTCAATACAAACGCCTTCGCCAATTTGATGCTGGTGTCTTGACTGGTAAACCTCTTGGTTTCGGTGGTAGCTTGATCCGTCCAGAAGCAACTGGTTACGGTTTGGTTTACTACACTGAAGAAATGCTCAAGGCCAACGGCGACAGCTTTGCTGGTAAGAAAGTCGTGATCTCAGGTTCTGGTAACGTTGCTCAATACGCTCTTCAAAAAGCAACTGAACTTGGTGCAACTGTTATCTCTGTATCTGACTCAAACGGTTACGTGATCGACGAAAACGGTATTGACTTCGACCTTCTTACAGACGTCAAAGAAAAACGTCGTGCACGTTTGACTGAATACGCTGCTGAAAAACCAACTGCTACTTACTACGAAGGTTCTGTATGGACTTATGCTGGTAACTATGACATCGCTCTTCCATGTGCAACTCAAAACGAAATCGATGGCGATGCTGCAAAACGTTTGGTCGCTCAAGGTGTGAAAGTTGTCTCTGAAGGAGCAAACATGCCAAGTAACATCGATGCCATCAACGTATACAAAGAAAATGGTATCCTTTACGGACCTGCTAAAGCAGCTAATGCTGGTGGGGTTGCTGTATCTGCTCTTGAAATGAGCCAAAACAGCCAACGTCTTTCATGGACACGCGAAGAAGTGGACGGACGTTTGAAAGACATCATGACCAACATCTTCAACACTGCTAAAACAACTGCAGAAACTTACGGTCTTGGTAAAGATTACCTTGCAGGTGCCAACATCGCTGCCTTCGAAAATGTCGCAAACGCGATGATTGCACAAGGTCTTGTATAATCAATCGATATTTTTCTTTGAAACCTTCGGGTCAAAGCCTCTCAACTCCTGAAACCAGTATGTTTCAGGAGTTTTTTTGTAGCTACAGACCTCTGTCAAGTCAACCCGACCAAGGGAGGAAAGCCATTTTTAAGACAAGGGGCTCAACTGTCTTTAGTGGGGAGATGTGAGCCCTCTCTTTTTCTGTATCTTTTTCTAAAAAAATTTTATTTTTTTTACTTTACCCTCTTGCATTTTTAATAAATTAGTATTAAACTATAGCAAAAGGAGGTGTGCTTATGTTTCTTTTAGCTCAAGAAAAATCAGATACGATCGAATTCCTTAAGTCTGAATTGGTCCAATTACTCTACAATATGCGACAAGAAATCGCAGCTAGCCGTCAATCACAGACCGGTGCAGCTTGTCATCATATTGAATATTGCATGGACAAGATCCAAAGGGCAAAAAGTTCCGTAGCCATTGCCCTCCCCATCGAATCCTTAAATCTCGAAATCACGACTATGTTGCGCCAGCAACTCATCGTCTTGCCACCAGAGGCTCGAAAAAATTGGGACCAAATTAAAAAGCTGGATTTCAAATACTGCCACTTAAAATAGACCAAAAAAGAGAGTGGGACAGAAATCGGTAATTCGTTAGAATTCGATTTCGTCGTCCCACCTCCGCACAGTTGAGTAGGGCTGTAAAAGCTGATGAAATCCGCGCAGTAGAGCCCACTCAACCACTGCGTCTTGCTCGACAATACAAAAAAGAGGCTAGGACTTTTGTCCCAGCCTCTTTTTTCTGTTAAAAAATATAAAAAATTGGTTCATAAATTAATTTATTCGATAGAATGATTCAATCGTCTACTTAAACTTTCCGCTGTGAGAAAAGTGCCTGAAACAATAACGTTTCAGGCACTCGGGAGTTTTGAGAGTAAAACAGTTCGGGGAACTGTTTTAGCCTGAGCCTAAAAATTAAAAAGCGAAGGGGTTCAAAACGAATTGAA
>JAWDWJ010000053.1:0-3717 GCA_032477695.1 Streptococcus parasanguinis
TACGCTGATTTCATCAGCTTTTACAGCCCTACTCAACTGTGCGGAGGTGGGACGACGAAATCGAATTCTAACGAATTACCGATTTCTGTCCCACTCTCTGCTTTTTGTATTTCTATGCTTTTAATTGTAAGAGTTCTTCAATCTCAGCCAGAGTGCTGGCTTGGGAGATGGCGCCGCGTAGTTTGGCTGCACCTGAGGTACCACGGAGGTAGTGAGGGGCGAGACCACGGAATTCACGAACGGCAATGTGCTCACCTTTGAGACCGATCAAGCGTTTCAAGTGTTCGTAAGCAATCTTCATCTTGTCTTCAAAAGTCAAATCAGGCAGGATTTCTCCTGTTTCAAAGTAGTGATTGATTTGGTTGAAGAGATAAGGATTGCCCATAGCAGCGCGACCAATCATGACCGCATCAGCACCGACTTCTTCGATCCGTTGTTTGGCATCTTGAACCGTACGGATATCTCCGTTTGCGATAAATGGAATTTTGGTCAGAGCTTGGGCAACCTTGTGAAGGGTTTCAAGGTCAGCGTGACCTGTATACATTTGTTCTCGGGTCCGTCCGTGCATGGCAAGGGCAGAGACACCCGCAGCTTCAGCAGCGAGGGCATTTTCAACTGCTAGGGAAGGATCCGACCAACCCGTCCGCATTTTAACAGTGAGTGGGATATCAAGGACGGATTGAACTTTATTGATGATGGAGTAAATCTTGTCTGGGTCCTTGAGCCACATGGCACCAGCCTCGTTCTTGACGATTTTATTCACCGGGCAACCCATGTTGATATCGACGATATCGGTCTTGGTATTTTCTTGGATAAATTCAGCTGCGCGTGCGAGGCTATCTTCGTCACTTCCAAAGAGTTGGATCGATACAGGATTTTCTCCTTCATCGATATGGAGCATGTGAAGCGTCTTTTCATTGTTGTACTGGATTCCCTTGTCAGAGACCATTTCCATCACAACGAGTCCTGCTCCCAGTTCTTTGGCAATGGTCCGGAAAGCTGAGTTGGTTACTCCAGCCATTGGGGCTAGGACGGTACGGTTAGGGATTTCGACATCCCCGATCATAAATGGCGTATTAAGATTTGTCACGAATGAGTTCCTCCAAGTCATTTTCGTCAAAGTGGTAGTGGGTTTGGCAAAATTGGCAGGTAATCTCTGCACCGTGATCTTCGTCTTTCATCTCTTTTAGATCACTAGCTGGCAGACTTGCTAAAGCGTTCAAGAAACGCTCACGGCTACAGTCGCATTGGAAACGGATCTCTTCTTCAGAGAGACGTTTAAAGGGTTCATCCCCATAGATAGCCTTTAGAAGAGCTTCAATATGGTCTTCAGACTCCAAAAGTGTGGAGATGGCAGGCATTTCTTGGATCCGTTTTTCAAAGCGGGCGATTTCTTCTTCCTTGGCATTTGGCAAGACTTGGAGCAAGAAACCACCAGCCACCTTGACCTTGTCTTCGTCATCCAACAGGACATTGAGTCCAACTGCAGATGGCGTTTGTTGGCTTTCCGTCAGATAAAAGGCCAGGTCTTCTCCGATTTCACCTGTCACAAGAGGGGTCATGGAGTGATAAGGATTTCCCGTACCATAATCTGTGATAACAAGGAATTCTCCGTTTCCGACAAATGGTCCCACCAGGACTTCGCCAGTTGCCGTTTTCTTGATATCCACTCCAGGATTTTGCACGTAGCCTTTAACATTTCCCTTGGTATCTGCCACGGTGATGATGGCTCCGAGTGAGCTAGTCCCAAGGACTTTGACCGTAATTTTAGTATCTCCTTTCTCGTTTGCCGCCAAGATTTGACTGGCAATGAGGGTACGGCCAAGTGCGACCGTGGAGCTAGCTTGTGTATGATGTTTTTCTTGGGCTGTTCGTACGGTTTCTGTACTGTCTAGTACATAGGCACGAAAAGCGCCACTTTCTGAGATAGTTTTAATAATTTTGTCCATACCTACTATTTTAGCACAAATCAAGCAAAGTGGGGACAAGGAGAATTCCGAAAATCAGTCGTTTCAGAAGAAGGGCAAGAAGAAAAGAAAATTCCGAACGTTATTTCTAGAAAGAAGCCATTTCCAAGTAAAAGACGAGTTTCATAGAGAAGTTGGTTTAAAAAGGAAGGAGAAAAATAAACGATAGCTGAGTGGATCTTGAAAAAACATCAAAAATTGCTTATAATAGAGTGTAAGACAAACTTGCAGGTGAGACTCCTGCCCCTAGTTTGAAGAAAGGCATAGATAGCATCCTATCTATGGTATATGAAAAAGAATTATGACATCAGTTGTTGTAGTAGGAACCCAATGGGGTGATGAAGGAAAAGGGAAGATTACAGACTTCCTATCAGCCAATGCAGAAGTCATTGCTCGCTACCAAGGTGGGGACAATGCCGGGCACACCATCGTAATCGACGGCAAAAAGTTCAAGTTGCACTTGATTCCTTCTGGTATCTTCTTCCCTGAAAAGATCTCTGTCATCGGAAACGGCGTGGTGGTCAACCCTAAATCATTGGTCAAAGAGTTGGCTTATCTTCATGAAGAAGGTGTGACAACGGATAGTTTGCGCATTTCAGACCGTGCCCATGTCATCCTTCCTTACCATATCGAATTGGACCGTCTCCAAGAAGAGTCTAAAGGCGACAACAAAATCGGAACGACCATCAAAGGGATTGGACCAGCCTACATGGACAAGGCTGCGCGTGTGGGAATCCGGATCGCGGACCTTTTGGACCGCGACGTCTTTGCGGAACGTCTTCGTATCAACTTGGAAGAAAAGAACCGTCAATTTACCAAACTCTATGATGCAGAGGCTCTGTCATTTGACGATATCTTCGAAGAATACTATGAATATGGTCAACAAATCAAGCAATATGTAACCGATACTTCTGTTATCTTGAACGATGCTTTGGATAACGGCAAGCGCGTGCTCTTTGAAGGAGCCCAAGGGGTTATGTTGGATATCGACCAAGGAACCTATCCATTTGTAACCTCTTCAAACCCAGTCGCAGGTGGGGTGACCATCGGATCAGGTGTCGGCCCAAGCAAGATCGACAAGGTTGTCGGTGTATGTAAAGCCTACACTAGCCGTGTTGGTGATGGCCCATTCCCTACGGAACTCTTCGATGAAGTGGGTGATCGGATCCGTGAAGTCGGCCATGAGTATGGGACAACAACCGGTCGTCCTCGTCGTGTTGGTTGGTTTGACTCAGTTGTCATGCGCCATAGCCGTCGTGTCTCAGGAATTACCAACCTTAGCTTGAACTCGATCGATGTTCTGTCAGGCTTGGATACGGTGAAAATCTGTGTGGCTTACGACTTGGATGGAGAACGCATTGATCACTATCCAGCAAGCTTGGAGCAACTCAAACGTTGCAAACCAATCTATGAAGAATTGCCAGGTTGGTCAGAAGACATTACAGGTGTTCGCCACTTGGATGAGCTTCCAGAAAATGCCCGCAACTATGTCCGCCGGATCGGCGAATTGGTTGGTGTACGCATTTCAACCTTCTCAGTCGGACCAGATCGTGACCAAACCAACATTTTGGAAAGTGTCTGGTCAAGTAAATAATTAAAAAAAGAGAGTGGGACAGAAATCGGTCATTCGTTAGAACTCGATTTCGTCGTTCCACCTCCGCACAGTTGAGTAGGGCTGTAAAAGCTGATAAAATCAGCGTAGTAGAGCCCACTCAACCACTGCGTCTTGCTCGACAATCCAAAAACAATT
>JAWDWJ010000054.1:0-2123 GCA_032477695.1 Streptococcus parasanguinis
CATAGCCTTAATAGTCTTGCGTTCATCCATGTCTTTATAAGCCTGATTAATCTCATCCAAGCTGTAGCTATTAGTAAAGACACGACCCGGATTGATATCGCCATCAAGAACTGCTTTTAACAAAACTTGTTTATCATAAGTAGTAACTGAGGCTGCTCCACCTGCCACCGAAATGTTTTGGGCAAAGGTCGAACCAAGGGCACGGTTATTGTAGTGAGGAACGCCGACAAATCCCATGCGCCCTCCATTGTGAAGAACACCAAGGGCTTGGTCTACGGCTGCTGCGGTACCCACACATTCAAGAGCCGCATCTGCTCCGCCGCCGAGGATTTCACGGACCTTGGCAATCCCTTCTTCACCACGCTCAGCCACAACAGCTGTCGCACCTGACTCCAAGGCCATTTGTTGACGGTCTTGGTGGCGACTCATGAGGACGATTTGCGATGCACCACGCATCTTAGCTGCGATCACCGCACATTGACCCACGGCACCGTCCCCAATGACCACGACTTTGTCACCTTTTTGCACATCTGCTACACGCGCCGCATGATAGCCCGTCGGCATAACATCTGCTAGTGTCAAGAAGGATTTGAGCATGGCTTCTGTATAATCAGATGGTTGACCTGGAATCTTGACAAGGGCCCAGTTAGCATACTCAAAGCGCATGTACTCTGCTTGAACCCCATCAGACCAGTTGGTGCCGATATGGCGGTCACAAGTCCCATCATAGCCAGCACGACAGGCATCACACTCCCCACAACCATGGGTGAAAGGCGCGATGACAAAGTCTCCTGGTTTGACCGTGGTAATGGCCTCACCGATTTCTTCGACAATCCCAATAGCCTCGTGGCCACTATTTTGATGCCCCGCTTCAATATCAGGATTGCGGTAACTCCAGAGATCGGATCCACAGACACAGGTGCGAACGATGCGGAGAATGACGTCATCTGGCGCTTCGATGTGTGGACGTTCTACTTCTACTAGACCCACTTGCCCAGCTTTTGTATAGACTGTTTTCTTCATAGGATTAACCTACCTTCTATTGCTTACTTATCTATAGTATACACTTTTTATCGAGCTTCTACTTATACCAAGTCGTCATTAATGATGGTGATGATCATGCCCATGATGTTGATCCACTTCCAGCTCCTCGATATTGCGCTTGTGGGCTCGATGAGTTGCTAAGTCTTCGTCAACCTCAATAGTGACGTTTTGAAAGCCGCAATCTTTGAGCAAGGTACGAATCGCTTCTTTACAAACCTCCATGTGGTTGACATGCTCTAGACAAACATGGACAATGGCGTTTTTTTCCAAGCCATCCATGGTCCAAAGATTGAGCTGGTTAATACTAGCGACATGGTCCAACTGCTCCAAATCACTCTTGACTTGCTGGATATCCACTCCTTCTGGCACAGCATCCAGGAAAATCTTGAGCGTGCTCCAAAAACGTGGAATGGCTTTTGACAGAATAAAGATGGAAATGGCAAGAGATAAGAGCGGATCCAGAATATACCAATCGGTAAATCGGAGAACAATGGCCATTAAGATGACAGCCACCCAACCCAAGGTATCTTCCAGAAAGTGCAGGCTGAGAATGGATTCGTTCTTGGTTTGCCCTTTGCGAATGACGAGACTCGCTAGCACATTGATGCTGACGGCAATAATTCCAAGCCAGAGAATGCCCTCATCGTTGACAGGTTGTGGGTGAACCAATTTCGTTATATTTTCCAAAATAACCAGAACGGACCCTGTCATAAGAATCACAGCTGTTACCATGGCCCCTAAAAGGCTAAAACGCTTGTAGCCCAAGGTATAGCGGCTATCTTCTTCACGATTGGAAATACTCTCCAAAAAGGCGGAGATCCCAATAGCGATCGCATCCCCCAAGTCATGGACCGAATCCGCAAGGACCGCACTGGATCCAAAAATCCCTCCTGCAATAAACTCAACAATGGCATAACTCAAATTCAAGAAAAAAGCGATCCAGACCGCATGTTTTGTCTTCATAATCCTATTTCCTTTGTTATAATAGATTCATGAACATCATGTTCATTATCATTATCTAACATTCACAACAGAAAGGATAGGGGCAAACCGTTTAGGGTGTACGTTACTGAACAGTT
>JAWDWJ010000055.1:0-1965 GCA_032477695.1 Streptococcus parasanguinis
AATAGCTAAACCAAACCCCAGTCCAATAATCGGTGTCATAAGAGGGGAAATCAGCATGGCTCCAATAATGACAGCTGTTGAATTCATATTTAGACCTATAGAGGCAATAAAAATCGAACACATCAAAATCATTGTATCTCTTAATCGAACATGAAGGTCATCGTATAATTTCTCACGGTATTCCCGTGTTGAATAATTGGCAGTCATTTGTCCTCTCCTCTTTCCTTATTTAAATCGGTATAATAATTAATAATAACAGCTGATAAACAGCCAAAAAATATGAGCCCATAAATCGTCAAGAAGACACTGGTAATCCTTCCAATCAAGGTCACAGCTAGGAGATCCCCGTAGCCGACAGTCGTCGAAGTCACAAAAGCATACCAAAGACCGTCTCCGTAATTTGTGATAGCAGGTTCAACTAGGAAAAGCACGCCTCCTGACCCAAAAACAAAGGTCACAAAACTCAGAGCAAACCGAGTAAAACCCGTAACCTGTATAATATGCCATAACATTTTTAAACGTCTCATTTGTTCTCCTTATTCATACTAGCTCCTGACCGAGCCGTTTTTTCCAATAATCAAAGTGAAGATAGGACATGATCTCCATCAGAGAAAGATAGACAAACTGATAGATCTGATTTAAGCTGATTATCAACTGATATTGTTTGAAAAATGACTGGAAGAAAGACCAGATATGACTGTCTTGAATCAGTCCCTTCTTAACATCAGACAGGATATTAGCTAAAGCTCCCAAGGACTGAAACGGTAAATCCTTGACATTTATATAGATCCGGTCCACCACATCATTCAGACTGGTATCTTGGATGGCATGAAATTCTCCAAAGAGAACTCCTGCCGCTCCAAGAGTAGAAACAAATTCCACCAAATAATTTCTGAGGAAATTTTCTCAACCTTTTCCCATAATGTGTTTAGTGCCATCCATAACGATCCCAACCAGAAAAAGGAAAGAAAACAAGCAAAGAAATTTTGCCGTAAATCCCAAAAAGCTTCAAGACTTGGTGTTGTTGGTTTTTCTAACTCTAAAATCAAGATGGTCATAATAATTGCTAGAACAGCATCTGTCAATACAATTAATCTGTCTTTCTTCATCGGATTGCATCCCCTTTCTTTTTTGTAACATTCTATCTTATCGCATAATATTGGATATTCTTTCATAATCCGACTACAAACAAAAATAAACCAAAAAGTCTGTCCCTATTATGCTATATTTAACTCTAGAAGTATTCATCCATCTAATTAATAAATATATCATATTTCACAATAAATGAATACTATCAAAGATTCATCCCCTTTCACTTCATCATTTAGTGTTGCTTAGATTTATCAAAAACAACCAAATTTGTATTAATTTCAAGTATCACCTAGTTACAAAAATTTGGGGTGAACAGAAAAAGCATCCCGTATTTTTGATACGAAATGCTTTCAATAAGTTTAAATAAGTTTTAACGTTTACTAAATTGTGATGCTTTACGAGCTTTTTTCAAGCCTGGTTTGGAAAGTATGGGTTTCAGTTGGACTAAAAACAGCGTATTATCAAGGCTTTTCAGAACGATATCTACTGATTAATTTCATAAAATATGAATCAATAGATTATAAATAGGGGAATAGTTTGGTTCTGTAAAAATTAAATAGTACCTTAATAAACTTTATTATATCAGTTTTCTTTAACATTAAGCAAGATTACGATAACACGTTGATCATATTTTTAAAAAGTTTTATGACTGATTTCGTTAGGAATATTAGTCTTTGAAATAGCGCTTCACATCTGACCTACATGCTTCCAACAACGTTATTTCATCAGTTAATTCGAGTAACTGCAAGCCTTCATCAACTAGCTTTTTATCACTTAAACAAATTCCAAGTGTCACTTTAGCATTTCCTAGAAAATCATATCGCTTACTTTTTTGGGCCGTATCTAACAATAGATAACTGATACTCGTACATT
>JAWDWJ010000056.1:0-1929 GCA_032477695.1 Streptococcus parasanguinis
AAGCGAAGGGGTTCAAAACGAATTGAACACGGGCTGCGGATTGTGTCAAAAAGATAAGTCCTCCTAGAATCGAAAGATTCTGCGTCAAACTTCCTATTTGACTTTATCCGCAGACGCCCTTTGTATCTTGATTTAGTCATGGAACTTCTTCGAAGTTCGCTGACGTCCGTATTCACCTAAGGAAAGTTTCTAAGATGCTTTTCTATTATCTCAATGCTTTTACCAAATAACCATATCCTTCTTGCTCCATCTCTTCTTTTGGAATAAAGCGCAGAGAGGCCGAATTGATACAATAGCGAAGGCCACCTTGGTCTTTTGGTCCATCGGTGAAGACATGGCCGAGGTGGGCATTGCCTGAGCGGGAACGAACTTCGATCCGCTCCATCCCGTGGCTATGGTCCTGGTAATAGTGGACGACATCTTTGGCAATGGGACGGGAGAAACTTGGCCATCCACAGCCAGACGCAAACTTATCCTTGGCAAAGAAGAGTGGCTCCCCCGTCGTAATATCCACATAGATGCCCTCTTCGAAGGTCTGATCATAGGCATTGTGGAAAGGACGTTCCGTCGCACTTTCTTGGGTGACTTGGTACTGTTCTGCTGTCAGTTTCGCCTTTAGGATTTCTTGATCTGGCTTCTGATAGGCTGCTGGATCAATCAAGGGTTGGGCTGCATCTGTCACATCGATATGGCAATAGCCTCCAGGATTCTTCTTAAGGTAGTCTTGGTGGTAGTCCTCAGCCAAGATATAGTGGCGCAAGGGTTCCAACTCAACCGCGATTTTGTGGCCCAGTTGCTTCTCTTCTTCCGCAAACAGGTGGGCAATCACCTCACGATCTGCCTCGTCTGTATAATAGACACCGGTTCGATATTGTCGGCCTCGATCATTTCCCTGCTTGTTAATGGACAAGGGATCGATCACCCGGAAATAGTAGAGCAGAATCGCTCGTAGTGTGATTTTATTTGGATCGTAGATGACCTGAACGGTCTCTGCATGATCCGTTCCCTTGATCAGTTGGTAATTGGTCGTTTCTACCTGGCCATTGGCATAGCCCACCGTCGTCTGTTCTACACCGGGGATCCGTGAAAAATATTCCTCTAAGCCCCAAAAACAGCCACCTGCTAGATAAATCTCTGCCATCTTTTTTCCTCGCTTCCTGCATTCCCCACAAGGAACGCTTCTTACTATTAGCTCCATCATAATCCAAGAGCCTCAGATTTTCAAGGATTCTGCATCAAAAATCCCTTCTACTATATGTAAAAGGGATTCAATCCTTCTTATTTTTCAAATAAGAAAAAGAGCGAGTAATAGAAATTCCAAAACGATAGGGTTAACTGATGTAGAAAATCATGAAGGACTACCATGACCAACACCTCCTCTGAATATCTGTGGACAAACTCAAGGCACGTCAACTACAAAAGCACCGTCGGTCCGTAGACCTGTAAGTGAGGCTTCACAACCTCGTAATGCCAGTGATCATAAGTTCGCCAAGCTTGAAAGGCCTCTTCGTTCAAAGCTAACCCACCCAGACCAATCAATAGACTGGCGGTCTGATAAAACTTTTCTAACTCAATCAACAGACGATTGTCTACCCGCCTAGCCTTTCGTAAACCTTTCAACATCTGATCTAGATTTTCTTGAAATTGAAGGGTATCTGGACTAGGGGTGAATCCCTTAGAAAAGGCTGTTTGAAGAAGGGTGATCGTCGTTCTTGCCTCTTGAATCACATCCCTTTCTCCCATAGAAATCACCTTCCTTTTCACCTCCATTGTACACCTTTTTCTTTCTATAAAAATGGAAAATTCCTAAAACTAGGAACAGAATGAGGTTGGGACAAAAGTCCTAGCCTCTCAATTATTTTTGGATTGTCGAGCAAGACGCAGTGGTTGAGTGGGCTCTACTACGCTGATTTCATCAGCTTTTACAGC
>JAWDWJ010000057.1:0-1637 GCA_032477695.1 Streptococcus parasanguinis
GATTGAGGGTGGAAATGGGACACCACAAGGTGGAGATGAGGTCATAGAAATTTTTGGTACCGTCAATCAACTTGAAGATTCAGGATGGAGGGTGGATGTCGTATTTGATTCTGATCAAAAGATGACATTCAGTATGGGCTATAATATTAGTATTAAGGGTGATTATATTGAGTAAGAACTGGAAGATTCAAAGCCTGTAAGGAGGATTTATGAAGAGACAAGAAAAAATGATTTTCAATTTACTTGCTTTATGTGTCGCGTTGCTCATCATCACAAGTTGCACTGTAAAATCTAAAGAAGAGATGAAGCAAGAAAAAACGAATGTTTCTTCCTCCACCAAAGAGGATACAGCAACTGTTACTCAAAGGCAAGTCGACTTTTTAAAAAAACACGAGTCCGAAATTATGAACTACATAAAGTCGAATGATCCAGAAGTTGTTCGAGTCAAGTATGATTGGGATAGCGTGAAAGTAGGAGATAGTGGTTCTTTTACGGAATCTGGGTTTGACATCCGTTTAAAGGTCTATGGGGAAAATGATAAGGAACTCAATGGCTATTCATTTTTTATTGTCCCAAAACCAAATGTTGAGAATCCAACTTCAATTGATTCAATTTCTGGTTCGAATTTTCCTTAGGATAATCAACAGATCATTCTTCCTATTATGAGGAAAAAAATCCAAAAATATTTGAGCTATGAGTCCATAATAGATCCAGAAATGATAGGTGAAAGAATTTTCGAATAAATAAGTTGATAGATCAATTCAGAGAGTATAGATTGGAGAAGATTAAATGAAGAGACGTGTGGAACTATTTTTGATCATTTTGTTACCGATACTAGGACTGGTTTTTCTTGGAGGAAAAATCATGACCCTGACCAAAAGACCCGAACAGAAGATAACGGCCTCATCTTCAAAGAAAGTCGTACAAAAATCAGAAGAAGAAATAAAAAAAGAACAAGTAGCATATCTCAAAGAACACGAGCAGGAAATCGTTGATTATGTGAAGGCTCAGAATTCAAAAGTCGAATCCGTCCAGATTGATTGGAATAGTATGGTAATTGAAGAGTCTGGGAATGGAACACCTCAGGGTGGTGGATACAATTTATCTATTTCTGGTCAAATTAATCAATTAAAAAACACAAAATTCTCCGTTGATTTTTACCTAGAAGATCAAAATAGCATACCAACTATCAAAAAAATGGGGATGCTAAATGATATTTATATCGAGGAAAATGGTGGCTGGAAAATTTTTTCTTAAGTAAATAGAAGTAAAAGTGTTATGAGGAAACAAGAAAATTAAAATGAAACGTACACTTAAGTTATTAGCTTTAATGCTTATTTTCACAAGCATTGGAGGTTGTACTGTAAAACAAAAAGCGCATACGAAACAAGCGCAAACTGTCACCTCTTCAACCACAAAAGAAGACAAAGAAGCCATTAAACAAAAGCAGCTAGTCTATTTGAAAGAACATGAAGAAGAAATAGTCAATTTTGTGAAATCGAATAGTTCAAAGGTTGAATCTGTTCAGATTTATTGGTACGAAACGCAATGGATTGAGGGTGGAAATGGGACACCACAAGGTGGAGATGAGGTCATAGAAATTTTTGGTACCGTCAATCAACTTGAAGATTCAGGAT
>JAWDWJ010000058.1:0-1608 GCA_032477695.1 Streptococcus parasanguinis
AACTGGAAGACCTTGCGCAAAACCTGCAGGAATCGAAATTCCTGGAAGACCTGCCAAGTTGACTGGAATGGTCAAGAGGTCAGCCAAGTACATGGCAACCGGATCATGGTTGAGCGAATCCAAATCAAAGGCTACGCTTGGAGCTGTTGGACCAAGGATGAGGTCGTAATTCGCAAAGACTTTTTCGAAGTCTTGGATAATGAGGGTACGAACTTGACCGGCTTTCTTGTAGTAAGCATCGTAGTAACCAGATGACAAACTAAAGGTACCCAGCATGATCCGGCGTTTGACCTCATCACCGAAACCTTGGCTACGAGTGTTCACGTAGATATCATCCAAGTTCTTGGCATCTTCCGCACGGAAACCATAGCGAATGCCATCGAAACGTTGCAAGTTTGAAGAAGCTTCAGATGAAGCGATGATGTAGTAAACGGCAACCCCGTATTTAGAATGAGGCAAGCTAACTTCTTCGACAGTTGCTCCCAATTTTTCAAAGTGTTTGGCCGCATTAAGGATGGTTTCTTTGACTTCTGGGTCAATCCCTTCACCAAGGTATTCCTTAGGAAGGGCAATCTTCATGCCTTTAATGTCTTGACCAATCTTAGAAGTAAAGTCTGCTACACGAACAGGTGCAGATGTTGAATCCTTGGCATCTTCGCTGGCAATGACATTAAGCAAGAGGGCATTTTCTTTAACGGTTGGAGCGAAAGGTCCAATTTGGTCGAGTGAGCTACCAAAGGCAATGAGACCAAAACGGGAAACTGTTCCATAAGTAGGTTTGAGACCAACAATCCCGTTAAAAGCAGCCGGTTGACGGATAGAACCACCAGTATCTGAACCAAGAGACAAACGGACTTGCCCTGAAGCGACAGCAGCTGCTGAACCACTAGAAGATCCACCAGGCACCTTGCTGTGGTCCCAAGCATTCTTGGTTGGTCCATAGTATGAAGTTTCACCTGATCCACCCATGGCAAATTCATCCATGTTGGTCTTTCCAATGACAATCATATCTTTGGCTTTGGCATTGGCAACAGCTGTCGCATCAAAGATTGGCTCGTAGTTATAGAGCATTTTTGATGCCGCAGTGGTCAAGATGCCATCTGTTGAGATATTGTCTTTAACTGCGAGCGGAATCCCTGACAGGAGGTTATCTGCATCGATTCCTTTTTCATCAATGGCTTTGGCTTGCGCAAGAGCAGCTTCTTCGGCCACCGTTACAAAGGCATTGACTGCTTCTTCACGCGCCTTGATCTCATCAAGCGTCGCTTGAGTCAATTCCGTTGCTGAAATTTCCTTAGAAACAAGGAGGTCGTGCAACTCTTCAATTGTTTTATGGTTGAATGACATTAGGCATCTCCTCCATCTTCTAGGATAGCTGGTACCTTGATGTAGTAGTTATCCTTTTCAGGTACATTTTTAAACAAGCGGTCACGGTCCGTCCCTTTTTCAGCAACATCCGGACGCAATACGGTTTTACGATCCGCCATGGTCGTTGTTGGGGCAACACCGGTTGTGTCCACTTCTTCCAACAATTCCACCATGTCGACAATTTTAGACAAGGTTGTCGCAAACTCAGCTGTCTCTTCTGGAGAGAATTTCAATTTTGAA
>JAWDWJ010000059.1:0-1047 GCA_032477695.1 Streptococcus parasanguinis
ATCCAGGTAAAAATTCAAGAAGAGATTGGCCACAAAGACCGCACAAGCCCCAATGATACTGACGACAACTAATTTTCGAATATCTTTTACTGAAAACATGGCTTACCATCCAATCTCAAAGGCAGTCTGAGGCTGATCATTGATCACAACTTCGGTAATCTTACCACTATTGACACGAATGATGGTTCTGGCCATATCCGCAATATTTTGGTTGTGCGTCACCATGATGAGGGTAAAGCCCAGCTTTTCCTTCAACTTCCAGATATAGTCGAGAATCTTGCGCCCTGTTTCTTCATCGAGGGCTCCCGTCGGCTCATCCAAGAAGAGAATCTCTGGCTTTTTGGCCAAGGCCCGGGCAATAGACACTCTCTGCTGTTCCCCACCCGACAATTCACTCGGATACTTGTCCAGCTTATCGCCAAGCCCCAAATCCTCGATGATCTGCAAAAAATCATGATTGTCTGCCAGGTCAGCTCCCATCTTTACATTTTGTCTGACCGTTAGATTCGGCAATAGATAATACTGCTGGAAAATAAAGGCAATCTTCTCACGTCTAAAGGCTGTCAATTGAGCATCCGTGAGTTGTGATAAATCTTGTCCTTGAATGAGGATATGCCCCTCGTCTACCTTTTCTAATCCTGATAACACATTTAAGAGAGTTGATTTCCCAGATCCAGAAGGACCGAGGATAACCACATCATCCTGGTCTTGAATCTGCAAATCAATCCCCTTTAAAACCTTAGTTTGGCCGTAACTTTTGTGCACATTTTCTAGTTGAATCATTTCTTTCCTACCATTTCTTTGATGAGAGATTGACAAACCTCTGTCAGTAATCCAATCACTTCTTCCATGCTGAACTGATAAATGCCAGAAGCAACCATAGAGGCCATCCCGTGTGAGTAGATAAATAAATGCTGGTACAAGCGACTAGCCTCCTCTAGAGTCAAAGGATAGTCTGCGACAATCGAATCCAGAACCAATTGGTAACTATGATCCTTCATGGGAAGAAAATCTTGAAAGCGACGAATCGGATCTTTGCTAGGATTT